>NZ_KI669454.1:1518745-1682603 GCF_000507845.1 Helicobacter macacae MIT 99-5501 | reverse complement strand
AAAAAATTTACATTTCCACCGAAATTTTTCCAACCTCCCCCCACAAATCTTTCACACTTTTTCACACTTACTTTATGACATTTGATATTTTATCTTTCACAATTTCTCTTAATTATCCCCACACTTAAGCAACATTTAAGCATAATATCTGTATTATTCCCTTTCCCAAATTTTCCCGTGTTTTTTATCTTTTTGTTTCTTGTTATTTCTGTGTTGTTTTCTTGTGTAGTTTTTACGCATTTCATACTTGCATTGTAGCACTTGCACTTTATACTAGATGATTTGTTTCTTATCATTACCAAATGATGCCAAATGATTTGTTAAATGACTTTTATTTGGGATACTCATTGTTGTGTATATTGTGTCGCTAGCTGTGATACTGCTGTGATGTTTTGTGATACTCTAAATGTAGAGCAGAGCAATGTAAAGCAGTGTAGATAGTGTAAAGCAGTGTTGTAAGCGTTAGAGAATCCAGAGAATGTGAAGTGGTGTAAAGTTTGATAAAGCGTGATTGCGCTTAAAACAATATCCACAAAAGCTACAAACAACAAAAATCGACTTAAACGACTTAAAAATGCTTTAAAAGCATTAGATAGTGAATGTTTAAGATAGCATTAACGAGTGGTAATAAGAGATTGATAAGAACGATAAGAACATTGAAGTAAAAACACTTAAAGAGCAATTTGGTGATATTTTACATTTTTTATCTTTAACTAGAATTGATGAAAAATTGGTAAATGATCTTTGACAACTAAGCAAGATGATAAAGCAAGTAATTATGCTAGCTTTATCTCTTACATTCATACAACTCGACTATGACTTAAAGCTTTAAGTAACCGTTGCAAATTGTTATTGCATATTGCAACACTTAACTTAGCTTAAGAGTAAAGTCTTTGTGATACGAGTGATAAGTCTATAACTTTAAGCTATGTTTTTACTAGCTTAATAGTTATGATTTAGTAAGTAGCAAGGATAAACCCTTTCATAAAACACAAAATTTAAGCACAAATTCTAAAGTTTAGAGTTTGCAAGTTTAACTTTGTGAGCCTTATTTAAGTTTTTATGAGTTTATGGCAAGTTTGTGGTTGGTATTTTATATTGACTTAAATTTCCATAGCTTCAAAAACTTTAACTTTTTATGGAGAGTTTGGCTCTATTTTTAGATTCTAAATTCCCCATTTTTATGGAGAGTTTGATCCTGGCTCAGAGTGAACGCTGGCGGCGTGCCTAATACATGCAAGTCGAACGATGAAGCCTTTAGCTTGCTAGAGGTGGATTAGTGGCGCACGGGTGAGTAACGCATAGATAACATACCCTTTAGTCTGGGATAGCCACTGGAAACGGTGATTAATACTAGATACTCCCTACGGGGGAAAGAGGCACTCAAAAATGCTCTTAGAAATGCACTTAGCTAAGCTCATAGAGTGTGATAAGTGTAGGGTTAGATTTGCAAGTTTATTTGCATAAATGCAGGAGAATCTAGCACTACAATGATTATGCTATATGTAGCTTATAAATGTATTTTTAAGAGTATTTTTGAGTGCTTTCGCTAAAGGATTGGTCTATGTCCTATCAGCTTGTTGGTGAGGTAATGGCTCACCAAGGCTATGACGGGTATCCGGCCTGAGAGGGTGAACGGACACACTGGAACTGAGACACGGTCCAGACTCCTACGGGAGGCAGCAGTAGGGAATATTGCTCAATGGGGGAAACCCTGAAGCAGCAACGCCGCGTGGAGGATGAAGGTTTTAGGATTGTAAACTCCTTTTGTTAGAGAAGATTATGACGGTATCTAACGAATAAGCACCGGCTAACTCCGTGCCAGCAGCCGCGGTAATACGGAGGGTGCAAGCGTTACTCGGAATCACTGGGCGTAAAGAGCGCGTAGGCGGGAAAGTAAGTCAGATGTGAAATGCTAAGGCTTAACCATAGAACTGCATTTGAAACTACTTTTCTAGAGTATGGGAGAGGTAGGTGGAATTCTTGGTGTAGGGGTAAAATCCGTAGAGATCAAGAGGAATACTCATTGCGAAGGCGACCTGCTGGAACATTACTGACGCTTAAGCGCGAAAGCGTGGGGAGCAAACAGGATTAGATACCCTGGTAGTCCACGCCCTAAACGATGAATGCTAGTTGTTGTGAGGCTTGTCCTTGCAGTAATGCAGCTAACGCATTAAGCATTCCGCCTGGGGAGTACGGTCGCAAGATTAAAACTCAAAGGAATAGACGGGGACCCGCACAAGCGGTGGAGCATGTGGTTTAATTCGAAGATACGCGAAGAACCTTACCTAGGCTTGACATTGATAGAATCCGCTAGAGATAGTGGAGTGCCACTTTGTGGAGCTTGAAAACAGGTGCTGCACGGCTGTCGTCAGCTCGTGTCGTGAGATGTTGGGTTAAGTCCCGCAACGAGCGCAACCCCCGTATTTAGTTGCTAGCAGTTTGGCTGAGCACTCTAAATAGACTGCCTTCGTAAGGAGGAGGAAGGTGGGGACGACGTCAAGTCATCATGGCCCTTACGCCTAGGGCTACACACGTGCTACAATGGGGTGCACAAAGAGTTGCAATATCGTAAGATGGAGCCAATCTCAAAAACACCTCTCAGTTCGGATTGTAGTCTGCAACTCGACTACATGAAGCTGGAATCGCTAGTAATCGCAAATCAGCAATGTTGCGGTGAATACGTTCCCGGGTCTTGTACTCACCGCCCGTCACACCATGGGAGTTGTATTCGCCTTAAGTCGGGATACTAAATTGGTTACCGCCCACGGCGGATGCAGCGACTGGGGTGAAGTCGTAACAAGGTAACCGTAGGAGAACCTGCGGTTGGATCACCTCCTTTCAGAGAAAAAAAGCAAGCTATTTGTTTAGCTTGCTTGCAACCTTGCTATTTTTAGTTGGTAGAGTTGGCACATTACGCGCTTTAGATTCTTGCTTAGTTTTCAGAGATTATTGTCCTATTTGATTCAATATGGGCTTATAGCTCAGGTGGTTAGAGCGCACCCCTGATAAGGGTGAGGTCAGAGGTTCAAGTCCTCTTAAGCCCACCATAGCTTGTTTCTTGTCTATTTTTGGTTTAGTGGCAATGAACTTGTTTATGGGTTAGATTTAGGAAATACATTGTGGTCTTTAGCCTATCCTTGTTATGTTATTTTAGATTTCTTAGATTGCTTAAGTTTTTTTAAGAAAATCTTTGCAAATAAGGGGAATTAGCTCAGCTGGGAGAGCGCCTGCTTTGCACGCAGGAGGTCAGCGGTTCGATCCCGCTATTCTCCACCATAGCTTAAGTCTATCTAAAATCCCAAGTTAATTAAAACTAATTAAAGCCAATTAAAATGGTTAATTAGAAGTGGTTGGTTAAAACCAAATTACTTAAAAAATAATTTGGTTAAAATCAGCAACGCAATATTTGATTAACTTACTTGGATTTTTAGTTTAGCTTAGAGTTTTTGTTTTTATTGTTTGTTCTATAAGGTTTAATGCAAGTCTTAGGAGAATCCACATAGAGAATCTTTAAGAAACCTTTGGTGTTAAGGTGTTCTTTTAGCATTCTTTTTAGTGTTTTTTGTGGAGTTCTTTAGAATCTCTATTAAGGGCAAAAAATCTAAAAAATGGAATCTTATTGAAGTAATAATCTAACACTTTTTTAGGTTCTTACTTCAACTTGGGTTTATAATCTTAAGTAGATTCTATTACAATCAACTAGAATCTAGCTATAAAATCCACTTGGAGTTATTTAGAATCTTAACTTAGATTCTATCTAGCCTCTTTGTGCTAGATTGTCTTTTAGATTTTTAGTTAGATTCTTTAAGATTCTTGGGTTTTATTATCCTTAAGATTCTAGCCTATTTGATTTTTCCATCTTTAAGGTTCTTAAGCTATCTTACTTTGGATTTTATCATACTTGCTTGAGTTAAAATCAGCTAGATTTGGCTAGATTCTAATTTGGATTTTTAATCCTCTTAGATTTTATCGCTTTAGATTCTTGCTAGAGTTTATGGCTTTTGCAAGATTTAGCATATTATGATTTCTAGCTTGTGATTTATGATTTCTAGCTTAGGATTTGCATTAGACTTTATAAGTCGTGTTATTTGACTTTTCATTGTTAATAGCCTAAGTAAAATAAAACTACAATAACCCTGCTTTATTGAAGTCTTTGTTTAAGCATTGTTGTGAATCCACAACAAGCTAAAATGATACACTCAATAAGGCGGTAATGTAAGAATACTTAACAAAAAGGCATAAGCTACAATAGAGCAAATGGTGGATGCCTTGGGTAGTAGAGGCGATGAAGGACGCACTAGACTGCGAAAAGCTACGCGGAGCTGTCAAGGAGCTTTGATGCGTAGGTATCCGAATGGGGCAACCCAATGCGTAGTGATGCGCATTACCTTTAATGGAGCGAACCTAGCGAAGTGAAACATCTCAGTAGCTAGAGGAAAAGAAATCAAACGAGATTCCCCTAGTAGCGGCGAGCGAACGGGGAAAAGGGCAAACCGAGTGCTTGCACTCGGGGTTGAGGACTGCAATATCCACTGCAATGTCTTAGCAGAAGAGTTTGGAAAGACTTATCATAGAGGGTGATAATCCCGTATGCGAAAAGACATTGCTAGGTAGCAGTATCCAGAGTAGGGCGAGACACGAGAAATCTTGCCTGAAGCAGGGGAGACCACTCTCCAACCCTAAATACTACTACTACACCGATAGCGCACAAGTACCGTGAGGGAAAGGTGAAAAGAACCGCAGTGAGCGGAGTGAAATAGAACCTGAAACCATTTGCTTACAATCATTCAGAGCCCTATGATTTATCAGGGTGATGGACTGCCTTTTGCATAATGATCCTGCGAGTTGTGGTATCTGGCAAGGTTAAGCACACGCGAAGCCATAGCGAAAGCGAGTCTTAATAGGGCGTTAAGTCAGATGCTGCAGACCCGAAGCCAAGTGATCTATCCATGACCAAGTTGAAGTAAGTGTAACAGCTTATGGAGGACTGAACTCGTGCCCATTGAAACGGGTTGGGATGAGTTGTGGATAGGGGTGAAAGGCCAAACAAACTTGGTGATAGCTGGTTCTCTTCGAAATATATTTAGGTATAGCCTCAAGTGATAGCAATAGGGGGTAGAGCACTGATTGGGCTAGGGCTGCTCACCGCGGTACCAACCCCTGTCAAACTACGAATACCTATTGCCTTATCTTGGGAGTCAGGCGGTGGGTGATAAAATCAATCGTCAAAAGGGGAACAACCCAGACTACCAACTAAGGTCCCAAAGTTCTATTCTAAGTGGAAAATGATGTGAAGTTACTTAGACAACCAGGAGGTTGGCTTAGAAGCAGCCATCCTTTAAAGAAAGCGTAACAGCTCACTGGTCTAGTGATTTTGCGCAGAAAATATAACGGGGCTAAGATAGACACCGAAGTTGTAGATTCTATGTGAAAGCATAGAGTGGTAGAAGAGCGTTCGTATCTGCGTTGAAGCCATATCGGCAAGAAGTGGTGGAGCGATGCGAAGTGAGCATGCAGGAATGAGTAGCGATAAAAGTGGTGAGAATCCACTTCGCCGAAAGTCTAAGGTTTCCTACGCGATGCTCGTCATCGTAGGGTTAGTCGGGTCCTAAGACAAGTCAGAAATGGGTAGTCGATGGAAAATTGGTTAATATTCCAATACCAATAGTAGTGTGCGATGGAAGGACGCATAGGGTTAGGTGAGCTAGCTGATGGAAGTGCTAGTCTAAGGGTGCAGCTTGGAGGATAGGCAAATCCGCCTCTGTATGTCAAACCTAAAAGGCTCTCCAAAGTCTTCGGATAGCGGGGAGAATCACTGATACCGTCGTGCCAAGAAAAGTTTCTAAGTTTAGCTACTATTGCCCGTACCGCAAACCGACACAGGTAGATGAGATGAGTATTCTAAGGCGCGTGAAAGAACTCTCTTTAAGGAACTCTGCAAACTAGCACCGTAAGTTCGCGATAAGGTGTGCCACGCAAGTGGTCTCAGCAAAGAGTCCCTCCCGACTGTTTACCAAAAACACAGCACTTTGCAAACTCGTAAGAGGAAGTATAAGGTGTGACGCCTGCCCGGTGCTCGAAGGTTAAGAGGATTTGTCAGGGGTAACCCAAAGCATTGAATTGAAGCCCGAGTAAACGGCGGCCGTAACTATAACGGTCCTAAGGTAGCGAAATTCCTTGTCGGTTAAATACCGACCTGCATGAATGGCGTAACGAGATGGGAGCTGTCTCAAAGAGAGATTCAGTGAAATTGTAGTGGAGGTGAAAATTCCTCCTACCCGCGGCAAGACGGAAAGACCCCGTGGACCTTTACTACAGCTTGGCACTGCACATGGGAGCATTATGCGCAGGATAGGTGGGAAGCTTTGAAGTCTCTACTCTGGTGGAGATGGAGCTGTCCTTGAGATACCACCCTTAATGTTTCTGTGGGCTAACTAGCTTGAGTTATCCTCAAGTAGGACAATGTCTGGTGGGTAGTTTGACTGGGGCGGTCGCCTCCTAAAAAGTAACGGAGGCTCACAAATGGTTGGCTCATTGCGGTTGGAAATCGCAAGTAGAGTGTAATGGCATAAGCCAGCCTGACTGCGAGACAAACAAGTCGAGCAGAGACGAAAGTCGGTCATAGTGATCCGGTGATTCTGTGTGGAAGGGTCATCGCTCAAAGGATAAAAGGTACCCCGGGGATAACAGGCTGATCTCCCCCAAGAGCTCACATCGACGGGGAGGTTTGGCACCTCGATGTCGGCTCATCGCATCCTGGGGCTGGAGCAGGTCCCAAGGGTATGGCTGTTCGCCATTTAAAGCGGTACGCGAGCTGGGTTCAGAACGTCGTGAGACAGTTCGGTCCCTATCTGCCGTGGGCGTAGGAGAGTTGAGGAGAGCTGTCCCTAGTACGAGAGGACCGGGATGGACACGCCACTGGTGTAGCAGTTGTTCTGCCAAGAGCATCGCTGCGTAGCTACGCGTGGATGTGATAACCGCTGAAAGCATCTAAGCGGGAAGCCAACTCCAAGATTAACTCTCCCTGAAGGTCGCAGCAAGACTAGCTGCTTGATAGGGTAGGTGTGTAAGCATAGTAATGTGTTTAGCTGACTACTACTAATAGACCGTTTGGCTTATTTCTTTATATAGCGTTAAGTATTCTAATTACTGCCTTATTGAGTGTATCAAATTGGGTAAAGCAAGGGTTGTATAATTGTTGGTGTGTTTTTATTTAAGTCTAGAATCTAGTTTATATCTAGTTACTTTTGGGCTATTATCAATGGTTGATACTTAGTTATTTATTGTTTTTACTCATCAGGGTGCTTGTGTGTAGTAAGTGGTTTATAGTGATTTGTTTCTTTGTAAATCTTATTTATGCAAATTTCGCATAAGTGCATATAAGCACACATAAAGGATTAGCGTCTTTTAGGCATAAAAGCAATAAAATTCTAGCGTATCAAATGTTTGTTATCCCCATAGGAAAATGGAAATAAGGGCAAAAACATAGCTAAAGAGATAGCTCTATACTCTGCCTTGTGCAGTGTAAAAGCCTAGCAAAAGCCTCACAAAATCTTAGGTTTATGGGTAGTGAAATACTACTTCTTAAGTGCAGGTTGATATGTAGAATCTTAGATTTTATGAGGCTTAAGTTTGGGTAAATGTGTTTGCTTGCCTTTATTTCCCTTTTCCTTGTGTCTATAGAGAGGAGGACACACCTAGCTCCATTCCGAACCTAGCAGTTAAGCTCCTCTTCGCTGATGATACTGCACTTTGCAAGTGTGGGAATGTAGGTCGATGCAGGGATTGGGGAAATGTTTATCCTACTCACAAAATCTTGCTTTATCTGCTTTTTATTGTTTTTATCTTATCTTGGTATTGTTTTTTATCTTGCTTTACTTTCTATCTTGCCTCATCTTGTTTTTGCTCCTTATTTTACTTTACTTTCTATCTTACTTTACCTTACTTTTTATCTTGCCTTGCCTTGTATTGTATTGTTTCAACTTGATTGTAAAAACTTGCTTATACAATCTAAATGCTTGTGAAAAAGATGAACTCGCGTAGAAAAACAGCTTCTAAAAAACCTTAAGATTTTACATAAGATAACTTCTTAAGAATCCTTAAAATTTCCAAAAAACAACTCTAAGATTTCTAGGGCTATTAACTTAAATGACTTTGCGTAGAGCGTATGTAAAATGCACTATTTAACACAGAGCTAAAGCTATCTATACCACCATGCGCACCAAACAAAAGCACAAACTCACTAATAAACGCAAAATCATAAGCACAAAATGTTTATGCAAATTGCGAAAACTTTCAAAGTTTATAGCACTCTTAAAAACTTCAAAATTTATAAGAACTTGCAATCCTACAAAACATTTATTCGGATTATTTTTTGACAGCTATTTAGGAAAATCAGTAAAAAATGATTTATCAAACTTATAAAATATCTAGAAAATTATATGAATATTAAGGAATTTCTAAAATTTGTGGGGATTTAAAATCCATATAACTTATGTAATTTTAAACTTTTTTAATATTGCTAAAAAAAATAACTCCAAAGCTAACTTGAAAGTTTGTGTTATTTGGAGGTTCCACTTACTTTGTTTCACATTTTTAGATTTTACTATATCATCAAATGCTTTAAGAAGGTATTATAGAATTTTTGCGCGCACTCTTTTGCAAAGAAAAGAGGCAAAGCAGAAGAATGATGCCATAAATTATGCTAGTAGATTTTATAATGCTATTACTAGCTTCATCATAATCAATAATTTCTTTTATCTCTTTAAGTTTTAGTTCGTCATTCAAATCTATAAGTGCCAAAATATTTTTTAATCTAGTTTGATTTTCTTGTGATTCAAAAATTTGATATTCTTTATGGCTTGGATTCATTGATATGGAGGTAAATTCTCTTCTTATATTGCAGGGTATATCATAATCATCTCTATCAAAATCATACTTTAGTAACTTTTTCATATCACAAAAAATTACGCTATTGCTGTTGCTATCATCAATATTTTTTATTGTGTTTGATAGGTTGTTAGGATTATCTTTAAGCGTAGCTAAAATGGTTTTAAAGTTATTCACTTTTCTATCATCAAACAAAAATGATATGATATTGCTTAGCTCATTTTTGTTTGATAATATAATTTCTTTTACTGACTTTGATTCTGTAAAAGAAGCGTTATCATCGTTTTTTAAATTAAATTCTTTTTGCGAAATTTTAGATAGATTTATTATAGCGTTTGCTTCCATATTGTTAAGCCTTTTTTCTAATCGATTTTCGCTCAATGTATCAGCTGAAAATATGCCTACAAGTGGATTTAGGAGTTGTGGTTTTGCAACGAGAATCCATAGTAGAAAAAAATACATAAATGCCCTAAAATAATCAGCAATATTTTTTGTGCGAAATAAGGAGTAAAATATTCCCAAAACAATTACATATATCATTAAAAAGCAAAGCGTATACACAAAATAGATTAAGAAAGTGCTTGATAACAGAAAATAAATAAGCATAAACAATATAAGTAACAAAGTTAGTTTTTTACTAAATGCGTTTTTATTAAAAGAATAAAAGATTGCCAAAAAAATTAACCCAATAAACAATGTAACACTATAAGATATGGTTTCTCCATAAGTCATCATATATGGCAATATAACCCTCATCAAAAATAGTAAACTACCATAAGATACTATCATCGTGGTTGTGAAATTTAATATAGTTGTGAAATTTGTGTGATGATTGCTTGTGTGTCTATATAGTTTTAATATCGCATTGTCTATCCACAGCGTAAAATCTAGCTCATTATTTTTATATTTTTTGCTATCTTGTTTGTTATCCTCATCGCATTTTTGTGTTGTATCTACTTTTTTATGTTGTCCTTGCTCTATGGAAAACTCTAATTCAAGTTCTTTTGCATATAGCTCTAGTATGTGCCAATTTTGCGCTTCTAAAAGATTGTTTTGTGAAAGAAGTGTATCTTTAATAGCCCTAAAAGAATCTTTTAAATTTTGTGCGTGTTGAATCTTTAAGTGTATTTTTGTCTTATCTTTTTCTTTATTGTCTCTAGCTTCATATTCTACTTTTTTATTTATATATTCAGCCATTTGATTTAATGTTATGTGTTTTGTGTTTTGTGTTAACACCGACAAAGTTTAGGAATCTTGGATTTTGGATAACGCACGCTGAAAAATTTACTACGGTTTCAAAGGTGGCAAAATAAAAATTTGCCACTCGTTCAAATGCTACTCTACACATTTGTAAATCTTGCTTAAAAACTGCTCTATGAAAATACGCATCCGCTCTAAAAATCGCGCCACTAAAATCAGCATTATCGCAAAATTTAGCATTGCTAAAGTTTGCTTCCTCATCAAATTCTGCATTTGCAAAGCAAGATTTTCCAACAAATTTTGCGTAAGAAAAATTAGCCTTTTTGCTGAATATAGAATTTTCAAAAGACGCTTCATTAAAAATGATTTTGTCAAACATAATCTTTCCATTGGTTTTGATAAAACTGCAATCAAAATTTTTTTTGAAAGTAACATTATCAAAAACAAGAGTATTTTTATATTCAAACAATTTGTCTTTTTTGCTTTTATTGCTTGGATTGAGATTTACTTCGCACTCAAACGAGCAATTAACAAACTTTATATTGTATTTGGCTATGGTTTCTATGTCAAAATCATATATGTTTAGCTTAAAGTCGATATTGCTTAAATTATGATTGTTTTTACTGTCAATCCTGTATTCATTTGTTGTTTTGTCGTAGCTTATAAGGCTAAATGAAGTAATATAATGCGTTTTTTCTAGAGGCAGTTGAATACTGATTGTATCTCCCCATAGAGCGCGGGCTATTTTTTCTTTTGCTCTTTGTATTTCTAGCTCTGTCATTTGCTATCTCACTAAATTTTTGACAAACAATCTAGGCACTATTGTATCATTTTACTGCCATAATATTAGTCTTAGAATCCTAAAATAAAAAATTGCAAAAAGACACTTTTTTGCAATTTTTTATTTTCACTCCACTTCTTTGCATACTTTGCATACTTCAAAAACTTGCAAAAACATTTAATATTTCATCGCTAAAATTTGCCAAAAACCCACAAATAATACACCTCTTGTCGTTTTTTTTTTTTTTTGTTATAATGATTTTTAACAAAAGTTAAAAAAAACAACAAGGAGAGTAAAAAATGTTCAAAACCGTCGCTTCCAAGATTCTTACGCTCGCTATTGGCATATTTGTCATTATGATTGGGATTGTCAGCGTGGTAAATTACACGCGCACTTCAAAATCCACCACCGATATTTTTAACGGCTTGCAGCAGCTTATGCTTCACTCATCTTTCACTACCATAAACATAACGATGGGAATCGAGGCGGAGCAGCATTTGCGCGAGCTTTCCGCGCTTCTTGCAAATGTCGATAGAAACGACATTGTTGCCCAAAGAAAGATTCTGGCAAATCTCGCTAAATTTGTCCAATATGACGCCGCGTTCATCGTATATGAGCAAGGCGATGGCAGAATGATTTCAGGTATGCCAAAAAGCGATATAAATCGCCTATCCTCTATGCCCGATGATGGCACATTTGACTTCCGCACGCGAGGCTGGTATCAAGCTGCTAAAAATACGCAAAAATTTTTCGTAACCGCGCCTTATGAAAGCAAAGTCGCTGGAATGGAGGCGACTATTTCAGCCACTGCGGCTATGCCGTTTTTTCGCAATGGCAAGTTTGAGGGCGTGATAGCGGTGGATATTTCGGTGGGCGGATTCCAAGATAGGTTCAAAAACTTCTATCGCAAAGAGTTGCCAAGCCTGCGGATTTTGCTTATAGATTCTGAAGGCGAGGTGTTTTCTCACGCGGATTTAGAAACAATCGGCAAAGACAAACTCAAAGCACTAGGCGCACAAGTCGTAAGCAAGGCAAGTCAAAAGCCTGTGGGCGAGTTTAAAATGAAGTTTTTGGGTGTGGATAAAATCGTGTTTTATGAGCAAATGCCTTTTGGCTGGATAATCGCTGCTGAAGCAAACGAAGCGGACTTGACAAAGGCGATAAATGAGAATTTCATCGCTTCTAGCGCGCTTGCTTTGGTGCTACTCATTCTTGGCGGGGTAGGGCTATTTTTTGCGATTAAATATTTCTTTAAGCCGCTAGGCGCGATACAAGAGAGCTTGCACAAGTTCTTTGCGTTTTTGAACTATGAGACAAAGCAAGCCCCCAAACCGCTCAATCTCACAAGTCAAGATGAATTTGGGAAAATGAGCAGCGAGATTGACAAAAATATCACACACACCCAAGAGATGATAGAGCAAGATTCTGCGATTATAAAAGAGGTGAGTGCTGTGGTAGATGAGGCAAAGCAAGGGAAATTTGGCAAGACTATCACGCTAAGTAGCCCAAATCCGCAGACAAATTCTCTCAAAGATAGGCTAAATGAGATGAGTCAAACGCTATTTAACCTCGTAGGGCATAAGCTCTCAAACGCCACACAAGCCTTTGAAGCCTATCGCAAAAACGACTTTAGTTCGCGCATACAAAATCCGCAAGGAATCGAAAAAGACATAAACGCGCTAGGAGATTCTATTACCCAAATGCTAAAGCACTCTGCGGGCTTTGCCAAAGAGCTAGGGGCGAAATCTAGCGAGCTAGAAACTTCTATGCAAGCCCTCACAGAGCGTTCTCAAAAGCAAGCCACCTCGCTTGAGGAGTCCGCTACTGCAGTAGAGCAGATAAGCTCCTCTATGCACATAGTGAGCGAAAAAACCGATGAATGCACACACCAAGCCGAAGACATAAAAAACATCGTGGGCGTGATACGCGACATAGCCGACCAAACAAACTTGCTCGCGCTCAATGCTGCGATTGAAGCCGCGCGTGCGGGCGAGCACGGCAGGGGATTTGCCGTAGTGGCAGATGAAGTGAGGAAGCTAGCCGAGCGCACGGGGCATTCACTCGGCGAAATCGAAGCAAATGTCAATATCCTCGTGCAATCTGTCAATGAGATGAGCGAATCTATCAACGAGCAAACAAGTGGCTTAAGCCAGATAAATGAGGCAATCGCGCAACTAGAGAGCACCACACAAGAAAATGTCGAGGTGGTAAATGCCACAAACGAAGTCGCCAAACGCGTAAATGGCATAGCCGATGAAATCCTAGAAGATGTGAGTAAGAAAAAATTCTAGGGATTTTAGCGCAAAATTTGCATAAAATTTATGCGTGGTAAAATCTATGCCTTTTTATATTCATCACGCCTTGTAAATGATTTTGCATTTTTTAGCGGTTTTTTATTTGTCTAAAATTTTGCCAAGCGCAGTTCATTTGCTAAATCTATATAAAAAATCCTTTTGTATAAACTTTTAGATTTTATAATGTTGTGTGGTTTTTATTTATTTTTAAGGGGTAGTGGATTTGCGCGGTGTATTTTTGGGGCAGAGTTGGCATAGTTTTATTGGGCACTTTTTGGCGATTTTTACCATTGTGGTGTGGGGGAGCACTTTTAGCGCGACAAAGGCACTGCTAGAGGATTTTGCCCCTGCGGAGATTCTCTTTATCCGCTTTGCTTTGGCGTATATTTTTTTAGCCCTTTTGTGCCACAAAAGCATTGCCTTTGAGCGTGGTAAAAAGGAGCTGCTTTTCATCGGTGCGGGGCTTAGTGGGAGCTGTTTGTATTTTTTGCTAGAAAATATCGCACTTACCCTTACTAATGCCTCAAACGCCTCACTTCTAGTGGCTATAAACCCAATCACAACCGCGCTTTTGCTAAGGCTCTTTTTTGGCAAGAGGTTTGGGCGATTTTTTGTGCTTGGCTTTGTGATTGTGTTTGTGGGTATCGTGCTTGTGGTGTTTAATGGCAACTTTAGCGTGCAAATCTCGCCGCTTGGGGATATGCTGTGTATCCTTGCTGGGCTTGTGTGGTCGGTTTATACCATTATCTTGGAGCGACTTTTTAGCGCGTATCGTGGGAGCAATCCTATCGCAATGACGCGCAGAATCTTTTTTTATGGACTGATTTTCACGCTTCCTTTCGCGCTGTATCAAAGCGGGTTTTTGGGCGGTATTTTGGACGGGGAAAATCTTAGCGCGAACTTAAGTGCGATTTCAGAATCTTCGCGCTATCTTAAGCCTAGCAATCTTGCAAACCTGCTCTTTTTGGGGCTGGTGGCTTCCGCGCTTTGCTACCTAAGCTGGAATGCCTGCCTCAAACGACTTGGCACGCTTAAAGCAAGCGCGTATATTTATGCGATTCCTGTGGTGGGCGTGTTTATCGCTACGATTACGCTAGGAGAGCCACTCACGCCTTATCTCATCATCGGCGGGATTCTCACTTTGCTTGGGCTTTTTGTGAGTCAAAAATAGTTTGATAGATTTTATGTGCACTTTTTGATAAATTTTGATATAAAGTGATAAAGCATTTTATTATCGAGTTTTATCATAGTCCAAATTTAAAATACAAGGGATTTTATGTCAAGTATTTTTAGAAATTTGCTGATAGCTTTGTGCTTGTTGCACTATTTGCTTTCAGCTCAAAGCCCCCCAACCCAAAGCCAAACAAGTGTCCCAAATAACCAAGAGAATGATAGCCAAACAAAAGAGCAAGCAAAACATTTAGAGCAAGAATTGCAAGCAAAGGATTTGGGCAAAATCGTAGCAACAGGCACAAGTGATATAGACACTTCACAAATAAGAAAATATCAAAGCAGTTCAGGCAAAATAAGCGCGCAAACACTAGAATCTAGCCCAAGTGGAAATGGCGATATAGGCTCAATCCTTAGAATTCTGCCAAATGTGCAGTTTGATAACGCACAAAATCGCTCCACCACACCGGGAGAAATCGACCCTGCAAGAATTAGCATAAGCGGCGGATTGCATTATCAAAATAGCTTTTTGCTTGACGGTGTGGGAATGAATAACAACCTTGACCCTGCGGGCACGGGGGATTGGCAAGGGCAAGCACCGGGCAGAAGTCAAGGCTTAGCCATAGATACAAGCCTGCTAGAATCTATAACTGTGCTAGATAGCAATGTCGGTGCAGAGTATGGAGGGTTTAGTGGAGGAGTGGTGCAAGCAAATACACAGCGTCCTAAGAAAAAATTTGGTGGAAATATCAGCTATCAATTCACGCAAGGCAGTGCAAACCCAAAATCCATATCTATGACACGCTATCATCTTTACGAGACAAGCGATATATCAGCATTTCTTAACTCATATAGCGATAGTAACCAACCAAATTTCACAAAGCATATTATTCGCGCAAACATAGAATCTAAGTTTAACGATAGATTTGGGATTATCAGCTCGTTTAGTTCGACACTTAGCTACATACCATTGCGCAGGAGTGATGATAGCTATGCTAGCTCAAGTGGCAACTCTCAAGCTACTCCTATCGACCCAAAAGACTCAAGCACTGCTAAGCAAAATCAAAAACGCGAAATCTATAACTACTTCATCAAAGCCTATTATGACCCAAGTGAGAGAGTGCGCTTGGAGTTTAGCTACACTTATGCACCACAATATGATTATCGCTTCATCGTAGGCACGGTTAAGGATTTTTATAGCTTTGATTCTGGTGGGCATAATGTGGCATTAAAAACCTCGTGGGAAAATCATCTAGGCTCACTCACTTACACACTAGGCTATCAGTTTTTGAAAAACTCCACAGATACGAACTTTGGCGCGACTAAGTATTGGCAGGCGAGTGATTCCAAAGCGTGGAGTAATTGGGCGACTTGGGTAAGGAGCGGGGGCTATGCGCCAAGTGAATCCACACAGCATACACTTAGCAATAAACTTATCCAAGATTTTATCCCCTTTAGTATTGGCTTTAGTAAGCATAGCTTTTCATTAGGTGCAGAGATAGGCTACAGTTATGTTGATTTTAGCTTTTCTAAGCACTATGATTCTGCGGTAAAAACGGCTACTTTTATGACTGCGGCACAAAAACAAGCCTGCCTAAAATCTGATTTAAACGGGCAGTGGTGCGATGTAGCAAAAGCTTATGATACAAGGGGGTTTGAATCTTATGCAGCTTCTTTGCAGGGCTTAGGAGCAGGCAATGCAAATACGGCTGATTTTGAGCTAGAATCTTTCAATGGCAAAAATATGCTTGTATGGAAAAATGGGCAATACTTCAACCAAATCACGCGCTTTGAGAATGCAAAACCTATCAAGCTAAATAACGGCACATTTGCACTTTTCCTCCAAGATGATATTGCTATCCCGCTATCCAAGCTAGGCGAACTAAATGTAAGGCTTGGTGCTAGGCTAGATTTTGATACTTATATGCAAAGGGCAAATCCTGCGCCACGACTTGTGCTAAACTACCAAGCCCCGTGGAATCAAACCCAAAAAGGACGCACTTATCCCACACAAATCACTGCTGGGGTAAATCGCTACTATGCGTCAAATCTCTATGCGTATTGGCTAAAAGATGGAATCAACACTCTAAGGACTGATATTTATAGAGATAGCCCTGATAAGTCGTGGGAGAGTATCCTAGCAAGTGGGAAAAAGTGCGCTCCACGCACAAGGGTGGACAAACCTTATATAGACCCGCTCACAGGCACGCAAAAGATACAATATTATGAGTATGATACGAACTGTATAAGCACTATGGCAAATTCTACTAGATTCCAAAAAATCAAAACTCCTTATGCTGATGAGCTAAGCATAGGGCTAGCACAAGGAATAAAATCGTGGAATCTAAGCGTGAAGTATATCTACCGAGAGGGCAAAGATGAAGTGCGACAGATACGAAGCGACTATGCAAAATTACCTCCGATAGAGGGCTATGCTGGCACATATTATGTCTATACAAATGAGGGAAAATCCTATACAAATGTCGTTACACTACTTATCGAAAATGCTCGTCCTTTGCATACTTATGGAGTGGCGCATTATTTTATGTTTGGTTTTGATTGGACTAATGTGGTGCGCAATTACCAAGACTATACAAGTAGTGCTAGCACAAGCGAGCTAGAGGACAGGATTATATTGTGGCACGGAGAGCTTATCCACCAAAGTCAAAGGAGGGCTACAAATTTTTTGCGCCCATATACCTTTAGGCTAAATACCACGCATATTTTTTATATAGCCAAAACAAAATGGATATGGAATAATTTTTTTAGATTTCGCTCCAAATATGATGCAGATGCGCTTATCGCTAGGGCAGGGGGGAAGCCAAGCAATAACGGAGTAGCTTCTAATCAATATAACCCAAACTATTCAGACTATGACCAATACGGCAAAGTGCCGATAAAAGCAGCATTTACTTGGGATATGCGCATAAGTGCGGAATTTAGCATATATAAATCACATACCTTGTATATGAATGTAGATATTTATAATGTGCTTGATAGTCAAATCCCTACTATTGCCACTACAAACTACACGGGAAATAGCTTTTCTCCTACGCTTGCTTATGAGGTGGGGAGGCAGTTTTGGGTGCAAGTGGGGTATAAATTTTAGCGTTATAAAATTTGGCGTTGGCAAAGAGTGTAGATTTTTAAAAGTATGGATTTTGACAAAAAGATTTGTGTGCTGTATTTTTATCATTAGCGTGGATTTTATCCTTTGATAAGTTGCAAAAATTCACCTCGTGTGCGAGAATCGCTTTTAAAGATTCCGCGCACGGCACTTGTGGTGATTTGGGCTTGAGTTTTTGTCGCTTCACGCATACTCATACATAGATGATGCGCTTCGCACACCACCATAACGCCCTTTGGGGAAAGTAGCTCTGTGATACTTTGGGCGATTTGGTTGGTTAGATTTTCTTGGATTTGCAATCGCTTAGCATACACCTCGACAAGCCGCACAAATCCACTTATCCCCGCGATAGAATCTTTTGGCACATAGCCGATATGCACCTTGCCAAAAAATGGTAGCAAATGATGCTCACACATTGAATAAAACGCAATGTCTTTTATGCTTATCATCTCATCAATTCCACTATTTGCAAATAGTCCGCCAAGTGCTTCTTTTGGGCTAAGGGAGTAGCCTGCATAGAGGATAGATTCTAGTTGTGCTAGTCTTTTGGGCGTGGCTTGAAGTCCTGCGCGAGTGTAGTCCTCGCCTATGCGCTTACAAAAGTCTCTAAAAATCTGCTCGTTTATTTGTTGATTTTGCATTTCTTGTTCTCGTATTTTATGCACTTGTTTTACGCTCTTGGTAAAATTTGGCAAATCTATTCCCCGCGCAAAGAGCGGATACGATTTTGCAGGCTTGGGTGCGTGCTAAAAGAGTCGCTAAAGATATATGCGGCTTTTCTAGTTGGATTTGTGTCTATCTCTTTGAAGTCGTTTTTTGCGTAGTTGTTGTGGATTTTTTCTAGTGCGCTTATGAGAGGGTTTGGCGAGTGCATAAGGTATGCGCTTCCCGCATCAGCCATATATTCACGCGAGCGACTAAGAAACATTTGTAGCCACAAAGTCAAAAGTGGCAAGACAAATTGCAAAATCAGCAAAATGCTTCTAGCTTTGTTTGCGCCACCACCTCGATTATTGCCCATAAATAGCCACACAGCGTTATTGCACACCAAAAGCAAAATATTGCTTAAAATTCCCACACACATTGTAAGCCTAATATCTCCGTGTCGTATGTGGCTAAGCTCGTGGGCTAGCACGGCTTTTAGCTCTTGCTCATCTAGATTTTCTGCAAGCGCGGAAGTGATAGCCACAAGTGAATTTTCCTCTCTCCAGCCACTTGCAAAGGCATTCATATATGGCGCGTGGATAAGGTATAGGCGAGGGGTTTGGCTAGATGATGCACTAATCCCAGCACGAAGCAAGACATTATCAAACGCCATTCGCACGCGTGCTTGGAGCGGGGGCAAGGCGTGAGTGCTAGCATCTAGTAGCTCATACTCATCGCCTTTTAGCATTATCGCATCAAACCGCTTAAGGCTATAAGCGATGATAGCACACGCAATAAGGGAGGCGATAATGGTTACAAGTGGGGGTTCTTGCCCGCTTAGAAGCACTGCAAATCCACACTCCAAGCTAGGCGCGTCAATGCGCACAATATCCACTAGCAGTCCCACAAGCGCAAAGATAGCCACATAGCAGATAAGCACGATATTTGTTTTTAAGCGATTTTTTTGCAATATAGCATCAAAAGTTGTCTCCATAATGTAGCTCCTTGAAATTTAAGTCCGTAAAATGCCTAATAAAATCTTACGCATTTTAGCATTTTATGCGGTTTTTATTATATGTGATTTTAGGCAAAATCTATGCCAAAATACTGCAAAAATATATGTCAAAAATCGCTATATTAAGGATTGCTACAAAAATTGCCTCCAAAAGCTGCGCCTAAGCTAAGCCCAAGCTACAAAAAAAAGATTGTGCAAAAAATTGCATTATGAAAGATTGCGTTATGTTGGCGAAATTTACTTTATTTCCCAATGTCGTTTTGATACTGCTTAACCTTTTTTGGCTATAATGTTGCGTTTTGCTTTGATTGCCTTACCTGCGGGCAAACACCATAATAGATACTAATGAAATAAAAACGAAAGGCACATTATGAATCCTCCTAAAAATCTTACTTTTTTTTCACATTTTTTACCCGCCTTTTTTTATGACGCGATGATTTGCGTAAAATCTACAAAACCAGCCACAAAATCTACTGCAAAATCCACTAAAAAATCTTGTGGTGGATTTAGGGATTTTGTTTTGGGCTTTGCCAAAGTATTTTTTATTTTTGCGCTTGGGATTTTGCTAGCTTGTGTGCTTACTTCGTGTAAAAAGAAAGAAAAAAATGAGCTAAATAAGCCAGCAATGTATTGGTATCAAAATATCTTAAAAGAGATTCGTATGGGCAATCTAGAAAATGCTGATAATTTCTATGCCTCTTTGCAAAGTGAGCATATCAACTCGCCACTTTTACCCGAAGCAATGATGATTTTGGGACAAGCACATATCCAAAAAGAGCAATATTTGCTTGCAGAATTTTACTTTGATGAGTATTTGAAGCGATTTGCAAATGCAAAAAACGCTGATTATTTGCATTTTTTGAAACTTCAGAGTCGCTACTATGGGCTAAAAAGCTCAAGCAAAGACCAAGAGTTTTTCTCTGATAGTTTGAATGATTTTGATGAATTTTTGGATACTTTCCCTGATAGTCGCTACGCACCATTTGTCAAAACAATGCAGGTGCGATTTGTGCTAGGACAAAATGAGCTAAACAAAGGAATCGTGCGCGTGTATAAAAAAGCAAAAAAACATAGCGCAAGGGAAAAATACGAAGAGAGAATCGATGATGAGCTAGAGCAAGCTACTAAGCCCAAGCCATCGCATATCCCTTGGTATGTGAGAATGTTTAATTGGTAAAAGTTTTTTAGCTGATTTTTAATTTTTACAAATATTTTCCAATCATTTCCCCCAAATTTTTAAGGAGCAAGAATGCAACCAAGTAATATTGATTTTCCTATGAGACTTCCTGTGATTGTGGAAGAGGATAATTTCTCTTATCCTTTTAGCATTGTGCCGATTTTTACCCACGATGAGAAAAACATAAAAGCCGCAACTAAAGCACTTGATAAAAATGACTTGGTGTTTGTCTGCTGCGCAAAAGAGCCAAATGATATGCAGCAAGTCGCGCAAAATATCACAAAAGAATCTAGCCCAAAATCTAGCACTGAAAAATCTAGCCTCATCGCCACAAATCTAGCTGACAAACCCACTACGATGCCCAAACCTGATGTAATCCCTAGTGCCATAGATACACTTGAGAAAATCGCCAAACACCAAATGCCTTTTTTTGATGTGGGTGTTATCGGCACGATTATGCGTAAAGTCCACTTGCCAGATGGTCGCGTGAAGCTACTATTTCAGGGGCTTACAAAAGGGCGGATTTTGTCATTGCAAAAGGGCGAGTGCTATGAAGCATTGGTAGATATTATCAGCTACAAAGAATGTAGCTTTGCCCAAGTGGAAGCGATGAGTAAGGTGCTAAGAGAAAAAGTGCAAAATCTAGCAAATATTAGTCAAGTCTTGCTTCCGCCAGATTTGCTAAAGTCTATCGAAGAGACAGGCGAGCCAAACCGAATGATAGACTTAGTCGCTTCAAGCATAAGGCTAAAAAAAGAGCAAGCATACAAGCTATTTAGGAGTGATGATATTGAGGAGCGACTGCTTTTGCTAATCGACTTTGTCTCAGAAGAAATCCAAATCCAAAAACTCCAAAAAGAAATCAAAACCCGCGTGCATAACAAAATGGAGCAAACAAACAAAGAATATTTCCTAAAAGAGCAACTACGACAAATCCAAAAAGAGCTAGGGATTGATAAACAAAGAGATGAGGAAATCGAGCAGTATGAAAAAAAGCTAGAATCCATAAAACCATACCTAAACAAAGAAGCCTACAAAGAGATAAAAAAGCAAATATCTCGCCTAAGTAAAATGCACCAAGAAAGTGGCGATGCAAATATCTTGCAAAACTATGTAGAATGGGTGCTAGAAATACCATTTGGCAAATACGCCAAAGAATCGCTATCTATCAAAAATGTGCAAAAACAGCTTGACTTAGACCACTACTCGCTAATCAAACCAAAAGAGCGCATTGTAGAGTATTTCGCTGTAAAAGACCTCCTAGCACAAAAAGCACAAGCCCAATCCAAAGAGCGCGCAAAAAGCGAATCTAAAATCACAAAAAAAGATTCTAGCTTGGAGACTAGTAAAAATTCTAGCCAAGATGACAGCGAAGCTAGAGAAGAAAAAGATAACACAAAAGAAAAAGGCACGATTTTGTGTTTTTATGGACCACCGGGGGTTGGCAAAACCAGCCTTGCGAACTCTATCGCAAAAGCCGTAGGCAGAGAGCTAGTCCGCATAGCACTAGGTGGGCTAGAAGATGTAAATGAGCTAAGAGGACATCGCCGCACATATATCGGAGCTATGCCGGGCAGAATCACACAAGGGCTTATCGAAGCAAAGCAGATGAATCCTGTAATGGTGCTAGATGAAATCGACAAAGTCGCTAGGGGTGTGAGGGGCGACCCCACAAGTGTGCTACTAGAAATACTAGACCCTGAGCAAAATGTCGCTTTTAGGGATTATTACAACAACTTTAGCATTGATTTATCTCAAGTGATTTTTATCGCTACGGCGAATGATATAGGTGCGATTCCACCGCCATTGCGTGATAGAATGGAGTTTATTTCTATCTCTAGCTACACACCACAAGAAAAAGAGCAAATCGCACTAAAATATCTTATCCCCCAAGAGCTTAAAAAGCACGGGCTAGGTAGTGAAGAAATCGAGTTTGGCAAAGAAGCGATAAAGACGCTTATCGAGCGATATACGCGCGAAGCAGGAGTGCGGAATTTGCGCAGAGTGATAGCCTCTATAATGCGCAAAGTCGCTACCAAAATCCTAACCCAACCAAACTACAAAAAAATACGCTTGACGCCCAAACTTATCCCTGATTTTATTGATAAAATCGTGTATGAAATCGACCCTGCTAGCAAGGCTGCAAGGGTGGGAATCATAAATGGACTTGCTTGGACAAGTGTGGGTGGAGATGTGCTAAAAATCGAAGCAATCAAGCTAAAGGGCAAAGGAGGACTATCTCTCACAGGAAGTCTAGGAGATGTGATGAAAGAGTCTGCCAAAATCGCGCATTCTGTGGTAAAAGTCCTGCTAGATGAAAATAAGCTAAAGCCAAAAAACAAAAAATCCACCAAAGCTCAAAGTGCAAAAGAATCCAAAAAAGAATCTAAAGATTTTAGTGGGGATATGCCTTTTTACTCAAAGTTTGACATTCATCTGCATTTGCCAGAGGGCGCAGTGCCAAAGGACGGACCAAGTGCGGGAATCGCTATGGCGTGCGTAATCGCTTCTATACTTTGTGATAAGGCTATAAGTGGAGAGATAGCGATGACGGGAGAGCTAACGCTTAGTGGCGATGTGCTAGCCATAGGTGGACTAAAAGAAAAGCTAATCGCCGCACACAAAGCGGGAATAAAGCGTGCGCTGATTCCATCCAAAAACTACGAGCGGGATTTGAACGATATACCAAAAGAAGTGCTAGATAGCCTACAAATAATCCCTGTAAAAAATATAGATGAAGTCTTTGTGCAAGTGTTTGGGTAATTCTGCGTAACCTTTTTTTTTGCGCAACTCTTTTTGTGGCATTTGAGATATTTTGGCTATTTGGGCAATGTTTGCCAAAATGCCATAACCTTTACACCCAGAAAAAAACCAAGTAAAAATTAAAAGAAAATCTATTATGTCAAGGGGAGGTTATGCAGGTAAATTATCTTACAAAAATGCGCATAAAACGGCGCAGGTTTGCTAGGAAACTTCAGCAAGATTTTGGTAGCACAAATCGCATTATAAACCTTGCGTGGGGGCTTGTGGTGCTTGGCGGGATTGTGGAGTGCTTTTGGGTAAGCGGGCTAAAGCACGCCGATAGCACGCTACTTTACGCGCTTACCGCGCTTGGCATTATTTTTTCATTTAGCGCGATGATTTTGGCTTGCAAGGTGCTAGAGGTAAGTATCGCTTATAGCGTGTTTGTCGGCATTGGCACGGCGGGCGTTGTGGCGGGCGAGATTTTTATCTTTGGAGAGCCTTTCTCCGCGATAAAGGTAAGCCTCATAGCTCTATTATTGTTTGCTGTCATCGCGCTTAAGTTTGTGAGCCAAAAAGAAGACGGAAAAGCCCACGATGAAGCATTGGTAGAAAATCTCTCAAGTGATTTAGGGATAGATAATGCTCTAGATTCTGCACTGCAGGCTAAAAGAGAGTTGCAAAAGGGTAGTTTAAAATGTGCAGGGGATTTGCGCAAAAAGGATTCTCGCGATGAAAATTCTCATAATGAAGTTTCGCACAATAAAACTTATCGCGATGAAAATTCCCACGATAAAAATTCTCGCAAAAAGGATTCTTACAAGGAAGATTTTAAAAAGGAGGGGCGAAAATGAGCTGGACTTATCTTTTGCTCGCTGGACTAATGGAAATCTTTGGCGTGATTGCGATGAAGCGATACGCAATGAGTGGCAAAAATCTCTACATACTGCTAATCGCCGCGCTTTTTGTGCTAAGCCTATCGCTACTCTCACTCTCTATGCGCGACATCGCTATGGGCGTGGCTTATGCGATATGGACGGGGATAGGAGCTGGCGGAGGCGTAGTGGTGGGGATTTTGTTTTTTAATGAGAGCAAAAGTTTTGATAAACTTTTGCTTATTGCCATTATCATCGCGTGTAGCGTGGGGTTGAAGTATATGTAGTGGATTTTGCGGGGGTTTGCTTATCCCTACTTTTGGCTAGATTCTATGCTTGTGATTTTTTGTTTAACTAGCGTTGTTTGCTTATGCACGAACTGCTAGCTTGCCTATCGCTTCAGGTGCGAAGTCATCGACATAAGCCCTCATAGCGCGTGAATACATTTCCACCAAGCGATTTGTCTCTATGAGTGCGGTCATTTCTTTTACGGCATTGACATTGCTTTTTTCGATATAGCCTTGTGCTAGCCCGATATTTGTGGTGTTTATGATTCTATCTTCTAGTCGCTCTTTTGGGTATTTGTAGAGATTGTAGCCGACTTTTTTTAGGTATTTGGGATTGTCAAAACTTACGATTGCTAGAGCTCCTCCATCTGCGGCTATGCCTATTTCTTCTGTGGCTAGATTGCGAAAAGTTAGATTCCCATTTTTATCCGCTTCTAGCTGCATTCCTGCATTCATCATTATTCCCCCCATATCTTGCTCCTCCTCATCGCCTGCTTCATTTAGGGCAGCGCGAGGTAGCACCCTAAAGCCCTCTTTTGTGCTCAAAAACCCTTCGCTATCTATCACAAAGCTCCCATCACGCGTATAGCGCACGCCATCAGGAGTGCTTACCACAAAGTAGGCGTTTGGATTTTGCAAGGCGAAGTCTAGTGGATTTTGTGTTTCAGCAAACGCACCGATTTGAAATTCTGTGTATTCCTCACTGATATTTGGCACACGGTTTAGATTTCGGTTTTGGTATTGGGCTGCGGCTCGTGTGTGGTCTTTTATCGGTAGCGTGTCTTGGGTTTCTTTATATAGTCGTAGATAGTCGCCGATTACGACATCATCGCGTTTGAAGCCATTGGTGTTTAGATTTGCGAGATTGTTTGAGATTACATCTAGGCGATTTATCTGCGTTACCATACCGCCCGCATTTGCGTAGTATCCATTTATCATTTGTGTGTCCTTACATTTTTGACATTTTTTGTGGCTTGTCGTGGATTTTCGCTCCATTTTTAGCCCAATGTATGAATGCGCACAGATTTATTAAGTGGATTTGAAGCAATGAGTGTTCCGCTTTGTATTTTTGCTTTGCAGTGTATTTTTTTTTTTTTTTTGGCTTAAGTTTTGCCATTATGTCAAAAGTATGAAATCTAGTGCAAGCCTTGTGAGTATTGTTCTAGTCGTTTTAGCACGCGCTCATAGCCTGCTTTAGAATTCGTATCGCCATTTTTTTTGTAGATTTTGGGGGAGTAATCGTTGTGTGTGGTGCTTGAGCTGATACTTGCAGGCACGATATTATGAAGCACTACAAAGTGGCTAGATTTTGTTATGCGACTTTGTGAGGGCAAAAACTCTCCTTGAGAAAAGCGAGATAACCATTGCTTTTGCAAACAAGTATTTTGCTCAAACACACTTGCAAACTCGCCCGCATCCTCCTCGCTAGCAAAATCCAAAATCAAACTTTGATAAATCATCGTATCTTTGTCGTTAGGATTTTTTGCACCACCATAGATGAAGTTGCCTAGACTATATATGATTTTCTTGTCTTTATATTGCTCGATTCCTTGCAATACGTGGGGGTGATGGGCTACCACCATATCTGCGCCACTATCAAGCGTGAATCGCCCTAGCTGTTTTT
Source organism: Helicobacter macacae MIT 99-5501 (assembly GCF_000507845.1). NCBI lineage: Bacteria > Pseudomonadati > Campylobacterota > Epsilonproteobacteria > Campylobacterales > Helicobacteraceae > Helicobacter > Helicobacter macacae. The sequence continues at coordinate 1,656,774 of NZ_KI669454.1, read as the reverse complement.
GCGTGGCATTGGGATAATGCTCTCGCTCTTCGCCCCAATGAAATGTAAAAATCACAAAATCCGCACCTTGTGATTGTAGCTCGGCAATCTCTTTAGCGACTTGGGATTTTATCGCTAGATTCCACCCGCGATGTCCTGCTAGCCCTATTTTTATACCATTTACTTCTACAATGCTTAAAATCCCCTCGCCAAAAGTGTGAAATCCAGCATTTATCAAATGCTCTTTTGTGTCTTGGAATCCTTGTGCTCCATAGTCGCGAGAATGGTTATTTGCTAGGTTTAGTGCTTCTATGCTTGCTTCACGCAAAACTTGAGTGTAGCTTGAGTGTCCCTTGAAAGAAAAAGGCTTTTCAAAGGCATTTTTTAGCTCTCTATCGCTTAGCACACCCTCCATATTGCCTATGGTTAAATCATCGCTACCTAGCACTTCGCGCACTCCATTGCTGAAGTAGGCAAAATCCCCCTTAACCTCGCTAAATTTTGCATTAAAAGTCTCTCCACTCGCACCTTTGTAATCGCCTAGCACATTATCGCCTACAAAGCTAAGAAGCGCGGAAGTCTTGGGTGTTGGGGCGTTGCAAATGGATTTGGCAGAATCTTTTGTGGAGTCCCTTTTTAAGCCTAATTTTGAATCTGTTTGAGAATCTGCTTTAGTGGAATCTTTTTTGGCTTTTTTTGTTGCTTTGGCTGATTGGGTTGATTCTAGGGAATCTTGCTCGCTAGGCTCTATAATGCTAGGTTTGATACTACTATGACAGCCTGCTAGCCACAATGCCACAAAGCCACACAAAAAGGCGTAGAGCACACTTTGGAATCTATTTTGCATTTTTAGTTCATCACTTTGATGACAAAAATGGTCGAAAAGGCTAGTGCAATGGCGATTAGCACGGTTACTAAAAGTCCTATCATTTCATTTTCTCCAATCTATCAAGTTCTTTTTTGAAACTAAACCCACACCAACATATCAAGCCTACCAATATGCAAGATACAATTCCTATGGTGGCGTAATCTATTAGGTGAAGCTCGTTTCTATTGGCAAAAGTGTAGCCACCCACGCCAAAAAGAGCAGTCATAAAGCCTAAAATCAGGCTTTTTAACAAATCAAGTTTTGTTTTTACTCTATCTTTTTTGCTCATACCCAAAATTCTATCACAAGAAATGCAAGATTTTCTAAAGATTCACGTCATAAAAGCTTTTAAAAGCATTGCAAGAAACCTGCCAAAAACTTAAATAGACTACTTATTTCACTATCTCTATCACGCGCAAAAGGCTGATAGAATCAAATTGCACGCCCGTTGTCATATTTTTTATGGTGAGTGTTTGGGTGCTAAACTCGTTTTCACCGATGATTATGCAGTGCTCGTGTCCTTTGTTGTTTGCATAGCTAAGCGATTTTTGTAGCTTGGTGGCTTGCGGATAGACTTCGGTGTAGATTTTACTTCGGCGCAAACTCTGTGCGATTTGGTGTGCGTAAGCGATGAACTCTTCCCTCATACATACGATTAGCACTTCCGCACTTGTGCTTTTTCCTCTAAGCACTCCTAGCTCCTCAAGTCCTGCTAGCAGTCTATCTAACCCGATACTCGCACCCACGCCGCTTATGCGCTCACGCGAGAAGCTACGCGTGAGATTGTCATATCGCCCGCCAGAGCAGACACTGCCGAGTGATTTTAGGCGATTTAGCGTGGTTTCATACACGATTCCTGTGTAGTATCCTAGTCCGCGTGCGATAGCAAAGCTCACACGACACGATGAAGTCGCCATCTGCACACTTGAGAGAATCCTAAAACAAGATTCTAGCTCCTCTATGCCTTTTTTTAGCTCGGCATTCCATTCTTTTAGGTGTGCCACAGAGGCAAAAAACTCATCTCTTTGCGTGATTTGCTTGATAGATATTAGCGAGATTATTTCATCTACTTTTTTGCTATCAAGTTTTAGGGTGGATTGTAGTTCTTTGGCTAGATTCTCCTCCCCGATTTTGTCAAGTTTGTCTATCAAGCGCAAAAAACTTTCCAAATCCTTAGAATCCCTAATCCCAAAATGCTCTGCAATGCCATTTAGCACGCTTCTGTGATTTACCCAAATGGTAAATTCATCTAGCCCTAGCGCACTAAGAGAGGCATAAATCACCTCAATAATCTCGGCATCACACCCGATACTATCGCTTCCTATGAAGTCAAAATCACATTGGGTAAATTCCCTATATCGCCCCTTTTGTGCTCTCTCTCCACGAAACACATTGCCAATAGCAAACCGCTTAAAAGGCAAATCTAGCTCATTTCTATACTGCGTGATAAATCGTGCCAAAGGCACAGTCTGGTCAAATCGTAGCACTACATCTCGCCCGCCATTATCCACAAATCTATATAGCTCTTTTTGTATCTCATCGCTTCCTTGTCGCAGCAAAATCTCGGCATATTCCAAATGCGGTGTCTCAATAGGCGCAAATCCAAAACTTTCAAACACCGTTGTAAGCGAAGCAATTAGCTTTTCTTTTGCCATTGCTTCTTTTGGGAGATAGTCGCGAAACCCACTAAGTGTGCGTGGCGTGATAAGTGTGTTTTGATTTTGGGCTTTGGTTTGGGGGTTAGTAGAGTCTTTTGGGGTGGTTTGCTTGTTAGATTTTTGGCTAGATTTTGGCATAGTGCGCTCCAAGTGCATAAATTTTGGCGTATTATAACAAAGTTGCTAAAATGCAACCAACAAAAACGCGCAATAAAACAACTAAAGGCACGCCAAATGAAACGCGACACAACTACCAAAGCCCAAAATCTGCCACAATCCCCAAAAATCCTCATTCGCTTGCCAAATTGGCTAGGAGATGCGGTTATGAGCACTCCTGCGCTAGAGCTACTAAAATCACACTTTAGCAAGGCTAGATTTTGTCTAGTCGCACCAAGCGCGGTGCTAGAAGTCTTTAGGGGTGATGAGCGCGTAGAAGTCTTTATCCCTGATGAGAGTAAAAAATCAAAGTGCCGAGTATTAGCCACAAAAGCCCTAGCAAATCGCGTGATAAGTGATTTTGGAGTGCCAGATATTGCCATTACGCTTACAAATCATTTTTATAGTGCGTTATTTTTAAGGCTTACTAAAGCGCGTTTTAGGGTGGGATATAAGCGCGCTTTTGGCAGTGTGCTACTAAATAAAAGCGTGCCAAAGCTACGAAATATCCACCAAGTGTTAAGCTATGCAAATCTAGCTAAGTGCGTGATAGATTTGCCAAATTTTGGATTTTGCGATATTAAAACGCTAGAATCTATAACGCCAAATCTTAAGCTACATTTAGCCAAAGAAGCAAAAATCCCAAGCGAGTTTTTGGATATTTTTTGTGATAAAACTTGCGATAAAAACGCTACCAAGAAATCAAATCAAAAAATCATTGGACTAAATCCAGCCGCAGCTTATGGAAGTGCTAAGAGGTGGCTGCCTAGCTATTTTGCAGAGGTTGCTAGCTATTTTGCACTGCGCGGGGAAGTGGTGGTGATTTTTGGCACAAAAGGGGACTATGAACTAGGTGAGCAGATACTCACTCAAGCGCAAAATCTGTCCCAAGATATTGTCCAAAATGTTGCGCAAGATTTTGGGACAGATTTTGCCAAAAAATCAAATGCCCAAGAAAACATACAAGAAGAAAGCACACAACAAGATAGCGTGCAAAAAAATATCTTAAATCTTTGTGGCAAGACAGATATTCAAGGGCTTATGAGGGCGATTAGCAAGCTAGGCGCGTTTATCACAAATGATAGCGGTCCTATGCACATTGCTTGTGCGCTAGGTGTGCCTACTATCGCGCTTTTTGGTCCTACAAAAAGTAGTGAGACAAATGGATTTCGCGCTAAAGATTTTACTTTGTTGCAAAAGGAAGTGCCTTGCGCTCCGTGCAAAAAGCGCGAATGCCCACTGCCAAAGGGCGAGGGACATCATAAGTGTATGGTGGATTTGCTTCCCTCTTTGGTGATAGATGAAGCAAATAAGGTTTTAGAAAAATACGCCAAATCCTAAAAGTGCGTTACAATGTTAAAATGCAAATTTTGTAAAAAATCAAAACGCAAGATTTTCAGCAAAAAGCAAAAACTTAAGGAGGCAATATGATAGTGGATTTTGGATTCTCAAGCGCACTTGCAAACTACCGACTGCTAAGCAATACTATTACACCTCGTCCTATTGCGTGGGTGTCTAGCATAAATTCAAATGGTGTGGTAAATCTAGCACCTTTTAGTTTTTTTGGTGTGGTAAATTCTACGCCACCGATATTTTCGCTGTGCTTCTCGCTAAAGAGTGATGGCACTACAAAAGATACTTTGCAAAATCTGCGTGATACAAAGCGTGTGAGTATATCGCTAGTGATGGTTGATTGGCTAGAAAAAGTCGAGCAAAGTGCTAGTGAGATAGAGCCAAATAGGAGTGAGGCTAGCGCGTTTGGTATAGAGCTAGAAAGCGTAGATTGTGCCTATCCGCCGTTGCCAAAGGGCGTGAAAGTGGCTTATTTTTGTGATTTAAGAGAGATTTTGAATCTAAGTGTGGCAAACACTACCGCACTCATAGAGGCAAAAAAATGCTTTGTAGATGATGAGATTTATAAAGATGATTTGCGCTTTTTGCCACCTCATTTAGGCAGGGTGGGCAAATACTACTTGCAAGCAAAAGAAGTCATCGACCCTAAAATCAAAGAGTAAAAATCTAGCAATTTCGCAGTTGTGCGTATTCACGCGGGATAAAAAACTCGCTTGCTTTTATCGCTTTGTCATACTTGTTATGCTTTTCTCCAAGTGCGAAAAGCACATCTAAAGCGAGAATCTGCTTCTTGCTAAGGCTTATAGATTCTGCGTTTGCATAGAGATTTAGATATGTATCTAGTTGCGTGGCATTTACGCGTATTAGGTTGCGATTTAGTAGCATAGATGATAGCAGGGGTTTATTATCTGTGGCGACTTGCACAGCTTTTGTGAGGGTGGATTCTATCTCTATGGCGCGATTTAGCGGGATAGAGCGGCGCAGTGCCATTCCTCCTAGTGGCAGTGGCAGGCATTCATCTTTATCCAAAACCTCTCTTGCTTCATCGCTAAAAGATTCTTTTGCTACCTCGCTTGATAGCTCACGCCAAATCTCCCATATCTCGCGCTCTACTTCTAACTCATCACTAAAATCCAAAATTGATTCGTGGATTAGCACTCCTGCATCGACTTCGCCATTTAGCACAGAAGATTCGATTTCTAAGAAGTTTTTATACACCACTCGTGCCTGCGGATAAGCGATAGAAAAAAGTAGTGCGTTTGTGGTGTATTTTCCACTTAGGGCGACTTTGAAATTTGGCTTTAGCTTTGCTCCTTTGCGTTTGATTAGCTTTGGACCGTAGCCATTGCCAAAGCTAACTGCTGTGCGAAGCAGTGCGTAGGATTCTCTCACAAACGGATATAGTGCGAAAGAAATCGCACTTACATCATAGACTTCCTCTAAAGTGGCGCGGTTTAGTGTCTCAATATCAAGGGCGACACTCTCAAATCCCAAAGAGCAATCCACCCACCCAAACTTTATCGCATAATACATAAAAATATCATCAGCATCGGGGCTATGCGCGATTTTTATCATTTTTTCTCCTTAAATAAAGCCTTAAGATTTTGCTACTTTAGCGTGATTGGGGCGTGATATTTTGGCGTATAATGACTTGTGGATTCTAGCATAAGTTTGTGTATGAATCTTTAAGTAGTTTTTGCACAAACTCATATTGTGTTTGCACATTTTATTTAGAAATTTTAGCTAGGATTTCACGCATAAAGGTTGCAAATCGCTAAAACACAATATGAGTTTAGATAGGAGTTTGGCTTTTTGCACAATTCTAAAATTTAAGGAGTTTTCAAATGGCAACAAAATCTTTTCTCTTTACTTCAGAATCCGTTACAGAGGGACACCCAGATAAAATGGCTGACCAAATCAGCGATGCGGTGCTAGACTACATAATCGCGCGTGATAAAAAGGCGCGTGTGGCGTGCGAGACACTGCTTAGCAATGGCTTTTGCGTCATCGCAGGGGAGCTAAAAACGAGCATTTACGCGCCTATGCAGGACATTGCGCGTGAGGTGGTGCAAGACATTGGCTACACAGACGCGCTCTATGGCTTTGACTACAAATCCTGTGCGGTGCTAAATGGCATAGGCGAGCAAAGCCCCGATATAAATCAAGGCGTGGATAGAGAGGATGGCGAGATAGGCGCGGGAGACCAAGGGCTTATGTTTGGCTATGCGTGCCGTGAGACGCCTAGCCTTATGCCACTGCCTATTTGGCTCTCTCATCGCTTGACAGAGGGCTTAGCAGCCAAGCGCAAAGACGGCACACTGCCATTTTTGCGCCCCGATGGCAAATCTCAAGTAACCGTGCGCTATGAAAATGGTGTGCCAAAGGGCATTGATACGATTGTGATTTCTACGCAACACAGCCCTGAAACGGCGCAAAATCATCTAAAAGACGCCGTGATAGAGGAAATCGTCCAAAAAGTCCTGCCAAAGGAATATCTAAACGATAATATCCGCTACTTTGTCAATCCCACAGGCAAATTTGTCATCGGCGGACCGCAAGGAGACGCTGGGCTTACAGGGCGCAAAATCATCGTGGATACTTACGGCGGGAGCTGTCCGCACGGCGGGGGCGCATTTAGCGGGAAAGACCCTAGCAAAGTCGATAGAAGCGCGGCGTATGCGGCACGATATGTCGCTAAAAATCTCGTGGCTAGTGGCGTGTGCGACAAAGCAGTGGTGCAGTTAGCCTACGCAATCGGCGTGGTAGAGCCTGTGTCGATTCTTGTCGATACGCAAGGCACGGGCAAAGTAGAAGATTCCACTCTCACAGAATGCGTAAAAAAGGTATTTCGCCTAACGCCAAAGGGAATCATCGAATCACTTGACTTGCTCCGCCCTATTTATCGCAAAACTGCGGCGTATGGGCACTTTGGACGCGAACTGCCCGAATTTAGCTGGGAGAAAACCGACAAAGTCGAAGCAATAAAGGATTTTTGCAAAATCAAGTAGGCAATAAGGCTTGCGATGAAAAAATGGTATAACGAGGAATACGAGTTTGAAATCGAAGTGGTGGGATTCTTGCGGGGCGAGGAAACACAAGGGTATTGTAGGAATGGCGAGGAGATTGGCGATAAATATAAATGCACTTATGGTTGCCCTGTAAATGCGGAGGGGCAGGGCATTTGCTCAAAAACAATGATGATAATGTTCCCTGCTATGGAGGCGGTGCGAAGTGGCGGGGATTTGGAAAATATCGGTGGAGAAAGCAAGTATAGCAAGGTTATCGTTTGCCCAGATGGTTGCGTGATTTTCAAGCTAACAGCGACTAAGATGGGCAATGAAAACTTTTTCAAAGGCGGATTTGTAGCGCATTAAAAGTCGCTTGGGGTGCAAAGTATCCTGTCATTTTAAGAATCTAGAGAAATCTTTGTATAACTTAGGGCAATCGTTTGCGTTATTTTGGTGACAACATTTTGCTTGATTGAACCCCAAAGTTATTCCTCGCTTGTTTTGCGATAAAACAACGCAAAGCACTACTACCATTACTTTGATTATTTTTTGTGCGATTTTACAAATCAAGTTCAAGCCTGCAATTCTTAGTCATTGCGATATTTTGCCGAAAAGTCGCCATAATGAATAGCCACTATTTTGCTATCTTTACTATTGCAGAATCTTGCAATGACAAGTGGCGTGTAAATCCACAAGCTAGATTCCAAGCGATTTCACGCTTTTGCAAGCGTAGCCAAAATGCAAAATCTACATAATAGATTCTAATCAAAGTGAAATGTATATCGCGCTAAGATGCTATATTCTTGCCCAAAAGTTACTTTATATGTGGTTGTCGTTTCGCCCATTAGCTCCACAGGTAAAAATGGCACTTGTAGCGCAATTTCGATTCCGTGATTTGTAGCGATATTTGTGCGAAGTCCCACATTTAGAGCGACATCAAGGGCTGTGTCTATAAATTTTACTCCCAACCTTTCCGCACTATTTTTTGATTTTTCAATATCCTTGCCTGTTATCTTTGTCGCACCGATTCTAGTCCCTGCAAATGCTCCAAATTCAAGCGATTCATTAGAAATAAAGTTGGCTAAAAAATCCATATTTACACCGAAATTTACAAAAATCGCTTTTAGTGCTTTGTCCTCACTATTAAGCTTGCTCATATTATGGTGCAAATCCAAGTTTGCATAAAATCGAAGCCCCAAATACTCATTAAAAAATTTCTTATACCCAATCACAAAACCATAACTTAAGCCACTACGAGATTGCTTGATTTTCTCAATGCCAAAAGCATTGCCACCGCCACCGATTCCAATTCCTACGAATGCGCTACTATCTTCGGCAAATGTGATATTTGCACCAAGCAAAAACAATGCTAAAGCGATTTTAGGGAGTTTGTGAGATTTTGTAAGATTTTGTAAAAAGTGTTGCCAAGCTAGCCTAACTGAATTTAATTTGCTATTGCCCCCCCCCCCTGTGAGAAAAATTTTGCCACATTTTTGTATCCTTTGAATGTATTTGAATGTAAGTGTTTACCTATTTCGCACAAAACGCACGAATCTATAAGGCGGGATTGAAAGTGGGATTGTAGCATATCTTTTTGGCGTTTTGTTGCCAAAAAGATATGCTTTTTATTTAATCTCCATAGCCGTAGTTTTCTGCTACAAAGTCTATGTCTTTATCGCCTCTGCCACTTAGATTTACCAAAATCTTTTTGCCCTTTAGCTTTGGCGCGATTTTTAGCGCGTAGGCTAGGGCGTGGCTAGATTCGATTGCGGGGATTATGCCCTCGTTACGACTCAGTGTGAAAAACGCCTCTATCGCCTCTTTGTCGCTTATGGTTTCTACCTTTGTGCGCCCGATTTCGTGCAGATATGCGTGCTCTGGTCCCACACTTTGGTAGTCTAAGCCACTTGCTACGCTATGCACGGGCGCGGGTTCGCCTTTTGCGTCTTTTAGCATTATGGAGTTAAAGCCGTGCATTACGCCCTCGCTTCCGTAACTCAAACTTGCGGCGTGCTCACCTAACTTTGCGCCCTTGCCAAGTGGCTCTACGCCTACAAGCTCGATAAATTCATCATCGATAAACCCGCTAAAAATCCCCATAGCGTTGCTTCCACCGCCCACACAGGCAGTTACAATGTCGGGCAACTCGCCTGTCATTTCTAGGAATTGCTCCCTTGCCTCAAAGCCCACCACCGCTTGAAAATCGCGCACGATTTTGGGGAATGGGTGCGGTCCTACCACGCTACCTATGGCATACATAGAGTTTATCGGGTCAGCCAAATACGCCTCAAAAGCCGCATCTACCGCTTCTTTTAGCGTTTTTGCTCCCGCACTCACAGGAATGACTTTCGCGCCCAAAATCTTCATACGCACGACATTTGGGTGCTCCTTTGCTATATCCACCTCGCCCATATAAATCTCGCACTCCATTCCAAAATACGCCGCCGCAGTGGCTAACGCCACGCCGTGCTGTCCTGCACCCGTCTCGGCTATGAGCTTTTTTTTGCCCATAAATTTTGCCAAAAGTCCCTCGCCCATACAATGATTGAGCTTGTGTGCGCCTGTGTGGTTCAAATCCTCGCGCTTTAGGTAAATCCCCGCTCCGCCGAGTTTGCGCGTGAGATTGTGCGCGAAATATATGGGCGTGGGACGCCCTTGAAAGGTCTTGCGAATCTTACGCAATTCTGCGATAAAGTCGCTATTTTGCGCGATTAGATGATATGCTTCATCGATTTGCTTCATCTGCTCTGCAATCGCCTCTGGGACAAATGCCCCGCCAAATTTACCAAAAAATCCCTCTTCATTAGGGAATGCCTTAAGATAAGGCTTTGTAGTGTTGTTTTTCATTTTTTATCCTTTATTTTTAAAATGTAAAATTGTGCCTAAATCTTTGTGAATCTGCCAAGTTTTTTTTAAATCGATTTAACGAATCTTGCGCGATTCACGCCAAAATATAACTATGCGTTATGGTGTAAAAGTGTAGATTTTGGTGCGGAATCGCACCACCACGCGAAAGTAGAATTTTTGTGAGAAAAAGAAATAGTAGAGAGAAAAATAACATTGCAGAAAAAAGAAGTAGAGTTGTGAGAAAAATAAGTGGTATTGCAGGGAAAAATAGTATTAGGATTTTGTGCTAGGCTTATCGCTCGCTCTATGCAATCACAATGTGAGCGATAAAAACTTGCAACACTTAAATAAAAAAATCTCGCTAAGTGCGTGATATACACCATTTGATTTTGCCCCTTTGATAGATTTGCGTTTCACAAATTAAGTTTCACAAATAGTTTAATTAAGAATTAAAAATCCAAATTGTAGCACAAAAATGCAAAAAGGATTGTATTTGTTTGTAAGCGGTGGATTTGCTTGATTTAAGCCGTTGTGATAGATTTACAAAATCATTTATGCAAAATATACAAAATTTATCCTAAATGGCGCACCAAAAAATAGCGAAATAATCAAGCACACATATTATGCTTTAGCACACTTATAAAATCTACATAGATTTTATCCTCTTTATAAGCTATAATTCCACTTAAAAAATAGCAAAAAAACTCAAGCGCACACAATCCAAAAAACCCCCAAAAAAAGCACAAAATCTAAGCCAAAACACCTGAAAATTCCAAATACTTGATTACTTAAAATCTAGGAGTATTTTATGAATATCCACATTAAGCACACTGATACCGAGCTGATACATAGGCTTTGCAAGGTTTCTTCCTCTCTTTTTCAAAGCGGGCTTTTTGGGATTTTTTATGGCAGTATTTCTGCAAGGCTTAGCAAAGAAAATTTCCTCATCAATCGCAAAGATGCCTTGCTAGATTCTATGGATTTGGATTCGTTTATGCTACTGCACGACAAAGAGGACTACCGCTGGAAAGAAGCAAGCCTTGATAGCTATATTCACGCAAGCATTTATCGCAATTTTTTAGACGCGCAGTTTGTGATTTGTGCGTATACCCCGTTTGCTAGTGCTTACTCGCTAAAGCGCACTAGCCTTATCCCAAATGACTATTTGGGCTACAAAGTGCTAGGCAAGCAATGCCCGATTTTGGATAGCAAAGACTATGATACCCTCTATGAGCGCGTGGATACGGATATTGTGCGGTATTTCAAAACACACAAAAGCAATTTTGTCATCATAAAGGGCTTTGGGATTTATGCCTATGGACGCGATTTAAACGCTGTGGTGAAGCTCATAGCCACAGCAGAGCATAGCTGCAAAATCTCACTATTTAGCGAATCCATAAACGAGCTATACACTGATGAATCTCAATTTGAAGTCTAGGCAAGTCTAGCACCTTGCCAAATCTGCAAAATCCACCAAAAATTTATTTAAGCAGATTTTTATCAAACCAAAATCAACAAGCCTTTTTAGCCCTTGTTTTCGCACATCTTTTTGGCACTTTGTCAAAAAACGGGGCATATTTTGGGGTATATGTGCTATAATCGCTAATTTTCTTTGCAAAAAAATCAAATCATAATCATCATTTAAGGGGAATTATAATGACTAGCCCAAAACCAATACCACTTGAGGAACAAATCATACTTCAAGGGAGTTCTACTGATAGATTTTCGCGCTCCAAAATCCTTTTTGGCGAGTATTATCCAAAAATCGCAAATGCCCGCGTGCTGATACTTGGCACGGGTGGTGTAGGGGGATTTGTCCTAGACGCGCTATATCGCACAGGCATTAGCCATATCACTATTGTAGATAAAGACTGCTTTGAGGTAAGCAACCAAAATCGTCAAATCGGCTCGGAGCGCATAGGCGAGCCAAAAGTGCGCGTCCTAGAGCAACTATATGAGGGAGTCAAAGGCATAGAAGCCACGCTAGATGAGGAGCTAATCGAAGTGCTAGGGCTAAATAAGCCAATCATAGATTTTGACTATGTTGTCGATGCGATTGATGATATAGACGCAAAAGTCCTAGTCGCACAAGCGTGCAAAAACCTCCCTTACGGACGACACATATCCTCTATGGGTAGTGGTAAAAAGATAAACCCTCTTAATATCCGCGTTGGCAATATTTGGATTACTCACGGGGATAAGTTCGCAAGGAAATTCCGTGCATATCTAAAAAAAGCTGGCTTTGATGGGAATTTCAAAGTAGTCTTTAGCTCTGAAAGGGCGCATTGCTCTTTGCTAGGGAGCTTTGAAGCGGTTACAGCGAGCTTTGGGCTACAAATCGCAAGTGAGATTATACAAGACATCATCATAAGGGAGAATCGATGTTTGCCACAGCAACAACCACAGCTAGAAATATAGACAATATGGGCGATTTTATGAATGATTTTGCTTATGTAAATGCGCTTCCAAGCACAAATGCCTTTGCAAACACATTTCCATTTAGTGCGAAATCTGGCTTTGATGATGATGAGGGGAGTGAGTGGAGCGATGATGAGGAGCAGTGGGAAGATGATGAGTTTGATGAGTCTGGCTTTGAGCAATATGATGATGATGACTATCAAAATCCTGATAGCGAATACGAGGAATAGCCCACAATGTCCGCGCAAAAAGTAAAAATCACAGTGATTCAGCATAGCTACAAAGGTAGCTTTCGCGCTACGCAGGATTTCATCGCCAAAGAGATTAGACAAGCCACAAAAAACGATAGCGCAAAAAATAGCGCGAAAAACGACACAAAAAGCGATACAAATAGTGTGAGCACAAGTAGCAAAATCCCTCACATTATCGCCTTGCAAGAATTGCACTCAAATCTTTACTTTTGTCAAAGTGAAAATGTAGATACTTTTGACTTGGCAGAATCTTTTGATGATGAGGTTGCCTTTTTTTCCTCACTTGCAAAAGAATGTGGCGTGGTAATCATCACTTCGCTTTTTGAGAAGCGGGCAAAAGGGCTATATCATAATACCGCCGTAGTTTTTGAAAAAGACGGGCAAATCGCAGGAAAATATCGCAAGATGCACATACCCGATGACCCAAGTTTTTATGAGAAATTTTACTTTACGCAGGGGGATTTGGGCTTTGAGCCTATTGATACGAGTGCGGGTAGGCTAGGTGTGCTAGTGTGCTGGGACCAGTGGTATCCAGAGGCGGCGCGGATTATGGCTTTGAGGGGGGCTGATATGCTTTTTTATCCCACTGCGATTGGGTTTACCCCAAGTAATGATAGTGAGGAAAAATCCCGTCAGCTAGATGCGTGGCGCACGATACAGAGAGCGCACAGCATTGCAAATGCCCTCCCTACTATCGCTATAAACCGCGTAGGCTTTGAGCCTGATAGTAGCGGAGTGGGCGAGGGGATAGAGTTTTGGGGACATAGCTTCATTAGCGGTGCACAAGGCGAGATTTTGGCTCATCTTGGCGACAAAGAGGGGATTTTGGAATGTGAGGTGGATTTGTCCCGCACCCAAGATGTCCGCAGAATCTGGCCATTCTTACGCGATAGACGAATCGATGCTTACAAGCCGATTTTGAAGCGATTTTGTCGCTAGATTTTGACAAACTTTAAAAACACAAAATCTAGTCAGCTAAAATCTTAAAAATCAACTCCAAATTTTTACGCCTTTTTGCAAAATCTTTTAAGGTATTTTTATCACACTTTTTGGCATTTTGCGATATTTCAGCGACATTCTTGCGACAATGCCGTTTATAAACCCTTGTATATTTCTATCAAAGTGAGCAATATAAGCCATTTGCACACGCCAAGCGCGTTTTTGCTAGATTTGAAATATTCACTAAAAACATACATTTTATGATATAATCTCGCTTTTATCTACACTTTTGCTGTATTTTGGCTGTATTTGACATACAATTTGCTTAAACCTGCTTTTATATGGCTTTAATGGATTTTATTTAAGCCAAGATTCCCAAAGCAAAATCTAGGCAAAATCCAAAAATCAAAATTTAAGCAGAGGTTTTAAAGATTTTGCCATAGCACACAAAGTGCTTACACATTTTTATAAAAGGAATGCCAAATGAAAACTCCTCCAAACTTCAAAAGCCTTGCAAAAAACTTCGCTGTATTTTTGCTACCCCCACCACTTACGAATGCCCCAGCGAGTTTAGCGCGATTTTGTAAGCTAGTGCTTCACAAGAGTATTGCGAAGTCTTGCGCTCCCTTTGTCGCGCTACTTTGTATCAGCTCTTTGCTTTCATTTGCCAATGCGTATAACTATATTGCTGCGGCTTCTGTGGCAGGTGGAGGCAAGCTAGTTGCAAATGGTGTGGATATAGGCTGGCTAAATTTCACTAGAGGTGTCCCACTAAGTGTGTCTTTTGGTGGGCAAAACAGGATACGAACGCTAAGCGTAGATACAAACAACACCATAGATATTATGTTTGTAGGGCTTGAGGGCAATCATCTTATAATCGATGATTTTGAGGGGATAGGACGAGCAAATATTATCACAACTATACCTGAACTTGTGCTTATAACAGGCAATATGGCTAGGGACAAAATCACAATCAATGGAAAGAGTGCGCTAGGTTTAGAATCTATTATTACAGCACAACAACAAACAATCATAAACAAAGCCTATACGGGTGCAGGTGCTTATCTTATGGATACAGATACGCTAAAGATAAATGAAGTTGTGGGTGGAGTAAAAAATGAAGTCTATCAAGACCAAACTACTTTAGACATCAATACAGGTGGCAGGGAAAATGCAAATATAGAGATTGGCAAGGGTGCAGAATATGTCCGCGTATGTGTGTCTAAGGATAATTGCAAGCCTTATGCCGAGTGGAAAGCCAAGCAAAATATAGAGGGCAAAAATAACTCCCCCGCAAATAGTTCTAACTCCAGCATACAGGGCAGTGCACAAAACAGCACGCAAAACGCACAATCAAATACAAACACTCTGCTAAACCCAAGAAAATCCTATGAAAATCTATCCAATATCGCTGATAACAACACTATGCTTATCTATAATATGCTTTCAAACTATGAGGGGACATATCTAGCCTATGACTATGGGCTAGCAAACACCATTAGCGTAGGTGCGTTTCAAAACGGATTTTTTGCTCGCTACTACACAAAAAACAAATGGGCTTCAAGTGGCAATGACCACGGATATGACATAGGTATAAAGTTTCGTAGCAAATGGACTAAGGCAAATCTATATTATAGCCACTACTACCAAGACTCCATAGTGGCTACACTTGGGCTAAAGAGAGAATTTAGCTTTAATCTTAGTGATTCTTTTGGCTTTGTGCTTACTCCCTCTATAAACGCAAACTATGCTATGACGCTAAAAAAGGACTATATCCCTACAAATCATCTAGGATTTTTCACTGCCGAGTTGCAAGCAGGGGTTCGCCTATGGCGCACCACACTGCTAGCAAAAGCAGGTGCAGGCAAGGCATACAATTCACTAAAAACGATTTCGCTTGATAATGGTGCTTTGAGCTATGAGCCGACTTTTATCAACAATGTATATACGCTAGGTGTAGGGGTAAATCAGCGACTTTTTGGCGGGCTTCATATCGCAGCAGAAGCGGGATATGTGTATTTAGACAAGCAGTTTTGGGAAAGAGGACAGCTAAAGTCAGGTGTGTTTAGGGCAAATGCGATGATTATCTACAAATTTAGAAGCAATAGGTTTGATAATATGATGGGCTACTATGATGAGGAGGGCATATATAGAGAGTCTGCCAAAAGAGATAGATACGGCAGGACTATGCGAAAGTCTAGTGCTAGAAGCACAAGAGAGGCAAGGACAGATAGAAGTCATTTGCGTCCAGAGCGCGTAAGTGCTAGCTATTAGAACGAAAACGCCAAGCAACTAGTGCGTAAGTCTATCTAGCAAAACTAGATAAAACTTTAAGAAATAGTCAAAAAGTCTAAAATGGATAAAAAATGATACGGATAAGCTATGCCTACTCGCACGAAACTGTGCGGGGGGGGGGGGTAATACCTCAACACAAATCGTATCTAGTAAAAAATATTTTTAGTATGAAAAAATTTGCCATATTTTTTTGTTTATTTTTTGTAGAAACTATCTATGCTGATACATTAACTTGTCGTGGTGCAGGCACTAATGCTACATTAACTTGCAGTGGAGCGGGCTATACAGGACAATGCGTTTTAAGTGGAGAGGGATATTGTTATGTACCCAGTAATCTAAACATAGAGACTTTGACTGTTATAGGTGGCGCACTTCCTGCTGCACTTGGTCTTACTGCCCAAGCATCAGGAAATAACAGAATTGGTAAAATTATCATACAACGAAAATCAGGAACTGCTAAACAATTATCTCTTAACGCTTATAATAAACAAAAAGATGCTCGTTTGACAGTGGGAGATATAGTGCTAGGAGGGGGTGTAGATGAAACAAATGCGCTTGTGGTTAGATTTAGTAGTTTTACAGTAAGTCTAGAAAACACAGGTTTAAGCAAAGACGCAACAGGGGCATATATCCCTAGAAAAGAGACTAGTGGCACAGGAGGGGGGGGGGGAGGCAACCAAGGAGGGGAATTCACTCCACCTGAAAACGCAACACCAGAGCAACTACTTCAATCAGTGATAAAGTATGCGCAAGCACTAAATGAACAACTACACTTAGAATCCACCAACACCCTCATACTCTATAACATTCTTAATAATTATGATGGCACTTATATAAACTATGATTATGGATTAGGACATCAAGTAGGAATTGGTGCGTTTAATAACGGAGGATTTGCTCGCTATTATAACTACAACTCAAAAAATGGCTTTGATATAGGAGCTAAGCTAAAGATAGCAGTTGCAAATAAACTTTATCTAAGAGGAGTGGCTTATTATACTTACTTTGGTTCTAGCACGCTAGCTAGTCATTCGCTTGTATTTGGGCTAGGTGTGCTAAAGAACTTTGATTTTACACTAGGAAGTAGTGGTAATGTCTTTTGGGTGCTAAATCCTAGTGCAAATCTCTACTATGCCGCTACACTTAAAGGCACATATATGCCTGCTAATCATTTAGGATTTGGCAATGTCGCACTTGATACGGGCGTAAGAATAAAAAACACTTCACTCCTCTTGCGAGGAAGTGCAGGAGGAGTGCTAAATTCTTTGAAATCTATTGGTATTGATTTGGGTAATGGAGCAAACTATAAAAACACTACATTTTTTAATAATGCTATATATTCTGCTAGCTTTGTGTTTTCTCAAAAGTTTCCTTTGCAAAATCATAATGGTAGATTTTATCTAAATGCTGATATAGGTGGAGTGTTTGTCGATAGAGTGCTAGATAGCATAACTAATAAACCCTACATTCTAAAAGCTGGAATGCTACTAGGGTATGAGTTTGGGGGGGATAGCAATAGAGCTACAAGACAATCTAGCCGATACCAAAAGCTAAAAAACAAAAACGCAAGAAAAACTCTATCTGCTCCTACAAGCAATCAAACAACTACAAACAACAAACGAGCTACAAGCCTAGCACCTAAGGCTGATAGCACAAATAATGCAAAATCTACACCACTAGCTAAAACACCTGCTAAAGATTCTAATAAATCTCAAAAACCTGAACTAACTAAAGCAGAGAAAAAAGCACAAAAGCAAGCCCAAAAAGAAGCACAAAAAGCACAAAAGAAAGCTGCTAAAGCTGCTAAATCAACTCCACCCAAATCTACTCCACCAAAGATAAACCTACCTAAAGTGCCAAAATCTAGTGCTAAACAATCTGCTAAGCAAAATACTAAGCCTACTAAGCCTACCACAAAGCCAACTAATGCAAAATCTAGTGCCAAACCTGCTAAACCTACTGCAAAGCCAAGCACTCCAACTAAGCCAACTAAACAAACTAAACCCAAAAAATAAACCCACTAAACTTACAAAGCCCTAAAAATAAACTCTTGCCAAAATAAACTTCTACTAAACAAACTTACACTAAACAAATTTATACAAACAATCCTTTGCAAAACAAACTTCCATAAACAACCACTACAAACAAATCCCTGTCAAACAAGTTTCCATAAACAACACTGCAAAATAAACCCCTGTCAAACACACTTCCACAAATAAACTTTCGCAAAAACCACTGCCAAACAAACCCAAACTAAACTCACAAAACAATCTCTTACCAAACAAATCCCAACCAAACCTCACACGCAACCACACACAAAAACCACCTACAAACAATCCCAACTAAAGCTAGTAAATCTGTGAGGGGGGTGGTATGGGGTATTGGTGTGGTTTTGATTTTATGAGAGCACTCTAAGCAAGAGCAAGCATTTTTATCTTTTGTTGCGTAGCCATATTTGGTGTGTCATATCACTAGAGAATTTTTCTAAAAATGGATTTGTGGATTTTACCTGACATTGTAGCTCTTTGATTTTTGACATTACTTTTTATTGACTTATTTTTCGTTTTTGGTTATATTGCTTTTAGTCTTTTCAATAGTCGGGGTAAGGATTTTCCTCCACATTCTACCTCCTTAAGTGAGATTAGACTTCGCCCTTTGTTCGCGTTTAGCTTGGTGTGGGCTTGGCATTTGGCATAGGGCGTATTTCTTGCAACTCTAGTGAATAAATCCTGTTTCCGTGCTCTATGACTTCTCTTATAGTTAATAATACTTGTGCTTCTTTATTGTTTATTTTCGTATCTGCCAAATATCTATGCGTTTGTTTTATATCCTTGCTTTTTGTGTCTTGGTGGCTTTTTTGCAATATTGAATTTTCATAAAGCTCTTTTATGTGTTTGCTTGCTTTGAAATGTTCCTCTTTGCTAAAGTCGTTGTTTATGGATTTTTTTAGTGCCTCGCCACTTAGTATTTTATCTCTACCATTTGCACTTAGTTGCGCTACTCGTCCGTCATTTTTGTTTGTGATTTTTTGGTTTAGTATGCTGTCGATTGCTCTGTGTGCTTCACTGCGCAAATCTCTTATATTTTGCGTGCCTTGTGTTGTTATCGTTATAGTTTCCATTTGATTGTTATCCTTTATCGCATTTCTGGGGCGGTATTGTATCATTTTTGATGCTGTGCTATCCAAATTGCTTGATATGCCCTTTATATCCATTTGTTTGCAAAGTCTTTGGCAAATTTAATCAACTTTGCAGAATGTATGTGTTTGAAAATGTATGTTAAGAGATATAAGACATAGTTTTTGTGCTATTTTTTTTATCATCTAAGAGGAGGGAGGGGAATGAGAATCTTTGTAGTTTGGGTGTGTATTTTGGGTTATTGGTTTGTGTGGATTGTTGGTTTTTTATGACATAGTTCTATTGCTAGTTTGGCTCTATCTTGGATAGCTTTTTGGATAGATTCTAGCCATTCATCAGGGAGGTTAAATTCTTTATGTTTTTTAAATTCAAAGGTTTGTAGTTTTTCTAGGTTTGGGATATGGCGTGGCTGGACAAATAATTTTAGTTGCTCATCGAAGCTAAAATCAAAAAAGCTGTGCTGCATATTTGTAATAGCACTTGGAATGTCGCTTAGCTCATCTTGCGTTAGGATATTTATCATAGAAAATCCATTATCAAATATCGGTGCAGGGCGCAAAATCTCATTTGTGTTGTTGTCTACTATCATTCCAAAATTGCCTAAATGCCTATCGACATTGCAAATGAGCGCGTCAAATAGCATTAAATCTTCAAAGCTACCCTTTCCATACACTTTTTGAATCGGCTCTATTAGCTTAAACTTATATGACTGCCTTATGTCTTTATCTAAGCAATCATAAATATTTAAATATCCCTCATTTTCATTAGTAAAGATAGGGCAAGTGCTTACAAGCTGTCCGTGAAATTCTCTCAAATCATAAGAAATGTGTTTAAATCCTAGAGATTCTGCGATTTGTGCCATATAGTATTCTGCGTAAGATTCTTTCCCGCCATTTGCGTATTTTTCGCTAGAGCCTTTGTAGAGATAGATTCCTCTATCTTCTCTATGCCAGCATTTTTTTAGCATTCCATTTGTGGTGTATTCAGGAGAGCTAGTGATTTTGTTTGCTTTGTAGTTACCACCACTAAATGCTACTAAGGCTAGTGCCTTTTCAAATTCATTATCATAGAGATTAAAATCACTCCATTTGTATTTCCTATCGCTAGGCACTATCCAATAAGAATCATTGAGTGATAATCCTAGCGATATATCTATATATGCCATAAAATTACCATCCGAATCTACGCCTAGCGTTTTTAAAATATCATTGACAAAAGCTCGATTTTTTGGGATTTTTCGTTTTTCTATCCATTTTTGCAAAGAATCTAAATCATTCATTGAGCGTGGCAATAAATCATCGTTTATGGCTTTTGTATTTTTTATGGTGGCATATTGCCTTGAAATACCTTGATAAGTTTGTGTATTTATACTTACTTCAAATTCCAAAACAATCTTATCTTTGTTTTTTAGCAGATATTTCATATTTACCCTTTTTTAGGTGTTTGTGGATTTTGGGTTGCAAGGTTTTGGATTATAGCACAAATCTTTTTGGCTAGCATAAATGCCAAAACTGCTTGCAAAACTTCTCTTGCCCCTAAAAATTTTGACAATGCTATAAAATCATTTATGCCTTTTATGATGAAGTGCGATGAAGAGTGATAAAGTGCGTGCAAGATTTTGCTAATGATTTAAGAAGCTAGTTTGGAGTAGCAAAAGTATTGCAATGTGCCTAGCCAAGTATGCTTAGCAATGATAAAAGACATTTGCCTAGCGGATTTGCTAAAACGACTACCAACTATTCCTCCGAGATTATCGCAGTGCGCTTGGTGTAGATATGTTTGATTTCACTTGAGATAAAATCCACCGTGCTAATGTCCTCTATGCCGTCATTTTTGGTTGCTTTGATAGTAGTGTAGCCCCAGAAATATAGCACATTTATGCGCCTTGCTTTGCCGACTTTATGCGGGTGGGCTTATGCCTGTGGCTTGCAAGGGATATAGTTTGTCGCACAAGCACTAAGCGCACAATAACGCAAGCAGTGTAAAAGGTGTAAAAAGGCTTGGCAAAGATGATTTTCTGCCTAGCCTTGCTAATTTAGCCTTTGTGGTGGCTTAAGACTTTTTGCGTGTCTTTCTAGATTTTGCTTTGTTTGTGTTTGATTTATCTGCTTTTCCTGCGATGATGAAGCGTAGTGCATTTAGCTTGATAAATCCTGCGGCGTCTTTTTGGTCATATACGCTGTCTTCTTCAAATGTGCTATACGCAGCGTTAAATAGCGAGTTGTTTGACTCTCTGCCTAGAATGATTACATTGCCTTTGTATAGCTCTACGCGCACGCGTCCGCTTACGCGCTTTTGGGTGTAGTCGATTAGGGCTTGGAGTGCGCGTCTCTCATCGCTAAACCAAAATCCATTATAAATAAGGCTTGCATATCTTGGCATTATCTCATCTTTTAGGTGGGCGACTTCTCTATCTAGGGTTAGAGATTCTATTGCGCGGTGGGCTTTTAGGTAGATTGTGCCTGCGGGGGTTTCATAGCAGCCGCGTGATTTCATACCCACAAAGCGATTTTCCACCAAGTCAAGTCGCCCGATTCCGTGCTTGCTACCTAGTTCATTTAGCTTGCTCCAAAATTTCGCAGGACTTAGCTTTTTGCCATCGATTGCTATGCCATCGCCATTTACAAAATCAATAGTGATGATTTGGGATTTGTCTGGGGCGTTTTTGGGGCTGACACTCCAACGCCACATATCATCTTTTGGTGCTTGACTTGGGTTTTCTAGATTTTGCCCCTCATAGCTTATGTGCAATAGATTTGCATCCATTGAGTAGGGCGAGGCATTTTTCTTTTTTTCGATAGGGATTTGGTGCTTGGCTGCGTAGGCTAGGAGCTTTTCTCGGCTGTTTAGATTCCACTCACGCCACGGGGCTATGACTTTTATATCTGGGTTTAGCGCGTAAGCCCCTAGCTCGAAGCGCACTTGGTCGTTGCCTTTGCCTGTCGCGCCGTGTGCTATGGCGTCTGCACCGACTTTGCGAGCAATTTCTACAAGTCGCTTGGCGATAAGGGGGCGAGCGATACTCGTGCCTAGCAAATATTCGCCCTCATATATCGCATTTGCACGAAACATAGGAAACACAAAATCAGCGATAAACTCTTCGCGCAAATCCTCAATAAAGATATTTTTTGGCTTGATTCCTAGCTTTATGGCTTTTGCTCTAGCAGGAGAGACTTCCTCGCCTTGCCCTATATCTGCGGTGAAAGTGATGACTTCGCAGCCATACTCATCGCTTAGCCATTTGAGTATCACGCTTGTGTCAAGTCCGCCCGAATAAGCAAGGACTACTTTTTTTATGGATTTTTTGGTGCTTTTTGTGGTGGTTTTAGCAGATTTTGCCATTTGGTCGCTCCTTATGGAAGTAGTGAAATGGCACAATTATAATAGATTTTGGAATATGTTTGGGAAAGTTTTGCAAGAAGTTTGTTTGTATATTTTTTGCGAGGTTTTTTTGTGTGGGGATTTTTGTGGGAAGTTTTTGGGCTTGAGTTTTTGTAAGAATATTTTAGGGTGGGATTTTGTGTTTTTAAGTTTTTAAAATCGTGGCGGATTTGGGCAATAAAAAAGCTAGCCTTTAAGCCTATCCCTAGAGAATCTGCCGAAAATCTAAAGACAAGCACAAGGCTAGCTAAAAAGCCCAAAGCTAAGACTTATCCTTTGGGAAAATCTTAGCCCCAAAATCTATTTAAGAGAGAAGCCTTAGTAGATTTTGTTGTGCTGCGTTTGCTTGGCTTAGCGCGTAACTACCAGATTGTGCGAGAATCGTCCACTTGTTGAACTCTGTTGATTCTCTAGCGAAATCCACTTCGCGGATTCCACTTTCAGCTGCTTTTACATTCACTTGTGTAGTGGAGATGTTATTTACAGTTGCAATCATTTGCCCTTGCACAGAACCCAAGTCAGCGCGGATTTTGTCAAGTGTCTTTGTCGCAGAGTCTGCTATGTCGATAACCACCATAGCACCTCTTAAGGTTGTTACACCAGCACCTAGCACTTGATTTCTTGCCACAGCCGCGTTGTTTTCGTTTGCACCAGCAGCAGAGCGAGCGTCTTCTTTAAATAGCCCTAGCACATCGCGTAGGTTTACAACTGTTTCAGCTACGGCTTGTCCAGCTGCATATCCTGTGGAAGCAAGGTTACCTGTCCCAGATACAAGGATATCGCGAGAGTCTTGTCGCACAAGTGCCAATCTACCATAATTCACAGAACCCGGTCCTGTTAGGACTTGTCCGTTCATCTTTTCGATAGCTTTTGGACCACCTGTTTGCTTACCGCCACCCACAGGAGTGCCAGCTTGAAGCACGATACCGCGTCCATCAATAGAGCGCAAGTTTAGTCGTCCTTCATTGTCAGCAAATGCTTCCACACCTGTTTCAGCAGTTGCAGCGTTAAATGCTTGGACTAGTCTTCCATCGCTATCAGCTTGCTTGATACCTTTGATGTCGCCTAGTGAAAATCCATTGATGACAACGCCTAGCATTTCACCTGCTTGGATTTCTTGGTCGGAGGTAGAAAGCACGACAGCATTAGCGCGGATACCTGTTTTATCAGCAGTTTTGTTGATGACTTCTGCTAGGTTTCCTAGCCCTGTGCCTGCAGTGTGAGAGATTTTGACAGATTCTAGCTGGACATCATTGACACCATCGACTTGGCGGAATTTGATAGCCACTTCACCAGAAGCGGTAATCATCGCACCTGTCTCAAGGCGAACTTGCCCGATTTTGTCAGAAGTAGTCGCACCGATAGAGGCTTTGATAGATTGGTTAGAATACGCACCTACTTGGAATTCTTTGTTAGTCCATTGACCAGACAAAAGAGCTTGTCCGTTGTAAGCGGTAGTGTTACCCACCATATCTAGACCTTGCACCAAGCGGATAATGTCGTTTTGGATTGCCTTACGAGAAACGGAAGTTTGTCCATCTTGGGCTGCTTGGATAGCTTTGGTTTTCACAGTGTCAAGGATTTTAAGCATTTCGTCCATCGCTTTATCAGCGATTTGGATAATACCCATACCCTCGTTTGTGTTTTGGATAGCTTGTCCTAGCGCGCTTGCTTGAGTGCGCAAAGAGTCCGCAATAATCATACCAGAAGCATCATCAGCTGCCTTATTGATACGAAGACCTGAGCTTAGTTTCTCAAGAGAGTTCTTGAGATTCCATTGTGTTCCTACACCTTGCACATGGGCATTTAGTGCCATGACATTCGTGTTAATTTGAAAAGCCATTGTGAAACTCCTTTTTGGGATTAGTCTAAAGGCATCCTTGCCTTTGACTAGGCTAGAATCGACATAAAAAAACTCTTTTTAATAGAATTTAAGGGATTTTTGGTAAAAACACCCAAAAATACGCAAATATTTGACAAAGTATTTGAATTTATATATCTTTTATGTTGTTTTAGTGGAATCTCGTAAAAAGCCAAAAAGCCAAAAAAAAGCAAAAAATAGAGTTGTCTTAAAACGATTTTTGCGTTTATGATTTTGTATTTAAGCGGTAATAATGTGGCGCGATAATTTGACTAATCCACATTTATCGTGCGGAAAAATAGCTCTCCATACTTGCTATTTCTATCCACATAAGCGCAAGTCTCTTGCAAAGATAAATCATTTTCTAGGCACTCTAGTAGCATTTCTAGCACCATTACTGCATCTCGCGGTGCGATATGTGGAGGGCATTCTTTGGCATTTGTGTAGTGTCGGTGGAGTTTTTTGATAAGTTCAGAGTTGCGCACTTCTACTATCATTGATTCCATAGGGGCTTTAAAAAACATTGTTTGGGTTTTGGTATTTATAGAGGTGTAGAAAATATCAAGCCCATAGATTTTTTGGCTATATGAATCAAAGAAATATAGTGATTTGTTTAGATTATCACGGAAAATATCTATCATAAGGGATAAAATCTGTATTTTTTGGTCTTTGGTATAAAAATTGCCAATAGGCGAGAAGCAAAACTCTAGCAAAGATTTTATCGAATACCACTCACTAGCGTTAAATGAATAATCTCGCATTTTTTCCCCGCGTCTTCTGCGGTAGGATTCTGTTAGCTCATCATTGCTTTTTTTATACACAAGGGGGACTATGAAATCCCTATACGCAGGATTTGGGAAAGATGGGTGAATGATTAGCGAACCCTCATTTTCGTTTTCATAGATATATTTTACCCCAGCGCAATAGCTCTCATCAATGATACTTATCTCACTCACGCTTGCAGAATCTAACAATTCATAAAACTCTTTTTCATCGCATTCCCATATTTTTTTTGGGTAGCGCAACGCTTTTGAGATAGCATTTCTAATATGTATGTTTAGCTCTTTTTTGGCATTTCCCTCTATCCAGCTAGCCACAGTGCGTCTATCTTTTTGCACCATAGTGGCAAACTTGCTCACACTCAAACCAGAGCGAGCAAACATTTTTTGTAATCGTTGTGTAAAATCTAGCATTATCTTTCCTTTTTCTTGCAACATTTTATAAATCTTGCAAATGATTTTTGTGAAGCGTTTTTGTTACTTTTTTTTGTTGTTGTCTATGGATTTTTCATAGATTTTGCAAAAAATTTTAGGCTTTTTACTTTTTGTAACACTTTTTTGGGTGTTTTTTTGGTTAGATTTTGGCTTTTGGGTTAAAAATTCTTATGAAACTATACAAGATTATTGCACAATTTTTGCGCATTTTTGTAAAAAGTAGTCGTTTTTTTAAGTTTTTTCCAAATCTTTTGTGCGTATTGTCCCAAAAATTTGATTCTCTTTTTGTGTGGATTGTGCCTAGATTGTGTATGAAATCGTTTATAATGGAATTTCCCTAACAACAACTTTTAGGAGGTAAAAATATGGGAATAATTTATGATGAAACATACAAACGGTCAATAGAAAATCCAGAGGCTTTTTGGGCAGAGGCAGCCCAAAAAGTGCATTGGTATAATGAATGGGACAATGTGCTTGATGATAGTGGCGAGCATTATAGGTGGTTTGTAGGGGGCTGTATGAATACCTGCTACAACGCGCTTGACTTGCACATTCATCACGGCAGAGGCGACCAGCTAGCCCTCATCTATGACTCCCCCGTAACAGACACAAAGAAAAAATACACCTACAAGCAGCTACGCGATAGGGTGGCAAAGACAGCGGGGATTTTGGCAAACAAAGGCGTAGTCAAAGGCGATAGAGTCATCATCTATATGCCGATGATTCCAGAGGCAGTGATTGCTATGCTTGCGTGTGCGAGGCTTGGGGCGATTCATAGCGTGGTGTTTGGGGGGTTTGCCTCCCACGAGCTAGCGATGAGGATAGAGGACGCAAAGCCCCGCGTGATAATGACAGCAAGCTGTGGAATCGAGGTAAGCAATATCATTGAGTATAAGCCTATCTTAGATGAAGCAATCAAAAAATCCCAACATAAGCCCACTACTTGTATCGTGTGGCAACGACCGCAGTATAAGGCAAGTATGCTTCCTTGGAGAGATGTCGATTGGGAAGTGGAGGAGGAGAAAACCCACCCCGTAGAGCCTGTGCCTGTGCTCGCAACCGACCCGCTTTATATCCTCTACACTTCGGGCACGACAGGCACGCCAAAGGGCGTTATCCGCTCAAATGGTGGGCATTCTGTGGCGATGAAGTGGAGTATGGATAATATCTATAACGCCAAAGAGGGCGATGTCTTTTTCACTGCTTCTGATGTAGGCTGGGTGGTTGGACACTCATATATCGTGTATGCGCCACTTATGAATGGTTGCACTACGATTGTCTATGAGGGCAAGCCCGTGCGCACGCCAAATCCTGCGAGCTTTTGGAGAATCATCGATGAATACAAAGTCAATATTTTGTTTTCCGCGCCTACGGCATTTCGTGCGATTAAGCGAGAAGATTCTAAAGGCGAGCTAGCCAAAAAATACAACCTTGATAGCTTGCGAAGTATTTTTGTCGCGGGCGAGCGGTGCGATAGCGATACGCTAAAGTGGATTGCAAAGGTTACAGGCAAGCCTGTGATTGATAATTGGTGGCAGACAGAGACAGGCTGGGCGATAGCGGCAAATCCTATGGGGCTAGACCCTATGCCTGTCAAGCCCGGAAGCCCTACTAAGCCTACACCGGGGTTTAATCTAAAAGTGCTAGGCGAAGATGGCAAAGAGCTAAAAGCGGGCAAAAAAGGTGCGCTGTGTATTAAGCTACCGCTTCCGCCTGCGTGCCTAATGGGAATCTGGGAAAATGAGGAGCGGTATCGCAAGGGCTATTTGGAGCATTTCAAAGGCTACTACCTCACAGGCGACACAGGCTATATCGACAAAGACGGCTATGTCTATGTGCTAGGGCGAATGGACGGCATAATCAATGTCGCTGGGCACAGACTATCCACAGGCGAAATGGAGGAAGTCATCTCTAAGCACCCCGATGTCGCAGAATGCGCGGTAATCGGCGTGAATGATGAGCTAAAGGGCGAGATTCCATTTGGCTTTATCGTGCTAAAGCAAGGAATCGAGCGCGACCACAAGGGAATCGTAGATGGCGTGGTTTCTCTTGTGCGCCACGAAATCGGCGCGGTAGCGTCATTTAAAACCGCAGCGGTGGTAAATGCCCTGCCAAAAACGCGAAGTGGCAAAATCTTGCGCAAGACTTTGCGAGAAATCGCTGATGGCGTAGAATACGCTATCCCTGCGACTATCGAAGATGTGAGTGTGCTTGATAGTTGCAAGGAGGCAATCGCAAAACTTGGCTACCCAAAAGAGGCTAAAAAAGAAGAGCCAAGCGCGAAGTAGGTTTTTTGATAAGAGCGGGTTTTGCAGATTTTTAAGCGCGAAATCAAGCATTTTCTAGAATTTAAATTTTAAAATAAGGAGTTCAAAATGAGTAACATAACTTCAGCAGGAAAGAGATTTAGGCAGGCATTAAAGGAAAATTCTCCTTTGCTAATCGTAGGCACACCAAACGCATACTCCGCGCTGCAAGCCACCAAAATCGGGCATAAGGCAATCTATATCTCTGGCTCGGGCGTGGCAAGCGTGAGCTATGGGCTACCTGATTTGGGAATCGTGGGGCTAGAGGATTTTTGTATCGATGTGCGTAGAATCACTTCGCGCGTGGATACGCCCCTGCTTGTGGATTGTGATACGGGCTTTGGTGGGGCGTTTAATATTGCTCGCACGATAAAAGAGCTAATCCGCGCAGGTGCAGCCGCTACGCACATAGAAGACCAAGTCGCACAAAAGCGTTGCGGACATCGCCCAAACAAAGAGCTAGTAAGCACGCAAGAAATGTGCGATAGGATAAAAGCTGCAATGGATGCCAAAATCGATAGTGAATTTGTCGTTATGGCACGCACCGATGCGCACGCTATCGAGGGACAGGATAAAGCAATCGAGCGCGCTGTGGCTTATGTGGAAGCGGGAGCAGAGATGATATTTGCCGAAGCAGTGCATACACTTGAGGAGTATTCTGCCTTTGTCAAAGCTGTCAAAGTCCCTGTGCTAGCAAATATCACAGAATTTGGCAAGACGCCTTACTTTAGCGCAGATGAGCTAAAGGGTGCGGGAATCTCAATGGTGCTCTATCCTCTCTCGGCAAATCGTGCGATGAGCAAGGCGGCAAATACCGTGTATAAGTCGATTTTGGCAAATGGGCATCAAAAAGATGTGCTTGATATAATGGAAACGCGTGAGGAGCTTTATGCAATGCTTGATTATTATACGTATGAAAACAAACTTGATGAGTTGTTTAAAAAATAGCGTTGCGTAAGACAAATCCACATAAATCATAAAAAAGGAGAGTAACAATGAGTAAAAGTGAAGCGAGTAAAAAAAGTGGCGGCTTAGCAGGAATCATCGCTGGACAAAGCGCGATATGCACCTGCGGGCTAGGAAATGGGCTAAATTACTATGGCTATGCTATCGAGGATTTGGCTCATCATTGTGAGTTTGAGGAAGTGGCGTATTTGTTGCAGTTTGGCGAGCTACCAAATGCAAACAAACTTGCTGAATACAAATCTAAAATCGCCGCGCAAAGAGGGCTACCAAAAGAGCTAAAAGAAGTCCTAAAGCAAATCCCAAAAGGCGTGCATCCTATGAACCTTATGCAAAGCGCGGTGGCGACACTTGGTGCGCTAGAGGGAGAGAGCGAGGATTTTAGCGACCAAGATAGCAAGATTATCCGCTTGCTTGGCGTGCTACCTAGCGTGCTATGCTTTTGGCACAACTTTGTGTATAAGGGCAAGGAAATTGATTTTGCAAGCAATCAAGATTCTATCGCGGGGTATTTTTTAGAAAAGCTAAAGGGGGAAAATCCGCCAAGCGAGTTTATCAAGGCTATGCACTGCTCGCTTATCCTCTACGCCGAGCACGAGTTTAACGCCTCGACTTTTACAGCTAGGATTTGTGCTTCCACACGAAGTGATATTTTTAGCGCGGTGGCAGCGGCTATCGGTGCGCTAAGAGGACCGCTTCACGGTGGGGCAAATGAAGCAGCAATGCACCTCATAGAGAGCTTCTCTAGCGTAGATGAAGCCATAGCTGGCGTAAATCACAAGCTAGAGACAAAGCAGTTGCTAATGGGATTTGGACATAGAATCTATGGCGCAGGTGGCGACCCGCGAAACGCGCTTATCAAAGAGTGGAGCAAGAAGCTAGGAGGCGACACGCTTTTATTCAAAGTGAGCGAAGCAATCGAATCACTAATGAAAGAAAAAAAGCCAAACTTGCCACCAAATGCGGATTTTTATAGTGCTTCGGCATATCACTTTATGGGAATCCCCACAGAATACTTCACGCCCATTTTTATAATGAGTAGGGTTTCTGGCTGGACTGCGCACATAAAAGAGCAAAGGGCAAATAACAAAATTATCCGCCCTAGCAGTGAGTATATAGGCGTGCCACCTCGTGGCTTTGTAGAGCTTAAAAATCGCTAAGCTCACAAGTCTAGATTCTAGAATCTAGACTTAAAAACGCGTAATCAAAACTTAAACTTAAACCAAAGGAGAACACAATGAGTAACGATATGGGAATACTAGAGGCAAAACGACCTGAATTTGATGAGCTACTAACCAAAATCGCAAAATACGCTGATGAGTTTGTAGCAAAGAGTGATGTAGCGATAGAAACGGCAAAATACTGCCTAATGGATACGATAGGGTGCGGGATTTTGGCACTAAAGTATCCTGCTTGCACAAAGCTACTAGGACCAAGCGTGGAGGGCGCGGAGTTTCGCCCGCTAGGGAGCAAGGTGCCGGGCACAAGCTATCAGCTAGAGCCTATTCGCGCGGCGTTTAATGTCGGGGCAATGGTGCGCTGGCTAGATTTCAATGATACTTGGCTAGCTGCAGAGTGGGGACACCCAAGCGATAATCTAGGCGCAATCTGGGCAGTGGCAGACTATGTAAGTCGCAAAAACATAAGCGAGGGCAAAGAAGCACTCAAAGTCTCTTGCGTGCTACAAGCGATGATAAAAGCGCACGAGATTCAAGGCGTGCTTGCACTAGAGAACTGCTTTAACAAAGTGGGGCTAGACCACGTGCTACTTGTGCGTATCGCTAGCACAGCAGTAGCAGCAAAACTTTTGGGCTGTGATTTTAACGAAATCCGCAACGCTGTCTCGCACGCATTTATTGATGGTGGTGCGCTTCGCACTTATCGCCACGCGCCAAACACAGGCTCACGCAAAAGCTGGGCTGCAGGCGATGCGAGCTCTAGGGGAGTGGATTTGGCACTCAAAGCAAAAACGGGCGAAATGGGCTATCCAAGCGCACTAACTGCGAGCTTTTGGGGATACCACGATGTCAAAATGAAAGGGCAAAAGCTCACAATCCCGCAAGAATTTGGTAGCTATGTAATGGAAAATGTGCTTTTCAAAATCAGCTTCCCTGCGGAATTTCACGCGCAAACTGCCGTAGAAGCCGCGCTAAGTTTGCATAACGAAGTCAAAGATAGACTAGATGAGATTGATAAAATCATCATCACCACTCAAGAATCTGGACACCGAATCATCAACAAAGTAGGCGAGCTAGCAAACCCCGCGGATAGAGACCACTGCATACAATATATGGTTGCCGTGCCGCTTATCTTTGGGCGACTTGTGGCTGATGACTATGAGGACAGCGTAGCGAGCGATAAGCAAATCGATGAGCTACGCGCAAAAATGGTGGTAGAAGTCGATGAGCGATACACACGCGAGTATTTGGAAGCCGATAAGCGCAGTATCGCAAACGCCGTGCAAGTATTTTTCAAAGACGGCTCTAGCACGCAAAAAGTCGAGGTAGAATACCCAATCGGGCATAAGCGCAGACGCAAAGAGGGAATCCCCGTGCTTGAAGCGAAGTTTAGGACAAATCTAGCGACTAGATTTTCGCCAAAGCAGTGCGAGATGATTTTAAGCGCGTTTGAGAATGATAAAAACCTGCTTAATATGAATTTTAATGAATTTAGTGATTTGTTTGTGCTGTAATTGTGAGGTGGCACGCGTGGAGTGAGAATTTGCTCGGTGCTAAAAATCAATGTTGCGCAAGGAGGGGGAATCTAGCAAAAAGCACAAAAAATCACAAAATTACTTGCTAGTGTTTTATCTACTAGCAAGAATCTTAGATTTTAAGTTGGGCTTGGTAGAATCATTGAAAATATTTTTATAAATACTTCAATACTTTCTCAAACTTATAAAAAAAAAATTCATATAAAAATTTGGCGTGCAAAAAAATATGTAAAAAAAAACACATTAAAAAAGATTTGGCGACTATGTGCTTTAAGAAGTGATTTTGCAAAAAGGTTGTAAAAAAGAATAAATGAGGTTTTGTAAGAAAAACAAAAGGCTACAAGAGAATAAATGGTGGTAATAAAAATAGTGGCAAAAAATGGTGGAGTGTAGGGGGTTCGAACCCCTGACCTCAACGCTGCCAGCGTTGCGCTCTCCCAACTGAGCTAACACCCCTTTTTATGCTTGATACTTAAGCTAAAACTACGCCAAAATCTTATGAAATAAAAACCAAAATCCTACCAAAAAATCCTTGAAAAATCCCTAAAATCAGCAAAAAAACTCCAAATACCCCTCAAATATTTTCCAAGCACTTTCCAAACTTTTTTTAAGATATAGCAATTTGCCAAAAATCATTAAGCGGTTTTGATAAACGAGTTTGAAATAAATATTTGTCCCACAAAATAGATTTTGATTTAAAGCTGTGGGATTAAATCAAGCATTGTTTAGAGTAAAAACTTATTTTGAAATTTTTATAGGCACTCTTATTATGATGCTATTTTTGAGAATTTTTAAGAATTAAGCGCATTTTTATTTTATTATTATTTTTTTGTATTATAATGCGCTATTTTTATTTAAGCGAAATAAAAATCGCTTTTAATAAAAAATAAAACCTACCCACAAAAAAATCTTGCAAAAGGAATAAAAATGAAAAGGCATACCCACATTAGTGCGACTTTGAGCGCGACTTTGGCTACTATGCTGCTATCTCAAAGTGCTATTTCAGTAGAGCTAAATGCAGACAACGAGAGAGAGAGAGAGAGAGTAATCCTAGCGCAAACTAGCCTAGAATCCAAAGAGCCACAAAGCGTGAAATCTAGGGATAAAATCGATTCCGCGTTAGACACCACAAATAACACAAACACCACAACTACTACAAACGCTACAACCACTACAAATCCCGCAAGCACTTCGCAGGATTTATCTCCTCAAAGCACTTCAAGCAATCACTCTAGTCAAAACACACAAGATGATTTAGATACCCAAGCAAGCTACAAAAACTTAGAAGCAAAAGATTTGGGGAGAGTAAGTGCTAGCGCACCAAAGCGAGAAATGAATAGAGAAAATGCTATTTTTATCAATAAGGAGGACTTGGCAAACAAAGGATATGCAGACTTAGAGCAAGCCCTCTCACACCAAGCCTCTATCACGCTTACCCCCAGTGCAAATGGGCAAAGACAAATCGACATTCGAGGGCAGGGCTTAGATGCAATCAAATCTGTAAAAACATACATAAATGGCGTGCCAATCAATATAAACGACACAGGCTATGGCGCGAGCCGCAATGGCTTTTCGCTAAATGGAGCAAATCCATTTAATCTCATAGACATTAACGACATAGAGTCCATAGAAGTGCTTGCGGGTGGTGGCTCTGTGCTATATGGTAGTGGCACACGCGGTGGTGTGGTAAATATCATTACCAAAAAGCCTAGCAAAAATTATGGCAGGGTCAGCCTAGAGGGAGTGGCATACGAAGCAAAAGAAGCTCTAAGCGGCAAAGCAAGCGTAGGTGGAGGCTATAATATCAAGGACAAAGCATTCATAAGTGCAAATGTATCTTATGCCTACAAAAATGGCTTGCGCCCGAGAGAATACACCAAAAATGCTTATGCTTCTTTGCAAGCCTCATACCAAATCAGCGAAAAACACAAGCTAGATTTTAGTGCGAACTATGCAAAATCTTATCAATTTTTTGCAGGCTATAATAATAAATTTATAAACGGCACACAAGAAAAATCTATCTCTGCAATGAAGCAAGAGCGATATAGCACACCCACGCAAGCTACTTTAAATGGCGTTGTTATGCAGGATTTGGTGCAGGCTTCTTTGAAATATAGCGCAGATTTTAGTCAGCATTTGGGCTTTAGCGCACTTGGATTTTATTCATTTAGTGATTTTGCTTTCCCTGAAATTTCAGGCGACCCAACGATTGCAAATGCAAATATCACAGGCACAAATAGCAATCACAACGCAGGTGTGTTTCTAAAGCTAAAGCATAGCACCAAAAATAATAAACTCTATGTAGGGCTAGATAATAATGTCGAAATCAGTAGCGCAAATAGCGGAAGTAGCGATAAGCGTGAGGGAGTGAGATATAGTGGTGGAGTGTATTTGCTAGATTCGTTTATGCCGAGTAAATATTTCTCACTCACAGGTGGTGCAAGAGGGGAAGTGGTATATTATGATGTGGATAGAACTGCGGTTACAAGATTTGCTATTCCACCTACCAACATTGTAAGCAGTGTGGGCTCACGCCAAGATATTAAGGCAAACTATGCAGCTGAAATCACTCCAGCATTTCACTACGGCGAGGCGGGAACTGTATATGCCAAAGGCGAGATAGGGTTTATTAGCCCTAGTGTCGCACAGATTATAAACGCAATTAGCACAAGTAATACTTCAAAAGAATTTGCAAAATCAAACATTAAGCCAGAGCAGTATTTCACAGGTGAGATAGGGTGGAGAGATGAGTTTTTGTTTTCTAGCTTTTCTGCAAGTGCGTATTATACGCACTCATTTAATGAAATCCGCTATATCTATCAAACTGCTGTAAGAAATTTTTTTAATCTTGGCGAGACGCAACGATTTGGCTTTGAGTTTGTGGGCAAACAGCGACTTTTTGATAAGATTTTGAGTTTGCAAGAATCGATAAATTTTAACTACTCAAATGTGCTAAAGGGGAGAGATGAAACTGCTATGTTTAATGCCAATGCCATAGGTGCGAGTGATGCAAGCCAAGAGGGCAAGCAAATCCCTTATGTGCCAATAGTGAAGGTAAGTTTGCTAGCAAATGTGCAAGCTATAAAAGTAGGCAAGCATTCTCTAAATATTTTTTATAACAACAGCTACTATGGACAACAAGTGGATAACAACTACGCGCTAATGAATCGTGGAGGATATGTGCTAGGGGATATAGGATTTACTTACGCTTATAATGGATTTAGCATAAGTGCGGGCGTGCGAAATGTGTATGATAGCTTTTATGTCGCTTATCAAAGTAGCTCTAGCTCGGCTAGAGGGCAAACAACTACAAATACTAGGACTTATCTAGCAGGGGAGGGGAGAAGCTACTATATCGCAGGTAAATGGGAGTTTTAAGCCAAACAAAGCAATAATTCTAAAAGGTGCAAGGCAAGTAAAGCGTGCAAAAAAGCAAAGCATAAAAAGCAAAGTAAAAGTGAAAAAATCTAAAAGCTATTTTTTAAGATTTTGCTACGCATTTTTGCTAGCAAAATCTTTTTTGCAAAAACTTTTATAAAAAAAGCAAAATCTAGTTTTGCTTAAAAAATATCACTATCTATACGCATTTCTAAACACTTCTAGAACGGATTTTATGCAGTATTTTATGTCTTTTTTGCTCATCGCTTGATGAAGTGGGATAGAGATTTCAGCTTCATACCATTGCCTTGCTTTGTGTCTTGCTTGGCTTTTTGCTTGGTGTTGTTTTGTTTGTCCATCTCGCACACAATCTCTAAACAGCTCATAATCAAAAATCGGCTTATAATGCACCTGCACACCCAGCCCCCTTGCTTGCAATGCCCTAAAAATCGCTTCTTTGTGTGGGATTAGCTTATTTGACAATAAGATAGGGTAGAGATGATTTGTGCTTTTGATATTTGGAGGATTTTGCGCGTGGGTGGGGGTAAAGTATTCTTTGGCAAATTTTGGATTTTCATAAAAAGCCTCATCATAGATTTTAGCGATTTTTTCTCGCTTGTCTAGAAACTCATCGATTTTTTCTAGCTGTGATAGTCCTAGTGCGGCTTGCAATTCGTTTAAGCGGAAATTAAACCCAAAATCTTGCACCTCACTATCCCAAAGTGAAATCTTGCTAAGCCCGTGTGAGCGCAAAAGTTTTGCTCTCTCATAGATAGATTTATCGTTTGTGATAATCGCTCCGCCCTCTGCGGTTGTGATAGGCTTTATGGCGTGAAAGCTAAAAATACTCACATCTGCAAAAGTGCCGATTTTGCGCCCATCTAGCTCGCCACCAAAGGCGTGAGAGCTATCAGAGACAAAGGCTAGATTGTGCGCTTTGGCAATGGATTTTATTGATTTTGCTTCTACACTTTTGCCTGCGAAATCCACGCTTACGATTCCTGCGATATTTTGCGCTTTTGCATTATTGTCTGTGGTGTTTTTGATTTTTGTTGTTAGCAGGGATTTTATGGATTCTACGCTTATGTTGCCATCATCTAAAATATCAGCAAATATGGGCTTGCACCCGCACGCAAGGAGCATATTTGCCGTAGCCACAAAGCTATTTGGCGTGGTTATCACACTTTGCCCTTGCTTAAAGGCGCAACGATACGCGCAATACAGCGCGGAAGTCGCAGAATTAAAGCAAAGCGCGTATTTTGCTCCTATGTATTTGGCGATTTTGCCCTCAAACTCCTCGCATAGCTCGCCCTGTGTCAAAAGCGGGGATTTTAGTGCGGATTTTACGCGCTTTATGTCGCGCTTATCAATTAGCTGTGTGCTGTATGGTAGAAATATGTTGGTTTTTTGGTTTGGCATTTTTTCTCACTTGTGTTTTTGTCTAAAGTATGGGGTGGTTTATTGTTGCAAGCCATTTTGCCTTATAGCTTCATAGAGTGCTATGCCTACGGTTGTGGCGAGGTTTAGGCTTCGTGCTTTTGGCGACATAGGGATTTTGAAAGTTTTTTCTTCATTGTCTTGCAAAATCACTTCATCGATTCCTGCATCTTCTCTACCGAAATACAAAAAGCATTCCTTTTGGAATCGTGCTTCATAAAAAATCTTTTTTGCTTTTGTGCTGAAAAAATAATGATTGCAATCAAGCGGGTAGCACTCCCAAAAATCCTCCACACAATCCCACTCTTTTAAGTCCAAATGCTCCCAATAGTCCATTCCTGCGCGTTTTAGGTATTTGTCATCTAGGTGGAATCCTAATGGGTGGATAAGGTGTAGCTTGGCTTGCGCTGCTACGCAAAGCCTGCCGATATTTCCTGTGTTTTGGGGGATTCTAGGCTGAAGTAAGATAATGTGTGTCATTTTAGCACTTAAAAAGATAGAGATGATAAAAAGAAAAAAGCAGAATCAAAATGCGTAAAACATAAAAAAAGCATTTGGGCTAGAATCTAACCCAAATGCTTAAAATGCAATCTTAAAGCGGACAAAGTCAAACACGCAAAATCCTAAGCAAAATTACTTTAAGATTTTGGTGCTTTTGGCTTAAAAGTTATTGAGCGTTTAGCTCTTGGCTTTTTGCTTTTTCGCCATCGATTAGTTCATCAACGGTTTGAGCTAGCTTTTTGGCGGCGGCTTGATTTACACCTTTTGCTTTTTGTAGATTTTCTTCTAAAAGTCGTGTGTCAAGTTTTTCGATTTTGATAAGCACATATAGATTTCCTGTTTTGCTTACCCATTTATTTACCACGCGAGAGCCAGCTAGGGACTCATTTACGCTTTGGCGTATGGCTTGGACTGCTTCTTGGTTTACGCTGTCTTCGCCACTTGTGGTTAGCTCTCTATACTTGCTTTCTACTTGGGTGTTGATTTGCCCTGCGAGTTTTGTGCGAGCAGCTGCTTCTGCTTGGGTAGTGGCAAAGCTAAGATTGTTGTTTTTGATTTTGGCACTGCCTGTGGCAGCAAGTAGCCCAGAATCGCCCGTAACCCAATCAGGTGCGCCATCAAATTCTGCTGCTACGCCTGCATCGTTTTTTATCCCTTGTAGTCCGCCTTTGTCGCCACAGCCCACAAAGCCTAGCAACGCGATAAATCCAAATACTAGCCCAAGAACTAGGTTAGCTGACATTTTTACTACATTCCTCATTTTGAATCCTTTGTTTTGGAATAAGCCCGCATTATATCCTTTAAAAGATTAACGATTTCTAAAAAACGATATAATGCGCTTAAAATAACCTTATATGAGGTTTTTTCCATTTTATGCACTTTTTTATGCACTTTGTTTGCGCAAACTTGGTAAGCCTAAATTTGACAAATCTTAAGAAAATCAACAAAAAGGATAATGATGCACAAAAAAGATTCTGCTAGCAAAAATCCACAGACAAAATCTTTGGCAAAAGCCCCCACAGATTTGCCCTCAAACACCAAATCTGTCAAAAACTTAAGCGCAAAAAAGCGCGTTTTTTCGGGCATACAGCCCACAGGAGAGATTCATCTAGGAAATTATTTGGGTGCAGTGAAAAATTGGGTAGATTCCCAAGATGAGTATGAAAATATCTTTTTTATCGCCAATTCTCACTCTATCACGATGCCCCATAGCCCAAAAGAGCTAGAATCTAGCACTTATAAACTAGCTGCTATGCTACTAGCTTGCGGGATAGATACGCAAAAATCCGCACTTTTTGTCCAAAGCGCGATTGATTATCACCCTGCGCTAGCGTGGATTTTGGATTGTAATATTTCTATGGGCGATATGGGGCGAATGACGCAGTTCAAAGACAAAAGCGCGAAATCTAGTGCACAAAAAGCAAGCGTTGGGCTTTTTAACTACCCTGCGCTTATGGCGGCAGATATTTTGCTCTATGAGGTGGATTTCGTCCCTGTGGGGCAAGACCAAAAGCAGCATTTAGAGCTTACCCGCAATGTCGCGCAAAAATTTAATCGCGACTATGGCGAGTGCTTCAAAATCCCAAATCCACTTATTCAAAAAGTCGGTGCAAAAATAATGGGACTTGATAATCCTCAAATAAAAATGAGCAAATCCCAAAAGGGCGAAAATCACGCGATATTTTTGCTTGATAGCCCTGAAGTCATCACGCGCAAAATCAAAAAAGCTACGACAGATTCTGCGCGTGAAATCGTGTTTGATGAGAATCGCTTGGGGCTTTATAATTTGCTATGTATGTATGAGATTTTTAGTGAGCAAAGTAGAGAGGTGATAGAAGCGGAGTTCGCAGGCAAGGGCTATGGCGAGCTAAAGTCTAGGCTAGGAGATTTGCTAGTAGAGTCCTTGCGTCCTATTAGGGAAAAATATGATGAAATAATGCGCGAAAAGGGCTATATAAAGCAGGTTTTGGAATCTAGCGCGGACAAAGTCCGCCCCATAGCCAAAGCCACTTATGAGAGGGCAAAAAATCTTATAGGGCTTGTGTGAGATGTATAAGACAATGGTTTTGCTAGAATCTAGCTTTTTTGGTTTTTGTGTGGGGTTTTGGCAAGATTGTTGCTTTAGACTAGAAATCAAAAAATACTCTAAAAAAGGCGCATATTTATGGATACACAAAATACACAAAACACTTTGCAAGAAACTCGCAAAAACACTTCTAGCACCTCTAGTGATAGCCAACTAGCTATATGTATCGCTCGTAGGGCGATGAAAATCGTGATATTTATCGGTATGGCTTCAGTGGTGCTACTAATGATAAATATCTATATACTGCTAAATCAAATCACTGCCACTGCGCAAATAAGCCGTGAGATAAAAACAATAAAGCAAGTGCTAGAAAATCCCTCTAATGTAGATTCTAGTGTGGAATCTAGCCAAATGCCAAATCAAAACCAAATCAACACTAAATAAGTAGTGTCAAATGAAATCCGCAGAGAATCAGCAAAAGCGCGTATTTATCATTCACGGATTTGACGCACACCCGCGTAAGCATTGGTTTGTGTGGCTAAGAAAGAAGGTAGAAAATCTAGGGGCGAGGGCAGAGATTTTGGCTATGCCAAATCCACAAATGCCAACCCTAACACAATGGCTAGAGTGCATAAAGGACAATGTGGGCGTAGCAGATACAAATACTTTTTTTGTCGCTCATAGTTTGGGGACGATTACCACACTGCGCTATGTCCAAACGCTGAAAAAAGATTCACAAAAACTCGGTGGAATCCTGCTTGTATCGGGCTTTTGCGCTCCGCTTCCATCACTTCCGCAGCTAGATAGCTTCACAAATGGCGAGCTAGAGTATGGTAGTATCATCTCTACTGCTCGCTCTCGTATCATTATCGCTGCAAAAGATGATGAAATCGTGCCTTGTGAGCTAAGCCAAAATCTAGCTCAAAATATCGAAGCGACATTTGTGTGCGAGCCAAAGGGAGGGCATTTTATGCAAAGTGATGGGTTTGATACTTTTGAGCTTGGGTTCTCGCTATTGCGTATGCAGCTAGAATGCTAGGCACATTTTCAACACACTTCTAAATTCTAAGCCCCATTCTAAGCACATTTCAACATAGTGCGCTTAAGTGGGACTTACTTCAGTGATAATACAAATTCGCCTTTAGCAAAACTTACAAGCACTTCGCCACCTTTATCTAGCTTGCCACTAATGATAATCTCGCTTAAGTTTGCCTTTATCTCACTATCAATCGTCTTTTTTATCTCTCTAGCACCTAGCGCACTCTCCCCACTGCTCTCACTTAGGCGATTTAGTGCACTGCAATCAAGCGTGATTTTTATCCCGCGACTCTTTAGCGACTCGTTTATATCGCTAAATATTTTTTGCGCTATTTTTCTAAATTCTGCTTTGCTAAGTGGATTGAAGTGAATCGCTCCATCAAGCCTGCCTCGAAACTCTGGGCTAAAAATATCTTTTAGCGCACCGCTTATGCGAGCGGAATTATCCGCGCCAAATCCAATAGCATTGCCCTCTTTGCTCCCTGCATTTGAAGTGAGAATCAAAATAGAGTTATTAAACCGTGCGATATTGCCCATATTGTCCGTAAGAGTGGCATTGTCCATCACTTGTAAGAGGATATTATAAATATCGCTATGTGCTTTTTCTATTTCATCTAGGACAAGGACACAATGCGGATTTTTGCGGATTTTATCTACGAGGATTCCGCCATTTTCATAGCCCACATATCCTGCAGGTGCACCGATGAGGGTGGCTACGCTGTGGGCTTGAGAATACTCACTCATATCAAATCGCACAAATGCCATTCCCAAATGCGAGGCTAGCTCTTTTGCTAGCTCTGTTTTGCCCACACCACTAGGACCGCTAAAAAGAAAGCTACCTATGGGGTGGTTTGGCTCTTTTAGGTTTGCTTTGGCGATTTTGATAGCACGGACGACTTTGTCTATGGCTTCATCTTGGGCATAAATGCGCTTTTTTAGTCGCTTATCAAGGCTTTTTAGGGCGTTGCGCTCATCTGCATTTACTTGGGATTTGGGGATATGATAGGTTTTGCTTACTACTTCTTCGACATCTTTTTTGGTAACGATTATGGTGGGTTTTGCGGAGTGCTTTGGGGTTTTGGATTTGATAGATTGTGTTAGTTTTGTGGATTCTTTTAGCCCCACAACTTTGTTTGCGATTTTGATGTTTGTAGTTTGGGCTTGCAAGTTTTTTGGATTTTTTAGGGCGTTATTGTCTTTTGACAAATCCAAACTTTCATTTCCTGCAGAGTAGCCACCTAGTGCAAATCTTGCTCCCACTTCATCTAGTAAATCAATCGCCTTATCAGGCAAAAACTTATCGTGTATATATCGATTTGCTAGCTCTAAGCACGCTTCAAGTGCTTCATCATCATACTTTAGCGCGTGAAATTCCTCATAAAGTGGCTTTAGTGAGTGTAAAATCTCTAAGCAAGAATCTAGGCTTGGCTCTTTTATGTCGATAGCACAAAATCTGCGTGATAATGCTTTGTCTTTGTCAATGCTTGTTTTGTATTCGCTAAAAGTGCTAGCACCGATGCAGCGGATATTGCCATTTGCAAGGGCTGGTTTTAGCAGGTTTGAAGCATCCATACTACCCCCCGAAGTCGCACCCGCACCGACTAAGGTATGAATCTCATCAATAAAAACGATGACATTTTCTCTCTCTTCTAGCTCGGCTATGATTGCTTTTAGTCGTTTTTCAAAATCCCCTCTATACTTGCTTCCTGCGACAAGCGCACCCAAATCAAGCGCGTAAATCGTGGCGTTTTGTAGCTTTTGGGGGACTTTGTTTTGCTCAATGGCTAGGGCTAGCCCCTCGACAATGGCGGTTTTGCCAACGCCGGGCTCACCTAGCAGGATTGGGTTATTTTTTTTGCGCCTGCAAAGAATCTCGCAAATGCGCTCTAGCTCGCTATCTCGCCCGATTAGTGGGT
Source organism: Helicobacter macacae MIT 99-5501 (assembly GCF_000507845.1). Classification (NCBI taxonomy): domain Bacteria; kingdom Pseudomonadati; phylum Campylobacterota; class Epsilonproteobacteria; order Campylobacterales; family Helicobacteraceae; genus Helicobacter; species Helicobacter macacae. The sequence goes on along the minus strand of NZ_KI669454.1, from coordinate 1,615,131 downwards.
CGATTTTGCCCTGCTTTGCAAGGGAGTTTAGATTTTTAGAAAAGCCATCAAGTGAGGATTTTGTAAGTGTGCTTTTTGATTTGTTCTTCGTAAATGCTACGCCTGCTTCAAAGCTAGGCTGTGAGCCAAAATCTGCTCGCATATTTTCGGCATTTTGCTTATCAAAATCGCTAAAACTTGGGATATTTTCTAAAATATCAAGCCTAGCGACTTGCAGGCTTTTTAGCAATCTCGCACAATAGCTATCTTGCTCCTCCATAGCAAATGCCAAAAAATCCCAAAATTCTACGACATTTGCCCCTGAAGTATCCGCGTGGCGCACCATTTGAGAAAACACTCGCCCCAAAGCAGGCGTTTGCTTAGGCAGTGAAATTTTTTCATTGCTTGGAATATACCTTATGATATAGTCTTTTATGTGGGATTCAAGCTGGGCAGTGTTTGCCCCACAGGCTTCCAAAAACTCTTTGCTTTTTTTATGCACGATAAGCCCCAAAAATATATGCTCAATGGTTAAATACTCGTGGTGAAGCTCTCTTGCTACCCGCACGGAGTAATCAATAATTTCACTTAGCGTATCAGTAAAAATAGGCTGGGCTCTAAAAGGTGGGTTTGAAAATGGCATTTTTGATTCTCTTTCTTGGATTTTGTTGGGATTTGGTTTGGCTATTTTACTCAATAGATTCTGCGTAGGCTTTGAGAGGGAATTGCGCTTCTTTGGCGGCTTTTATGGTTTCTTGGACTTTGACTTCGCCTATGTCATAAGGGTAGATTCCACCGATTGCCTTGCCGTTTTTGTGGATTTCTAGTGTGATAGCGATAGCTTCATCACGGCTTTTGGAGTAGATGTTTTGGAGTATTTCTACGACAAATTCCATTTCTGTGTAGTTGTCATTTAGCAAGATTACGCGCACCATTTTGGGCGTTTCTAGTAGTAGTTGGGAGTCTATATCAAGTTTTGTGCTAAATTCTGGCATATTTGTCCTTTTTGGTATTTTTGGCATTTGTAGCGATTGTCTAAGCCTATCTCTTGTAACCACATATTGTAACAAAAATTTGGCATACATATACTAAATCTATGTAATTCTGCTTGCTAAAAAATCTAGCACACAAAATTTAGTTTATAAATTCTGCTAAAACTTAGTTTGGCAAAATCTAGCAAAATCTAAATATTTTTTTTTAAGAAAAATCTTGCAAAATTTTCTCTTCTAGTCTATGATAGGGCAAGCAAATCGCACTAGGAAACTTTGAGCGGTTAAAAGTGCGCTGTCGCTTGGCAAGCTGCCTTGTGTGTGTGGCGATATTTTGTGCTAGATTTTGTAGATTTTGCTTATCGCTCAAATCAATGCTGTTTGTAAAATCTCGGAGGCATTCTTTTAGCCCGATAGCTTTAAATGGCTGAATCTCACTTCCATAAGTATCTAAAAGCCATTTTGCTTCGCGCACTAGCCCGCTTTCTATCATTGAGTTTGTGCGCTTGCTTATGCGCTCATTTAGCTCATCTTTTGGCGTGTCTATGGCGTAGATAGGGATATTTGACAAAAGCGGAGTTTTTTTATGCGTGGAAAAATACTCACTTGGTGGCATACCACTTGCGAAGTAAATACATAGCAGTTTTTGCAACCTGTAAGTATCGTTTGGGTGGATAGATTTTGCTGAAATCTCATCAATAGATTTTAGAAATGCGTAAGGATTTTCTAGTGTAGAGATTTTTTGGCAAATCTCATCGCTAAGCGTAAAATCTTGCTGGGATAGTCCCTGCATAATGCTATGCAGATAAAATCCGCTTCCACCCACTAGGATAAGCCCGTTAGTATCGCTAGTGTCATTGCTTGTTTGTTTTGTTGATTTGGCTGCTATGTCCTCTAGTGCACGCGTAAAAATCCTCATAAACACACCTGCACTGCAATGCTCTCTAGGCTCTAGCTCATCTATGCCATAGTGCTTGATTTTGGCTAAATCCTCTTTGCTAGGCTTTGCTGAAGCGATAGAGATATGCTTATAAATGCTTAGAGAATCAAATGAGAAAATCCGCATTTTTAGCTTGCTAGCAAGGCTTATAGCAAGAGTGCTTTTGCCACTTGCAGTAGGCGCGACAATGGCAAAAATCTTTGGTGGCAAGGGTAGTGGGCGTGGGAGGTGCAGTGAGTGTGGCAAGTCTTGTGAATTTGACAAGCCTGATAAGTCGGGCAAATGCGAAAAGTGCTTGGAGTGCATTTATCGGCTTTGTGGTATAAGCAAAATCTAGTGTTTAGGGTATTGGGCTACTTGGGAGAGGCTTAGCACAAGCCCGATTGCTAGGCAGTTTGCTAGCATAGAGCTACCACCATAGCTAAGGAAAGGCACGGCAATGCCTTTAAGCGGGATAAGCCCTGCCACACCAAGCGCGTTTATAAGGAAGCTAAGCCCGATAAGCATAGCAATGCCCACACAAAAAAGATAATGCACATCGTTTTGGACGCGATTTGCGATTTTTAGTATGCGATAGACTATGTAGATGATGAGTAACACACACACACTAAGCCCTACTAGCCCTAGCTCCTCGCCTATGCCAGCTAGCACCATATCAGTATGCACTTCGCTTAAAAAACCTAGCTTTATGATTCCATTTCCAAGTCCTGTGCCAAAGATTCCGCCATTATATAGGGCATTGGTAGCGTGGTAGATTTGGTAAGGCTCTGGCAGGTTTTCTACGCGCAAATAATCAGCAAAGCGGTGTGGCAATAGTGGCAGTATAGAATCTTGGGCATTTGCATACCACGATTTTAAGCGATTGATTCTATGCTCTGAAGTGGCGATAAAAAGGCTTGCCAAACTCCCACTTACCAAAAGCAACACCCCAAAAAGCCCCGAGCTTCCGCCCGCTGCGATTAGCATTATGGTTAGCGTGAGGGCTAGCAAGACTACTTGCCCTAAGTCATTTTGCATAACCGCAAGCACCATAACCACTAGCACAAACACCGCAATATAGGGCAAAACTACTAAGATTTCTTGGAAAATATTTCGGTTTTGGTTTGAGGCAAATTTGCGCGAAAAACTCCACGCCAAAAAAAACACAAATCCTATCTTAAAAAACTCGCTAGGTGCGATAGAGATAAGTGGCAAGCGAATCCACCGCTTCGCCCCGCCTGCAGAAGTCGCCATACTCTCGGGCAAAAATGGCATAACAATCATCAAAAAAAACGCCACAAAAAATAGCAAAAATCCAAATTTGAGAAAAAAGGTGTTTGGTTTGCATTGAGCCAAAGCCCACATAAGCAAAATCCCCATAACCGCACTTGCAAACTCCCTTTGCACGAAGTGTAGCTCGCTATAATGATATGCTAGCACGGGATAGCTAGATAGCGAATAGCTCATTACCACCCCTATGCCGATGAGTGCGCTAGTAAATAAAAATAGCCTAGAATCTGCCATTTGCGCGTCCTTTTGGGAAGTTTGATTTGATTTTGTGTCTGATACGGTTTGTTTGCTAGGTTTATATTTTGGTTGATTCTTGCAGATTTTGCAAACGCATTAAAACGCGTTGATTAAATGTTGTCTTTAAAACTAATTTGGTGGATATTTCAAACCAAAAGTGTAGCAAAAAATCGTAGAACTTTGCTAAAGTTTGGCAAATAAGGATTTATTTATATTTGTTGTGTTGTTTGGTTTGTATTGCCTAAAAGCTATTTTTGCGTAGTTTTTGTGGTTTAGATTTTGCTTTTAAGCTAAAATTTATGTATGTGGTGCTAAAATCCGCACTTTCAAGTCGCTAGATTATTTGTGCTTTTTTGTGCTTGTGTGGGATTCTCAAGTTGCACAAAAATTAAATTATACAAAATTTTGGCGATTTGTGTTTTTCTTTTTACCCGCAGTTTTGGCTTTATCACGCTCGGGTTTTTGGGGTCGACTTGGCTTCGACAGGATTCTCTTCCCTTGAGTGCATGTCAGCGCGGGAGGCTGTAAAACTCCCACTTGCAATAAACGCAAACAACACAAAATTCGCTCCAGCCTACGCAAAAGTCGCGTAAGCTTAACTAATTTCGAGCCGATTATCCTAGCTATACTAGCTCGCTAGAAATAATCGTAACTTCTGCTAGTTGCGCTTGCAATCTTGCTTTAGGATTTTAAGCAAAGACTTATAAAGCTTTTTGTGTGAGGGTTTTTAGGTTTTAGCCACACAAGAAATCTAAACCTATGAAAGCATGTAGATTCTCTTGATTTGGAGGTGAGTTTTGGACTGGGGTTCAACTCCCCACGACTCCACCATTTTTTGCTTCTTTTTGCCTCTGTTTTTTTTACTTCTTTGAAAAACTCTGAAAACTTTTTGTAAAAAGCACCTTAGACTTTTCCCTCTTTTTAGATTCTTACGAGTTTAGCATTTTCTCATTTTTTATTTGTTTATTTGCTCCACCCGCGAGTGAGTGCGTGGCACTGCATACACCGATGATTGATTTTTTGAAATGCTTCATAGGCTTTCATTTTTTGGTTTTTGCTTAGGAAATATTCTAGGCTTGTGCGCTCTTCTACGATATTGTTGATAAATGAGTAAATAATCGGCGCGTAATTTAGATTATTTTTTGTCAAAAAGACTTCGATATTAAACCTCCTTAGCGCGTCAAAATCCACTTTGTGTCGCGTGATTCCCTCTCTCACTAGCTCGAAGCGATTTAGGCTAAACCCTTTTTGGATTAAGTCGCTATCATATTGTAGCTTTTGCATAATCTCTACAATGTTTGATTCTGCAGAGTGAGCTGCGCTAGAAAAAAGCACCACAAAAAGTGCAAATGTGGCAAAAATCTGCCAAAAAAAATGTGAAAAGTTAGTGTGAGAAAGTCGCATACTTTGCCTTGTAGTTTGGGAATCTTTGATTTTGGCGTTTGTGATTTTGCCATTTGTTATTTTGCAGGGTTTTTTAAGATTTTTGCATTATACTAAAATCTAGTAAAATTTTGCGCTAGAATTCTAATGCTAAAAATCTACACATAAGCCACCAAACTACAAAAAGCATAAGCAAAGTATAAGCCACGCAAAAAGGACAAAAATGTCGCAAAACCACCAAGACACAAATGACACCAATCATACTAGCCACACTAGCTACACCAATAACACCCAAGAATCCTCACAGAGTTTAAAGCCCTGCTTTAAATGCCTTAGCACGCTTATTGGCATAAATATCGCTCTAGCTTTGGGGGTGCATTTTGTGCTAGGATTTGGCTATGCTATAAGTTTTTTTGTCGCTCAAGTGAGTGCGTTTTTAGTCGTGCTTAGTTCGTTTTATGCGATGAAGAATAAACTAAAAAAAGCTAACCTTGAATCTAAAGAATCTAAAGAGTCCAAAGAATCCACAGATAGAAAACCTCTCTCCACACAAGATTCCGCGCAAGATGATGAAGAGCCAAAACCTAGCCCTGTTTCGCGCTTTATCTTAGGAGTGGAGCTATCTTTTGGGCTGTATCGTGTGCTAGCGTATTTGGTGCTAGCAGTGGGGATTGTCGTGCTTATGGATTTAGGGCTTTTTTGCGTGCTGGGATATATCGCTGGAGTGATAGTCTGCTTGTGTAGTATCGTGCTATTTCAGCTAAAAGGCTATAAGTAGATTTGGTGGCAAACTAATAAGCAAAGCGCACAAATGCCCTTAGCGAGTTGCCTTTCCCGAAGTTGTTAGCATCCATATAGGCATAGCCCACGCCCGCACTTAGTCTCATAGCCTCACGCTTCCATAGCGCGAAATCACTCATAATGCTATACTCCGTATAAGTCCCAAAACTTATCATCACATCAAGCCTTGCACCGATTTTTTCTTGCAAATCAATACCGCCAAATACATAGCCATATAGCGATGAGCCTTGTAGATAGGGTGCAATACCATTACCAAAAAACGACCTACCATAAAATCTGCTAGAATCACTTAGAGCATAAATGCGGTTATTTCTATTTCCCATTATCCACACTACACCTCCACCGAAGTTGAAGTTTTTGATACTCATCGCCTCATCGCCCCACACAAGCACCGAGCTAGCTGCACCACCTTGAGCAATGTCCCAATACTGATACATAGCACGCAAAGTCGTATAAGAAAATAATCCACTCTGCCCGATAGGTAGATTTAGCCCTGCTTTGATTCCACCCTGAAGCAAAAAGCTGTTTTGCACTTTTGTGTTAAATAGCACAAAGGGTTTTAGTAGCACACCCTTGTAATCAAAGTCTACCCCACCAGCCACTATTTCGCCACCTACTAGCTCATTTTTGCGTGAGCCTGTGTTGTAGCTTATTAGCGAGCCTAGATTTGCTGCGATTCTCTCACCTTGCACATCATCTTTTTGCACTCCATTATAAAGGTAAGAGTTGGCATAAGTAAGCCAATAAGACATTGTCTCCTCATAAGTCTTAAAGCGCAAAGATAGTCCTTGCACATTTCCACCAAGCCATTCAAATTTTGCAAACTCATTGTCAAATCGCCCTGCAAAAAATGACACAAGGCTGTTTTCATAGCCTATGTAGGCTTGCGCAGCATCGCCCGAGCTAGCATAGATGACAGTCGCCTCTCTTTGCACCCAAGGAGTCCAGCCACCTATTGCGCCTATCCCCCACACAAAGCCATTTTCTAGCGAAAAAGTCGCGCCGATTTTTGCCATAACGCCTATATGGCTATTGCTTGAGGCAAAATCTGCTGCGCCTACTGCACCTAGCGTGCCTTTGGTGTCGATTTTTATATCAGGGATTTCTAGGGCGTTTGCACTTGTGGCTAGCAGGCTAGATAATGCCAAGATTTTGAAGTCAAAGATTTTGCTAGATTTTTTTTGTGCGGTGCTATCTATCTTTTTTGAGTTTTGCATTTTTTTCCCTTGCGTTTGGTTTTTTCTTTGGTGTGTTTTTGGATTTTAAGACTTGGTATACTATTTTTAAGTGTGCGTATTGTATAGGACAAACTTTATAAAAAGTAAATATGCCAAAACTAAAATCAAAATCTAAAAAGGCTAAAGTTTTATGGTATTTTAGGGAATTTAATGCTAAAATACCCGCCAAATTTACTTGCATAAAGAAATATAAATGTCCCCTTTTAGCAAATATGCTAGCGCAAAATCTATCCGAATGTGTGTATGCTGTCGCGGGAGGTTTGCTCAAGCGGAGTTGTATCGGTTTTTGGTAGAATCTAAAAACGACACACAAAAAATCATCAAGCCCTATACTCCACAGAGATATGCGACTAAAAAAGATGACACAAACAAAAAAGGCAAAAAGGGCGAAAAAAAAGGAAAAAGCTTTTATTTTTGCAAAAAATGCTTGCAAGAGTGCCTAGCAGATGAAAAGCAGCTTAAAAAGGGATTTGCAAAAGCTATTAGGGCATTGCCTCAAAATCTAGGAGAAATTCAGGAGATTGCACAAGAATGGCTATCAAAGTAAAACTATCAGAAATCGCACAAGACATCGCAAGAAAACCAGAAGAGGTTGTCGCAAAAGCCAAAGAGATGGGCTTAAAGGTGCATAATGTAACAAGCTCGGTAGATGTCGAAATCGCAGGCTATATTTCAGAATATGTCCTCACGGGTGTAAATAAAATGCCCGCTCCAAAACCCGCAAAATCTACCACAAAAAGCACGACAAAATCAAAAGATTCTACCAAGACAAGTCAAGCTAAAAAAAGCGATAAAGAGGATAGTGATAAACCAAAAAAACCAACTGCTAAAAAAACTAAAGATTCTAAAAAAGAAGCAGAGCAAGAATCTAAAGATGCTACAAAAACTTCTCCTAAAAAATCTACAAAATCCACTACACAAAAAGAAGCAAAAGCAACAAAAGAATCTAAAGAAGCCTCCAAACAAGATGAAGCAGATGATAGCACACAGACACAAGTTTTGCCACAGCAAGCTACAAATGACAAACCAGACATAGACAAAGATTCTACGCTTATCCAGCGAAGCACAGGCATTCGTATCGTCAAAAAAACTCCCCAAGCAGATTCTACACCCAAGCCAGCTCCACAGACACCTAGACAAAAGGCTTATGCACCATCTTTGCACGATATGCTAGATAAAGAAATGAAAGATGAAGAGCCACTTATTCGCAAGCCCAAAAAGCCAAAAAAAGTCGCAGCTACGCACCGAGAGGGTGAGCAAAAACTTCAAATCACAAGCAGGGAAATAAGTTCAAAAGATTTTGATGATGAGCAAGATGAAATCGTGCTTTTTGACTTAAATGAGCGCGAAATACGCGATGAGGACAAAGAAAACGAGGTTAGGCAAATCATCACTGATAGAGTGCGAGTGCAGCGCAAAAATCCGTGGCTAAATGAGACGCGCTCTATCTCTCGCTCAAGGCGCAAAAAACCACCAAAACAACAAGTAGAATCTAGTTTGAGTGCAAAAAGCGCGATAGTTATCCCCGAAGAAGTGCGTGTATATGAGTTTGCTGAAGCGGCAGGACGACCACTCACAGAAGTCATCAAAGTGCTTTTTGGCTTGGGACTTATGGCGACAAAAAATGACTTTTTAGACAAAGATGCTATTGAGATTTTGGCCGAAGAGTTTAAGATAGAGGTATCTATCCAAAGCGAGGAGGCTCTGTCCCAAGATGGAGAATCTAGCTTTGATGAAAGTGAGCTATCGCCTCGTCCTCCTGTGGTAACGATAATGGGGCACGTAGACCACGGAAAAACTTCATTACTTGATGCGATACGAAATTCACGCATAGCAAGCGCAGAAGCGGGCGGTATCACACAGCATATCGGCGCGTATATGGTAGAAAAAAATGGCAAGCTAATTAGTTTCATAGACACTCCCGGCCACGAAGCGTTTAGCCAAATGCGAGCGCGAGGAGCGCAAGTAACTGACATTGCTATAATCGTAATCGCAGCTGATGATGGCGTGAAGCAACAAACCATAGAAGCCCTAAATCACGCAAAAGCCGCAGGTGTAGAAATCATCATTGCTATGAATAAGATGGACAAAGAAAATGCAAACCCAGATAAACTAAAAAGTGAGTGCGCGGAGCTAGGTTTTATGTCGCAAGATTGGGGTGGGGAGTATGAGTTTTTGCCCATTTCAGCAAAAAGTGGCGAGGGGCTAGAAAATCTGCTAGAATCGATTTTGTTGCACGCAGAGATTTTGGAGCTAAAAGCTGCGTATAACGCTCCTACTCAAGCTATCGTGCTAGAGGGAAGTATCCAAAAAGGGCGAGGACCTGTGGCGAGTGTTATCATCAAGCAAGGCACGCTAAAGGTGGGCGACCCTGTGTATGCGGGCACAGCGTATGGACGCGTGCGCTCTATGGTAAATGATAGAGGCGAGAGTATTGATAAGCTAGAGCCTTCAAGCGTGGCTTCTATCGCGGGGCTATCTGAAGTGCCAAGTGCTGGAAGCAAGCTATTTGTCGAGCAAAGCGATACAACTGCAAGAGAAAAAGCCCAAAAACTAGCCATATATCTGCGACAAAAAGAGCTTAGCAAATCTACAAAAGTTTCTTTTGAGGAGCTAAGCGAAATGGTTGCAAAAGGACAGCTAAAGACTATCCCACTCATCATCAAAGCCGATACACAAGGTAGCCTAGAGGCGATAAAAGCTAGCGTAGAGAAGCTAAATAATGATGAAGTCCAAGTAAATGTGATAAATTTTGGTGTAGGTGGCATAACCCAAAGCGATGTCGAGCTAGCAAGTGCTAGTGAAAATTCACTGATTTTGGGGTTTGGACTGCGTCCTACAGGAATCGTAAAAACAAGCGCGAAAGAACTTGGAGTGGAGATTAAGACTTATTCGGTGATTTATGATTTGCTAGATGATGTCAAAGCCCTAATATCTGGACTTATGAGCCCACTTATTGAGGAGGAAAACACAGGGCAAGCCGAAGTGCGTGAGACATTTAGTATTAGCAAGGTGGGCGTTATCGCTGGTTGTATGGTTACAGATGGTAGTATCAAGCGTGGGATTGGGGTTAGACTTATCCGTGATGGCGTAGTGGTGCACACAGGCGCGATTGCAAGCCTAAAGCGGTTTAAAGATGATGCCAAAGAAGTGGCAAAGGGCTATGAGTGTGGCATAATGCTTGAAAACTACAATGACATTAAGGTGGGCGATGTGTTTGAGACATTTATCCAAGTCAAAAAAGCGCAAAAGATTTAGTTTGGCAGAGAATTTAGGACTTAAAAAATAGCAAGAAGTATTAAAGCCAAGAAGCATAAAGCAGTGTAAATGTCTATCCACCTAGAGCGCACCCAATCCCTCCTCCAAGAGCTACTTATAGAAGCACTATCGCAGTTGCAAGACTCGCGTATAAACTCGCTAAATATCACGGCTGTGCGTTGCTCTAAAGGCAAGTATAATGCCCAAGTCTATATCCAAGCCAACACAAATGATGAAAAAGAAAAAAAAGAGATTTTAAAAACTCTTGAGAGGGCAAAGGGAATCTTAAAAGAATATGTGCTAAATGCTAGTGGGTGGTTTAAGTGCCCAAATCTACAATTTAGCTTTGATGATAGCCTAGAAGTAGCGCAAAATCTAGAGCAAATCTTTGCCAAAATCGCGCAAGATTCCAAATAGTCTAGGCAAGATTTACTGACAAAGGCAAAAGATGAAGCACAAACTAAGCTATGAGCTAGATAGAGAGATTCAAAGCGAGCTAGAATCACTCATACACTCTTGTGAGTGTGAGCTTTATGACATAGCACTTGTGCGCGAAAATGAAGTGTTGATTTTACGCATTAGCATTATGGCAAGCAAAGGCAGCACCACACTTGAGCTATGCACAAAGGTAAGTGAGATTATCTCGCCTTTTTTAGATGTCAAAGATTTTATAAAAGACGCATATCATTTGGAAGTAAGCTCTCCCGGGCTAGAGAGAGTGCTAAAGATACCAAGACATTTTATGCTATCTGTGGGGACAAAGGTGCTTGTGCGAACTATTGATAAAAACGAGCTAGAAGCCATTATTTTGGGTGCTGATGAAGAGGGTGTAGAGTTTGAGCTAGAGCAATCTAGCGTGCGCATCCCTTATGCAGAATTAAAAAAGGTAAAAACTATTTTTGAGTGGTGAAAATGAAAAAAAATACACAAGATAATATGGATTCTAAAAATTTTGGACGAAATCGTGGTGAAAACCCCAAAAAAGATTCTTGTGTGGAAAATCCTTGTAATTTTTGCGAGGTAGATTCTAGTGTGGATTTTGGCGGGGATTTTAGTAAGGATTCTAATAAAGAGTGTCTAGCACACTCTACCAAAGCTCAAGCTAGCGCACAATCTAGTCCTAGTGAAAGTATTGCTAGTTTCCCCCCGCTTCAAATCCTTGCTTCAAAAATCGCGCACTTTAGTGAGCTAGTGGCGTTTAAGCATACGATTTTTAGCGCGTCTTTTATTTTGATAGCTATGTGTGTGGCGAGTGTGGAGAGTAATGGTAGCATTTGGGTGGGGACTAAGACATTTTGCCTTTGTGCTCTAGCCCTCATCACTGCGCGAAACTTCGCTATGGGGTTTAATCGCTTTTGTGATAGAAAGATAGATGCGCTAAATCCACGCACCACCTCACGCCCAAGTGTAGATGGCAGAATCTCTAGCTTTTCTATCGCTATTTTTTGTGCGATAAATGCGCTTGGATTTATTGCTACGAGCTATTTTATCAACCATTTGGCATTTGCTCTTAGCGTGCCTTTTTTGCTGATTTTGGGTGGATATAGTTTGATGAAGCGATTTAGCTCTTTGGCGCACTTGGTGCTAGGTATCTCTCTAGGATTAGCCCCCATAGCTGGTGTCATCGCCGTGTCTGGCGAGATAAGTGCTTGGAGTGTGATTTTGGCTGTGGGGGTGGCTTTTTGGGTGGCTGGGTTTGACATTTTGTATTCTTTGCAAGATATTGAAGTGGATAAAAGAGAAGGGCTTTTTTCTGTGCCATCGCGCTTTGGGGTGAGGGGTGCGCTTATTTTTTCAAGAGTGTTTCATATATTTGCGGTTTTGGCGTGGGTGTGGTTTGGTATGAGTGCAGGGCTTGGGGCGTTTGGATTTGTAGGAATTGGCATAAGTGCGATTATGCTGTGCTATGAGCAGTATTTGGTAAGCAAGGATTTTGCCAATATCCCAAAAGCATTTTTTGTAACCAACGGCTATTTGGGATTTATATTGCTTGGATTTATCGTGCTAGACGCGCTTGTTTGATTTTTGGCTAGCAATTAGGATTTGTAGATTTTTAGCAAAAATCAAAAATTTTAGATTCTATCGCCAAAGAAATATGCTCCAAACCAAAAGTTTCTACATTCTGTGGCTTTGCATTCTTTCTTTGTATTTGGATTGTCAAAATCCGCGTATTTTTCTCGCGCTTTATTGCCTATCTCACTATCTTTGCCAAAATCAAAATCAAGTTTTCTAGCGTTTTTTATGGTGATAGTTTGTCCCATAAATTTCCCTTTAACTCCTTTCTTGTTACCCTCATCATAGATAAACCCTATATGCAAATAATCCTTGCCGTTTGTAGAATCAATACACAAGTAATGTGGCACTTCGCCATTATGTCCGTTGATTTTTGGATTTATAGGCATTTGCTCACTATCAGCTTCAAATGGATAATCCTCGCCTATTTTGACTTTTTTGTGAAAGCCTAGCAAGACATCTTTTCTTGGCTTAAAGCAATTTTTGCATTTTTTTTTTGCTTTCATCAAATCCTTTTACACTACTTATCCACGCCCACTTAGCGTTTTGCAAATACTCGCCTTGCCCCTCAATCTTTAAGATAAATTGTTTGTGTGATTTTGACTTAATTTGTATTTGCGTTTCCTCACTTGCTAAGATAAATTTTCTAGGATAAAACCAAAACTATATCAAAAAAAAAAAAAAAACAACAACTTGTCAATTAGCGGCTAAAAATATGGCTAAAAAAAACGAACGAAGTAATCATAAGAGGTAAGGTGCGCTTAATAAGGCAAATGAGATTGTGGCAAATACGCCAAACTCCTTTATGCCAAGCCAATTTAGCAACCTTGCCAACAAAGAAATGCACAAAAGAACTACCGCAGTAGAGATTTGGGATAGCTTTGGGGCGGATTTGGACTACTTTGTAGCGGGCTTTGGCACAGGCGGGACGATAAGTGGCGTGGGCGAAGTGCTCAAAGAAAAAAATCCAAGCGTAAAAATCATAGGTGTAGAGCCAGCTGCCTCACCACTGCTTAGCAAAGGGCAAGCAGGCGGGCACAAGATTCAAGGCATTGGGGCGAACTTTATCCCAGAAATCTTAAATCGCACCGTTATTGATGAAATAATGTGTGTAGAAAATGATGATGCTATCGCTATGGCACAAAAGCTAGGCAAAATCGGCATAATGGTCGGAATCTCCAGCGGTGCAAATGTGAGTGCAGCACTCCAAATCGCAAGAACACACAGCGATAAAACTATCCTAACCGTGCTTAATGACACCGCAGAGCGATACCTAAGCACAGATTTGTTTAATACGCTTTAGTTTTTATGCGCTAGATTTTGCTAAAATCGTGCTTTGCTCACTATTTTGAAACCGTAAGCAAAGCACGATTAAAGCACGCGAGAGAAGCGTATCGGTTAAAGCAGACAAAGTGGCTCATAGATAAAAACACACTTTTTTATCTATGAGCCACTTCATATAGTGATTAGATTTATATAAGATTCTAATCACTATAAATCAAACTAGATAAAAATCTAGTAAATAAACCCACAAAAAATACCTAAAAACTAAAAGTATATCGTGCGGTTATCGCATAAGTATGCGATAAATAATTGACGAGTTTGGCATTTACTTGCGCTCCTTGAATGACGCCACTACCACTTTCATCTAGTAGAGTTGTTTTTATAAACGGTATGCGTGCGACTAGCTCAAATCCGTGCCTATCCCCCACTCCTAACCGCACTCCTGCATTTAGGGCGACATCTAGTCCTGTGCTTGTTAGACTCCAAGCGGAGTTCAATGATTGGGCATAGTCCTCGTGGTCATCCAAATCTTTGCCCATCCAAGTCATTCCACCTACACCCACACCTAGAAATGCACCAAAATCTAGTGCGTCATTTGCGACAAAATTTACCAACGCATCGATATTTCCTCCGTAATTTATAAGCGTTCCATTGACTTTTGTTTTCCAGCCATAATCTCTTGCTACGGTGTTTGATTTTAGCTCGGCGTGATGCAAAGAAACATTTGCATAGTAGCGCAAACCAAAATGTGGGGTAAAAAACTGCTTATATCCCACGACTAGCCCATATTTCACGCCATCTCCGCTATATTTTGCACTTTGAGATTGATTGAATCCTGTCGCGCTTACTGTTATTTTGTTTTCAAACGCACTTGCGGCATATCCTACCTCTACCCCTGCAAAGACTGCGCTTTCTTCGGCACTTGCTATGCCACTTCCTAAACCTAATAAAGCCAAGCTAAGTGCACCAAAAGTGCGAGTAAGGACTTTGCTTTTAGTTTTGCTAATGCTGTTTGTTGCCATTTGATTCTCCTTAAATTTGGCAAATTTACCCTGATTTGTGATTTTGAAGTTTAAGGGCATAAAGAGAATGCTACCCCCCCCCCCCTGAATGTTTAGTAAATGAATTATGACTTTTTGTAAAAATTTTAAAAAATGTGTAGATTTTGCAAAATTTGCGAAAAAATATGCAGATTTAATCTGCTACTTAACAAAGTTTGGGCAAAATACTGCCAAACGCTTTGTAAATTTGCATAACTACTCCATAATCCACACAAAAGGAAACCCAAATGGAAAACCGACTTTTTACCATTGCAAGTCTTTTTAGCACTGACCACCACTTCATCATCGCTTTTTACACTATCGTTTGTGCTGTCGTAACCGTGGCGGTGGCAAAACTAGCCACGCGCAAAATGAGCGTGATTCCAAACTTTTTGCAAAATCTCCACGAAGCTGCCATAAGCGGAATGCTCTATATGGCAAAAGATGTCATCGGTGAGGAAAAAGCACGCAAATACTTTCCACTTGCTGGCACGATAGGATTTTATGTGTTTTATTGCAATATTATCGGTATGATTCCGGGCTTTGAAGCTCCTACTTCTGCGTGGGATTTCACGCTTGTGCTAGCATTGATTGTGTTTTTTTATTATCACTTTGAGGGGATTCGCACACAGGGTGTTATCCACTATTTTGCGCACTTTATGGGACCTGTCAAATGGCTAGCCCCACTTATGTTTCCTATCGAAATCATCTCTCATCTATCTCGTATTATTTCGCTTTCTTTCCGTCTTTTTGGAAATATCAAGGGTGATGATATGTTTTTGCTTGTTATGCTTATGCTTGTGCCATATCTTGTGCCTGTTGTGCCTTTTGCGATTTTGCTTTTTATGGCTGTGTTGCAAGCATTTGTATTTATGATTTTGACTTATGTGTATTTGGCTGGCGCAGTCGTAGTCGATGAGGGGCACGCATAGGCGATACCTTGAAGCAAACTTTTAGTTGATTTAGAGTGTCGATAATGTCTTTTTTTGGGAGTTTTGAAGCATTTTTGCCTAGAATTTTAGAGTTTTTTTGCGGGCTTTTTTTTGGGCTTGGGATTTTGGGTGCGTTTATGGGGTATTTGATATTTGATATAGTGTTTGATGAGCCGTTTTTCTCTGCCTTGCTAGCACTTATCGTGTTTTGTGTGTTTGTGTTTTTTGCGCTAGTGGCGAAATCTCTTTGCCTGCTACTAAAGCAAAATCCTCCCAAAACCTAAAAAGATTTATACAAATGTTTGGAATCGGCTTTTTTGAGATTCTCATTATCTTAGTTGTGGCGGTGATTTTTCTAGGACCTGATAAACTGCCACAAGCGATTGTGGATTTTGTGAAGTTTTTTCGTGCGCTAAAAAGAAGCATAAACGAAGCAAAAGACACACTTGATAAAGAGCTAGAGATAAGCAAACTTGTAAGCGAAGTAGAGGGGATAAAATCTCAATTTGAAACGCAGGTGGATTCTATCACAAAAGATATAGATTTGGGGAATCTACAAGAAATCAAAGAGATAAAGCAAGAAATAAACGAGCTAGAGGGTGTAAAAGATAGATTCCAAGATGAGTTGGGGGATTTGGGTAGAAATGTGGGAGCTAGTGATTCTCTCTTCGGAGAGTATAGCGCACTACCAAGCGCAAAAAAACAAACACCAATAAAAAACAAAAAATCTAGCCCAAAATCCTCCACCAAATCCACTCCAAAGTCTACTACAAAAACAACCACAAAATCTGTCTCAAAAAATATAGCAAAATCCTCCAAATCTACCACCCAAAAGCCTACCACAAAAACTACGACAAAAACTAGCATAAGCCAAAGTGGCAAATCCACCAAAAAGCCTAGCGTAAAATCAAAAACGATGATAGGGGCGATATAATGCTACACAAAAATCTAGCACAAAGACAGCTAACCACAATAGCTAAAAAATACTCTACCATAAGGCCGTGCTAGAATGTTTGAAGATTTAAAGCCACATATACAGGATTTGCGCAAGCGACTTGTCATCTCTACCGCTATGATTTTGGTGGCGTTTATTGTGTGCTTTAGCTTTTGGAAGTCCATATTTGAGTTTGTAAAATCCCCCATTGAGCGTGCATTTAGCGATAATATCAAGGGGACTTTGATGCAGCTTACCCCACTAGAGGGGATTTTTTCTGCGATGAGTATTTCATTTTTGGCAGCACTTGTGATTTCTACGCCTGTTATTTTTTGGCAGATTTGGCTTTTTGTCGCACCGGGATTGTATAAAAAAGAAAAAAAAATCATCTTGCCATTTGTGTTTTTTGGTAGTGCTATGTTTGCGCTAGGTGCGGCATTTGCCTACTATATTGTGTTTCCTTTTATGATTAAGTATATTTTGATGTTTGGAAATGATATGTTTGCAGCAAATATATCTATTGAAAGTTATGTGGGATTTTTTATCCGCATTGTGCTTGGGTTTGGTGTGGCATTTGAGCTACCTGTGCTTGCTTACTTTCTAGCACGCGTGGGGCTTATCACTGATGAAAGCCTAAAAAATTTCTTTAAATACGCCGTAGTGCTGATTTTTATCATCGCTGCTATCATCACGCCTCCAGACCCATTCTCACAGCTACTAATGGCAATCCCACTTGTAGGGCTATATGGGCTTGCTATTATCATTGCCTACTTTACCAATCCCGCTCAAAAGCCAAAAAAGCCCGCAAAAAAATCTACCCACAATTTTTCACAAGGCAAAAAAGATTCTGCCAAGACAGATAAAAACTGACAATGCAAAAAATGGATTATTCTAAAAATGGATTCTTACGCGCTACAAAGCTATGAGTATGATTTGCCAAGCGAGCTTATCGCTAGCTACCCTGCTAGCCCAAGAGAGAGTGCGAGGCTACTTATCTATGAGCGAGCGAGCAAAAAAATCACGCATAGCAGTTTTAAGAATCTATTTAAATTTATCCCGCCTAGCACGACTATTATCCTAAATGATACGCGTGTGCTAAAAGCTAGAATCTATGGCACAAGGCTAGGCAAAATCACTGCCCAAAATCCACTCTCTAAAAACGACAAAGCAAACAATAAATCACAAAATCAATCAAGTGGTGGGAAAAGAGAGATTCTTTTTCATCGTTTTATCAGCAAAGATGAGGTTTTGCAAGAAATATCACAAGATAAAAATCTAGCAGAGATTTTGTCGCAATCTAAGGTGGATTTTTGCTCACTATGTCAGACAAAAGGCAAGCTAAAAAATGGCGACATAATCGCCCTAGAAAAGGGCTATGAAGCTAGAGTGCTTGCCACTCTTCCAAGTGGCTATAAAGTCATCGCATTTTTTTATCGACAAAGGCAATGCGCTCAATATGAAATCATAAAAATGCTAGAAACTATCGGGCATATCCCGCTGCCTCCCTACATAAAGCGCGAGGATAGCTCACTAGATGAGAGCGAATATCAAACCGTATTTGCCACACAAAATGGCTCTATCGCCGCTCCTACGGCTTCGCTGCATTTCTCAAAATCTATGCTTAAAGAGCTATATTTGCGCTTCCCCACTGCTACGCTTACACTTCACATAGGTGCGGGGACATTTGCCCCTGTGGTAAGCGAGGATATTCGCTTACACAATATGCACAAAGAATGGCTAAGTATCCCACCAAAAACGCAAAAAGCGATAAAAAATGCTAGTAAGATTTTGTGTGTGGGAAGCTCATCTATGCGTAGTGTGGAGTGCTATGCGAGGGCTTTGACAAAGCTAAAAACCACGCAAAAATCACAACATTTATCAAGCGATTTCACAAATGACTTTACAAGCGAAGTTGCAAGCGATTTTCAAACGCAGTGCGATATATTTTTGCACCCGCAAAATCCACCTATAAAGACGGATTTTTTGCTTACTAATTTTCATCTGCCAAAATCCACCCTCATAATGCTTGTAGCTTCTATGGTGGGGCTAGATGAGTGGCGCAAAATCTATAATGAAGCGATAGCACAAAAATATCGATTCTACTCCTATGGCGATGCAATGCTGATTTTGTAAAGCCACAAGACTAGCAAGGCTAATAGATTTTTATCCGCACAATAAAATCCAAAAAAGTAATAAAAATGCAAAAATTAAAAAAACTACTAGAATCCGCCCCACAGATTTTGCAAGACACCACGCAAGAGTGTGCTTTAGAGAGGGCAAAAGATTTTTGTCAAAATCTGCTTGTGTGGAATGCCACGCACAATCTTAGTGGGGCAAAGAAAATCTCTCAAGTGGAGGAAAATATCATTGATTCGCTTCTGCCTTTTGCGTTTATCTCGCCTTTTTCTAGTTGTCTAGATGTGGGCTCTGGAGCGGGGTTTCCTGCGCTTGTTATGGCACTAGCGCGTCCAAAAGTGGATTTTCATCTATGCGAGCCACGCGCAAAAAGGGTTGCTTTTCTTTCATTTATCGCTACAAAGCTAGGGCTAGAAAATCTCCATATCCACAAATCCCGCATACAATCTCTAGTAGCCACGCAAGAGAATCTAGCAAAATCTAGCGCAAAAAAAGCACGAGATTTTGAGCTTATCACTTCGCGAGCACTTATGGATAGTAAATCTCTCATTTTAGCCACACAAGAGATTTTAGAGCCAAATGGGCATTGGCTATTTTTCAAAGGCTCACAAAGTGGCGATTTTAGCGATTTGGGATATGATATGCTTAGGGTTTGCGCTAGAGATTTGGCGAAAAATTTAAATTTTGGCTGTGCAAATAGCTATAATAGCGAGCGGATTTATCTCTATATTTGCCAAAAATCTCAACTAACATAAGGAAAAAAAATGCTAAAAGGTTTAATTATCGTAGGGCTTTTTGCTCTGCTTGTGGGGTTTGTGATAAATGCGATACGAAAGGCACTAGGGCATTTTAGCTCAAACAATCAAGCAAGAAACTATGCAGAGCATAAAGCACAAAATGAAACACAAAATCAAATGATACCCTGCAAGCAATGCGGGACATACATAGATACGCAAGATAGCTTTAGCCACAGGGGAGTGCATTTTTGCTCCAAAGAGTGCTTAGAGCTATCACTAAGCCAAAAATAAGGTAGCTTATGATACTCATAGGACACCCACATATCCCAAGCGAAATTTTTAGGCATATCACTTCGCTAAGTGATTTGGAGCGGGATTTGCGCTTAAGTGAGGGCGATGAAGTGCGGAGCGCACGGGGTAGGGTTTTTTGGTTTGGTGCTAGTGAGGATAGAGAATTTACATTAAGTAAATTTTGCGCTAGCAATAAAATAGATTTTGCCGTGATGATAGGAAATATCAAGGAGTGCATTTTAAGTGCGCAATATATGCCAAAATACTTAATAGTTGATTTTAGGGTGGTGGATTTTAGTTTGCCTAGTTTGGAAAATCCTAAAGAAGCGGGTTTGCAGGATTTAAGAGCTATCGAGAAAGATTTGGGAGCGAGTAAAAAAGGTTTGAGAATGAGTGAGTTTGGCTTAGGAAAGGATTGTAGCCCCTCACATAGCTTAGCAAAAGTTTGCCAAAATATTGCGGATTCTTATCTTTTTGATTCTAAGATTTTGGCTGTCATTCAAAGTGAGCAAGAGATAGAATCCCTAGCGTTATCTCACATTGATGGAGCGATATTTTTAGACGCACTGTAGCCCAAATAAGCCTACCAAAAACTTGCACTAAATCTTTTATTAGCAAAGTCAAGCAAAGCCAAGCCACAGGCAACACTAAGCAAGCCTAAAATCTAAAAAATAATAAAAGGTGATTCTTACGCATTTATGGCACAAAAAGTAAAATTCTCCCCCTATCAAATTCCACTCATCGAGGGTGCTAAACAGTGGTGTGTCGCGCTTTTGTGCCTTGCCTTGCTTTGTTTGGTAAAGATAGGCTATGAATACCACAGCTACACAAACTTACCCTTTGACACGCCGCAAGAGATAAAAGCCCAAGTCCTACTCCAATACAAAAAAATCAAGCCAGATAAGCCAAATAAGCCTTACACCGTGATGAAGCTAGAATCTAGTGGGCATATTTTTTATATCACTTCAAAAGAAAATCTAAAAGACTTGCAAGGGCGATTTGTGCGCGTGTATGGCAAAGTCGATAAAAGGTGTGGCTTTGTGGAGTATTTTAGAAGCTGCTTTTTTATCGCTTTTTCTATTTCGCTAATGCCAAAGAGAGAATTTAGCGCACCGCTAAAGCAATACTTTGCTTCCCAGCACCAAAGCCAAATTCAAGCTAGTCTTTTTGGTGCGCTATTTTTTGCTGATAGTTTGGCTAAGCAGTGGAGGGAAGTGGCAAACAAGCTAGGGCTAGCTCATATCATCGCTATTAGTGGATTTCATTTGGGTGTGCTTAGCGCGTTTTTGTTTGGGCTTTTTGTGCTGCCATATCGTTTTTTGCAAAATAGATATTTTAGCTATCGCAACGAGCTCTATGATTTGGGTGGAGTGATTTTGTTATTTATGTGTGGCTACTTGGTGTTGTTAGATTTTACTCCCTCTTTTTTGCGTGCGCTTGTTATGGGGATTTTGGGATTTTTGCTACTTTTTTGGGGGCTAGAGATTGTGAATTTTAAACTTTTGGGCTTGGTAGGGGCTATTTGTGTCGCGCTATTTCCAAGTGCTGCGTTTAATATAGGCTTTATTCTCTCAATGGCAGGAGTGTTTTATATATTTTTGTTTGTTAAGTATTGCCCTAAATTGCCTAGTGTATGGAATTTTGTGTGGTATTGGGTGGCGTTTAATGTTGTGATATTTTTTAGCATTACGCCTTTGGTGCATTATTTTTTCCCTTATTTTTCGCCTTATCAGCTCGTTAGCATTCCTGTTAGTTTGGCTTTTGTAGTGGCGTTTCCACTGATGATTGTGCTACATATTTTTGGGCTTGGTGGGGTTTGTGATAAATGGCTAGATATGGTGGTGGATTTGCAGATTCCAAGTATTGATTATTATTTATCAGTGCCTTTTACTCTTTGTTATGTGGCTTTGAGCTTTGGCTCGATTTTTTCTAGGAAAATCTACTTTGCAATGTTGGCATTTGCGCTGATATTTTGGGTGTATTTACTTGCTAGATTTGTTAGTGCGACTTAAGCTCTATCGTCTGTAATACCACCTTGGTGGGTTTGATTCTAGCTTAGAGCCTAGAAACATACTGTGTTTTTTGGTGTCTCTGCGGATTTTATCCCCCCATCTGCTAAGTGATTGATTGAATTTACTAGCGTTGTAAAACATTTTTGACATATTGCGCACTTTGGATACATTCCACGAGCTAATATCAGCGTTAAAAAAGGGATTTCCATCAAACATTGATTCCATATCTACTACCTTGCTTGTATCCCACCGCTCAATCCCCCTAAAATCCTCCCTACAAGTCAAAAACGCATCATTGCACGCAAACAAAAACCCCATATCAGTGATTTTGCTTGTGTCAATCTCGCTAAGCCTTATGCTCTCATTTTGCACAAGCGATACTAGCTCGCTATGGGAAGTTGGCTTGTATCTCGCAGGCTTTTTGCGCTCTAGTGGAAAGGGTAGCATTTCATCTTCGATGACTTCTGCATAGTATGGGCTAAGCCCTTGTGGGAGGGTAAAAGTGCTTGAGGAAGAGAAAGGATTTAGTAGCATTGCATTTGCTTCATTGGTAGTGGGACTAGCATAAGAAGAGCTAAAGCTAAATTGACTTAAATCAGCCATTTGCCTTTCTTGTTGCCTCTCTTGCCTTGCTTTAGCGCGTCTTTTTGGTTTGTTTTCTTTGATGTGTTGAGAGCGGATTTTGCCAAACGAAGTAGGACGGGATTTTTTTGACTTTTTAGAATCTTCCGCCATAATTCTTTCAAACTTTTCATAATCAAGTCCGCTCATTTTGCCACACCCGCTAAATATCACTGAAGCGATGAGGGTTAGGCAAAAAAATGCGATAAAAGAAGTTATGTGGGATTGTGTCTTTTTAGATTTTGCAGGTTTTTGGTCGTGCTTTGTGTGAGATTGTGCGTGAGTGCAGATAGTGTGTTTTGGCTGCATTTCCACTCCTTAAGCTAGAATCGCCCTACGATTTGCTATAAGATTTGGCATAAGAAATCTTAGGACTTGTTTGCATTGCAAGAAATCTTACCATTAGTCTTGCCATTGTAGCAGATTTTTGGGCTTATGCCTCCTCTATTCGTATAATAATAGGCTTAGCAAGCACAACTTCTAGGGCTTCTAGCTCACACAAAGCATTTTGGATAGCTGATTCTGTCGTGGTGTGTGTGGATAGCAAGATTTTGGCTTTTTGGTTTTTGTCATTGCTTGTGGAGTTTGCGGGGGTTTTACTTTCTTGGCTAGGCTTTTGCAAAAATGTGCTTATTGAGATATGGTTGCGACTAAGCACGGCGGCGATTTTTTCTAGCACACCATAAGTATCCACAGCCAAAATCCGCACATAGTAGCTACTTTGAATCTGCTCTTTTGGGATTATGCTAAGTGGCTGTGAGGTGTGAAATCCTAGCATTTGTCCGCCTTGTGGCATTTTGCCCCTTGCGATTTCGATTAAATCACTTATCACAGAGCTAGCAGTGGCTTCCCCTCCAGCTCCAGCACCATAATACACACTCTCTCCCACACTATCGCCTACCACAGAGATAGCATTCATCACGCCATCGACTTTCGCTAGTGGCATTTGGGAGTGTATCATCGCAGGGTGGATTCTAAGCTCAATACTATCGCCACGCTTTTTGGCTATGCCAAGTAGCTTTATGGTGTAGCCAAACTCGCGTGCAAACTCAATATCTTCACTTGAGAGGGTTTCTATCCCCTCTATTAGAATC
This sequence comes from Helicobacter macacae MIT 99-5501, assembly GCF_000507845.1. NCBI lineage: Bacteria > Pseudomonadati > Campylobacterota > Epsilonproteobacteria > Campylobacterales > Helicobacteraceae > Helicobacter > Helicobacter macacae. The sequence goes on along the minus strand of NZ_KI669454.1, from coordinate 1,591,943 downwards.
TCTTCAGGGCGAGAATCTATCCCATAGGCAAGGCTTGCTAGTATCAAAAGTTTGTGTGCAGCATCTGTGCCGTTTATATCAAGTGTGGGGTCAGCTTCTGCATAGCCTAGATTTTGGGCTTTTTTAAGTGCGCTAGAGAAGTCCCACCCCTCATTGCACATTTTGCTTAGGATATAGTTGCTAGTGCCATTTAGGATTGCGCGAATGGCTAAGATATGGTTGGCACTTAGCCCGTCTTTTAGGGCTTTTATGATAGGGATTCCCCCGCATACGCTTGCTTCAAAGCCGATAGGAGTTTTTGCCATTTGCTCTAGCTCATAGCGATGATAGGCAAGCATTGCTTTATTTGCCGTTACGAAAGCCTTGTTTTGGCTTAGGGCGATTTTTGCTATGTTGTAGGCTTTTTCTACCCCGCCCATAAGCTCGACAATGACATCGATTTCATTATCATATAGCACTTCATCTACACTTTGGCTAAGCGGGATAGTAGCGTTTTTGTGCTTTTTTATATCTCGCACGATTCCTTTTTTTACTACGATTTCTACGCCTGTGCGAGCGGTGATGATGTCTTTGTTTTGTTGCAAGATTTTGGCTACTGCGCTACCTACCACGCCCACACCGATAAGCCCGATTTTAAGCTGTTTTTGCATTTATGCCCTTTAGTTCTAGGATAAAAAACTCCATTACTGCCATTCGCACAGCCACGCCATTGCGGACTTGCTTTAGCACTTTACAGCGAGAATCTTTTAGTAGCTCATCTTCTATGTCTATGTTGTGATGCACGGGGCCGGGGTGCATTATGACTATGTCTTTGTCGCCTATTAGATTTCGTGTGAGGCAAAAATCGTGCGCGTAGTCTTTTAGCGAGCCGTAGTTTTGCTTGCTATGTCGCTCTGTCTGCGTGCGCAACGAAATGATAGCATCTAAGTCTTGCAGTGCTTCTTTTAGGTTGTGCGTGCTTTTTAGGTTGTGATTGCCTAGAAAATGAGGTGGTGCGATAAGTGTCAAATCCACGCCATAACGACTTAGTAGCTCAATATTGCTATTTGCTACACGAGAGGATTTTATATCGCCTACGATTCCTATCTTTTTGCCCTCTAGATTTTCGCCAAAGCATTGCTTGAGTGTGAGCAAATCAAGCAATGCTTGCGTGGGATGGGCGTGCGCTCCATCGCCACCATTGATGATAGGGCAAGATACGGATTTTTTTAGATGCACAGGCGCACCAGAGCTTTGATGACGGATAATTATCGCATCGGGGCTCATCGCATTTAGATTTGCTGCGGTGTCGCTTATGGTTTCGCCCTTTGTCGTGGAGGAGCGGGAAACATCTAGCCTAGTAACCGCGCCACCTAAGTTTTTTATCGCACACTCAAAGCTACTAAGCGTGCGAGTGGAATTTTCAAAAAAAATGGTGATGATATTTTTGCCAAGCAGTGTTTGTGGCAGTCTGTCTTGTGAAAATGACTTTAAAGCCGCTTTTTTTGTTGCATTTGTCGTGCTATCCTTGATTGTCGCGCTAGAATCACTTGCCTTACCAAAATCACCTGTCGCACCAAAAGTAGAATCCAAAAACGGCAAAAACTCCCTAGCCCTTGCTAAAATCCGCTCTACTTCGTCCTTGCTTAAATCGTTTGTTTGGATAAGGTGTCGCTGTGGAGAATGCCCATTTTGTGAAGTGTGGAGATTTTGGGAAGTATAAAAATTTTGTGAAGTGTGTGGTAGGTTTTGCATATTTTTCCTTGAAGCGTTTGGGATTTTAAGCATTTAAGATTTTGCTTTACAATTTTTGTTTTGCATAAATTGCTTGGCTTGTTTTTTTGGCGAAGTGTGGCTATAATTTTAGCTTATTTTTAGCAAATATCAAAATCAATGCCAAGCAAAATGCGCCTTAGAAAATTTAGAAAATAATGCAAAAAATAGCGTGAAAATGGCATATAAATTTTTTGCAAATTTTTCGTAAAAAAGCCACAAGCCAACCAAATCCAAAATCTAGCCACAAAACCAAAATCTAAGCCCAAAAAATCTAAAGGAAAAAATCTAATGAAAAATGTTTTTGTTCTGCTTTGTCTTTTTGCCTGCGCTTTTTTGTGTAGCTCTTGCACGATTTATCTAAATAGAGATTTTGCACCCCAAACACTAGAAGAGAAAAAAATCCAAGCCACAAGGAGTTTTCAAGTCATAAAAGACAATCAAGTCCAAACAATGTTTTTTGCCACTTTATTAAACGATATAGAAAAATCCTTTTATCCAAATCTAATGTATTTTTTTGTGGAAATCACTGATGCAAACCACGAGAAAATCAATCTAGCGAGATTTTCATTTCTTTTGCAGGACAAAAAAGGGCAAAAGCATACCCCACACTACATAAAAGAACTCTCAAAAGATGAGTTTGATGAAATCATTAGCCCGCTAAATAGGTGGTCGCAATGCTATCTAATCGCTTTTGAAAAATCAAACCAAATCGATAAAAAAAATGTCCAACTGCAAGTGTTTGTCGATGATGAGCCATACAAGCTAGATTTTAGCTTTCATATTTTGCCTTTTTCGATTATCTGATTATCTATGGAAATTGAGCGATGAGGCTAGATATTGCGTTGGTAAAGGGAGGGGTTTTTGATAGTCGTCAAAAGGCTAGCGAAGCGATAAAAGCGGGATTTGTCCGCTTAGATAACTCCACTATCACAAAGCCAGCGTTTATCGTGGATAAAGATTTGGATTTGTCTTCTCACTTGGTGGTAGCAAAGGATAGCGCGTATGTCTCAAGGGCGGCTTTTAAGCTAAAGGGATTTTTGGAGGATTTGGGGGTGGATAGGGATTTTGGCGCAGGAAAGATAGCGGTGGATATAGGTGCTTCGCGTGGGGGGTTTAGCCAGATTTTGCTAGAGTTTGGGTTTAGCCGTGTGGTGTGCGTAGATGTGGGGAGCAATCAGCTTCATAGCAAGCTAAAATCACACCCGCGTATAGAGGCGTTTGAAAACTGCGATGTGAGAGAGTTTGCTAAGCGATATGAAGTCAAATATAATGATGGGCAATGTGATGAAAGCCATAAGCAATGCACCAAGCAAGAATCAAAAAGGCAAAGCCTAGATTTTGAAGCAAATGAGGCAACGCAAAGAAATCTAACGCCACCAATACAGCCAAAATCAGCACCACAGCCACAACCAGCACCGACATCGCTATCACTACCGACACTACTTACACAGACAAAATCAACCAAGCCATTTGATTTGCTTGTGTGTGATGTCAGCTTCATCGGGCTAGGGAAGATTTTTGATTCATTGGAGGTGCTAAGCGATGAGATGATATTGCTATATAAGCCACAATTTGAAGTTGGCACACAAGCAAAGCGTAACAAAAAAGGCGTGCTAAAAGAGCAAAATCTCATTGAGGAGAATCTAGCAGGATTTAGAGAAATGCTGATACAAAGGGGATTTTGCATAAGGCATAGTGCCAAATCTCATATCAAAGGAAAGCAAGGCAATGCAGAATTTTTTGTCCATATCCAAAGATAATTCTATCTCAAGCATTGTTATCGGGAAGTTTGATGGCTTGCACTTGGGACACCAAAAGCTACTTAGCACGGTTGTAGATTTTGCCTTTGTTTCTAAAGAGGAGTGCGCTACTATCATCATAGATACGCACTCTAGCGAGTATCTAACCTCGCTAGATGATAGGTATGAGCGACTATCTAGGATGGTTGGCAATGTGTTTGTGCTTGATTTGGATAGTGTGCGTGAGCTAAGCGGTGGGGAGTTTGTGGCATTAGTGCAAAATCTATTGCCAAATCTTAGGCATATCGTGGTGGGCTATGATTTTGCTTTTGGCAAAAATCGCGCATTTGGTGCGGAGGACTTACAAAGGCTATTTAGCGCAAATTCTCCTGCAAGAGTGCCAAAAATCACTATCGTGCCAAAGGTAAGCCACAATGAGATTCCGCTACATTCTAGCGTGATAAAGGATTTGATAATGCACGGGGACATCGCCATAGCAAATGCGATGTTAGGGTGGTGCTACAAGCTAAAATGCAAAACCACAAAAGGGCAGGGCATAGGCTCTAAAGAGCTTTTCCCTACGATAAACGCACTCACAAATGGCTATGTCCTGCCCTCAAATGGCGTGTATGCCACGCGCACAAATGGCGCAAACTCTGTGAGCTTCATAGGGCAAAGACTTAGCACAGATGGGTGTTTTGCTATTGAAAGTCATATATTAGAAGACTTTGCAGAATTTTTGCAAGATAAGGACTACAAAGAGGGTGCAATAGAAATAGAATTTGTCCAAAAACTGCGCGAGAATCGACACTTTGACACGCTTGACTTGCTAAAATCCCAAATCCAAAAAGACATATCAAATGCAAAAAAGATACTTGATGAGGGATTTTAGCGGAGGGTTTTGGTAGAAGTTTGGTGAATTGTTTTGGCGAAGTTTTGGTGCTCTTTGATAAGAGTGTTTGATAAGTTTTGATAAATCTCAAAATGGTGTTTGGCTTATTTAAGCCCCCTCCCTCTGCGGAGGGGGTTTGGGGGTGGGTAGATACTACCTCCGCTTCTCAAGTAAAGTCGGCAACTGCAAGCAATGCAAATATTTCCATTGCCAACAAAGCAAACGCAAACACTTCCGTCATTACTAAAGAAACTGCGCTACGCTTGTTTTGCGAGCAAGCGAAGTGTGCGTGGCAATCCATAAAAGTAAAGGCAAAGACATAGATTGCCACGAATTTGCTAGCGCAAATTCTCGCAATGGCAAAACTTCGTCTTATAATGTCGGCATTATAGATTGCCACGCAAATGCTAGCGCATTTGCTCGCAATGACAAAAAAGAACCCACCCCCTAACCCCCTCCGCAAGGGAGGGGGATTAAGAGAGCGGTAACTCTGCAAGGGAGGGGGAAATAATTTGCTTGCCCTCACTTGCAAGAGAGGGGGAATCTTAAAGATTGCTTCCAATTACTTTGTCATACTGAGCGTAGCGAAATATCTCTTTTTGTTTTACTTGAGATACTTCGCTACGCTCAGTATGACAAATAGTAGAATGATTTGAGATACTTCGGGCTTAAAAGCCCTTAAGTATGACAAATACTTTCACCTACTAAGTCCCCCTTACCAAATGGCTACTAAATCAAGCCCACTTACCAACGATACAAAGCTAACTTACTCAATCTATGCAATATGCCCACCCCCTTAATCCCCCTCCGCAAGGGAGGGGGAAATAATTTGCTTGCCCGCACTCGCAAGGGAGGGGGAATTATACAGTGTTGCCTACAAAAAGTCCTTATGCTATTTTGCAAGCCCACTTACCCATCAATGTAATAGACTTTTTTCTTAGACTTCTTGGACTTTTTAGACTTAGAAGACTTCTTGCCTTTTTTGGACTTCTTGCCCTCTGCTATGGAGCGAGAGACTGCATTTCCGTCTTTGTCAGTTACATAGTCAGAGCCACCAAACCAATAAGCGTATTTGAAGTTTAGCGTAGTGGTTACACCATTAAACCAATCATCTGTTTTGACATTAAACCTATCCTTGCTAAATGTGCTTGCATAGAATAGCCCATCATAGCCAAAGCTAAGTTCGTGGTTTTTCTTTATCATCCAGATAAAGTCAAATGCTAGGTTTCCATACACTGCAGGGAGTGTGATAGCATTTGTAGCATTCTCCTCTCCGCCGTATTTGCTACCACCAGCGATATTGTCTCTATGTGCTTTAAGCGTAACGGTTACATCTTGCTTATTTAGCATATTATACTTTAGCCCTACTTTTAGGTTTGTGCGGAAAGTATTGCCCCACATTTTGTAGTAGCGCACACTAGCACCTAGCTGTGGTAAATGCCAATAAAATGCGTTATAAAACTCATCGTTTCCGGGAGTCATTGCACTACCGACATATATTTGCTCTTTTAGTGTTTTTGCTGCTAGGGTGGATAGCATATCATAGCTTAGGCTTACTTCAGGTGCTACATAGCTATTGCGTTTGAACTGATAAAATGTAATCCCGCCAGCGACTTCTGCACCGATATTCCACATTAGTGGCAAGCTCACACCTTTGGTATCACTCTCTAGCTTTAGTCTGCTACCACTACCAAAATCAATTCTTGGTAAATCCACTCCACCTCTCACATTTGCTTTGATAAACCCTTCCCATAGCTTAGAAGTAATCGCAAAGGTTTTGAAGTAGTTTAGCCCTGCTTGGAGTGAGTTACTTTGTATGGTAGTATCTGCACCAGCTGTTTGTGTTTTTGTATTTGCAAACTCATATCCTAGATAGCCGCCAAAGATTCCAGCTGCCCTTAGGTTTCGCTGCACGCCAAATAGCGCACCACCAGCCCATTCTATCGTTTCAGCATTTCCTAGATAGCCCCAAGTATTGCTAGCATAAGGAAGTGCAAAGAAACGCCAATCTCGCCTACCTGTGTAGGGGATAAAGATAGCATCTAGTTGGTCTATGACTTCAAAGTTATTATAGCCCTTATCTAGATTTTGCCCTTTAGATTGCTCCAAAGTTAGCTTTGCCATTTTTTCACGCACTTTATCGACTTTGCTTTGATTTTTGCGTGTGGTTTTTGAGAATTTGCTAGAGCGATTTGTAAGCCTAGACAAATCATACTGAAGCAAGCGAAGTTCTACTTCTTGATTGTAATACCTATCGCTATGGAATGTCTTAGTTGTCATTGTGTTTAGGATATTTTGAGTCATAGCGTTTCTGCGCATATTGCTCATCGCTAGAGAGCGATACATACTCGCACCATAAGTCGTAGAAGCATCCGCTACGATGATAAATCCTTGCCTACCACCACTGCTAACGAGATTCATATTAAATCCAGAGCCAGCTCTTACGTGATTTGTAGTGAGGTTAAAGCTATTTTTAGCACCACTTATGAGGTCATTGAAGTAGTAGATTTTATTTGCTGTTACGGTGTCTCCTGGTTTTCTAGTTACAGTGATACCAGCTGTAGCTACACCTACTACGGTGTTAGCTCCTACTTTGATTTGTCCTTGTCCAGCTGTTATGGTAGTGCCTGTGGTATTTCCTAGCTGAAGTGAGTAGCTTAGGATATTTAGCGTGCCGATAGTAGAGCTAGAGAAGTCTGTATCTGCGATAGAGGCAGAGCCTGCTTGGTTTCTAGCACCTAGATTTAGCGTGCCGATAGTGCCAGAGCCAGCTAGCTTACTACCGATGACAGAGCCACCATCTATGGTAAGCGTGTTTAGATTGCTGCCGATGCTTAGGCTAGAGATACTTGAGGCAGAGCCTATACTCATATCATAAGCGGTATTTGCAGCAGAGGTAGTAATCGTGCCGATATTTGAGCTATTGATAGTGATATTTCTACTGACATTGCCTTGCACCTCTAGCTCTTTTATGTTTGAGTTTTGTGAATTTACCTCAAATAATGGGACATTGCTATTTTTATTTGTGAGTTGAATTTTTGTGTTTCTAGCATTTAGTCCTTGAAAAAACACTCCTTGATAGAAGTAGGCTTTTTCCCATTGTCGTTGATTGGCGATTTCGCCTGTGGGGAATCGCTCGCTAGAAAAAGACGCCGTTACGGTATCGCCCGTGATAGCACCTTGTAGATACCACCTTGTTTCGCGGTAGTAGCCATTCCAAGCATAAGAGGTTGAACCCATTTGTTGAGACATATATGTAGCAGAGTTAGAGCCTGTGCAGGTAATTTTATTGTAGCGTCCTACTTTATTTGAGTTGGCATCGCCTTGAGCCCAGTCCTCAGCCCACTGACAAGCCGCTGCAGCGATGTCTAGAGCACCACTAGCTAGAATGCTAGCAGTGGCTAGAGATAGGGCTAGCTTACGGGATTTGCTTGGGCTGGTTTGTTGGGTTGCGCTGTTAGCGATTTTAAAAGCCCCCTCCCTTGCGGAGGGGGTTTGGGGGTGGGTATCTTTTGCGTTAGCAGTTGCCAGCCTTGCTTGAAGTGCGGAGGTGGTATCTACCCACCCCCTAGCCCCCTCCGCAAGGGAGGGGGAACTGATTGGATTTAGCCCACTCGCAAGGGAGGGGGAACTCGTGAGGTTGTCTCTCGCAAGGGAGGGGGAACTGATTGAGATTCCACTTAAGCGTGAGCTACTCTCTCTCTCTCTCTCTCTCGTTGTGTGATAGTTGTCTCAATCACATTGAAATTTGCTTTTTTCATTTTGCATCTCCTTTCGTGTAAAATCTCGCTTTTTTAGATTTTGGTTTGGCGAGATTACTTTGTCAAATGAAAAAGTAAATAAATGATAAACAAATATTTCTTAAATATTCCTTAAGTGGTGTAAAATTTTTGTAAATTTTTACAAATCGTAGCGTAAAATGAGTGCAAATATAGGGAATCAAGTGTATTTATGCGATTTGACAAACTCCAAAAAAAAAAAAAAAAACGATGAAAAAGTGGGGGGAAGTGGTGGAAAATGAGAAAAATGATGAGGAAAAAACGATTAGAGATAATAAAAAGTGGTAAGAAAATAGAGGAGATTTTATAGGGAATGATAAAAAGCGGTAAAAGTGGTAAGAAAAAAAAGAGGAGATTCTATGAGTAATGAGAAAAATGAGTGGTGGAAAATAATGATAAAAATGTGTGTGGATATGTGTCGGTATTTATTGTGGTTTTGTGTATTTTTTATTACTCACCCCCTAGCCCCCTCCGCAAGGGAGGGGGAACTCGTGAGGTTGTCTCTCGCAAGGGAGGGGGAATAAGTAGAATTGCCACCTACAATGGAGGGGAAAATTACATTGTGCCCACCTGCATTGTCATATTGAGGTTTCGTAGAAACCGAAATATCCCTACTTGATTTTGCATTATCCGCAGAATCTTTTGAGATACTTCGGGCTACACCCTTAAGTATGACAAAAAGTTGTAGTATGACAATTTAAGAAGTTTGTTTGAGATACTTCGCTTCGCTTAAGTATGACGAGGGATTGTAGTATGACAAACTGCAGATTTTGCATTGTGCGCGTGGGGTGCGACTTCAAAAGCCCCCTCCCTCTGCGGAGGGGGTTTGGGGGTGGGTATCTTTTGCGTTAGCAAAAGTGTGGAAAGATTCGTCATTGTATGCTGACTTTGCATTGTGCGCCATTTGTCCGTCATTACTAAAGAAACTTCGGCTTCGCCTTGTTTTGCGAGCAAGTCGCAAGACTTGCGTGGCAATCTATGTCTTTTGTGAGGTTTTTTGTGGATTTTGGGTGATATGTGTGATTTTCGTGCAAAGTGTAGGATTTTTTGGAATCGGTGTTTTTGATTTGTGCAGGTTTATAGATTGCCACGCATTTGGAATTAGTATTCCAAATGCTCGCAATGACGAATACATAAGAATCTAAAAGAACCCACCCTCTCAAAAACCCTTAAAACCCAAAGCCTATTCCTCGCTTATCAAATGCCTATACCCACCCCCTTAATCCCCCTCGTGCTAAGGGAGGGGGAGAGCAATTGGTTTGACTACATTTGCGCTAAGGGAATGGATACTTTGGGTTGTGTGTTTGGGAATGATAAGGGGGTAGATTTAAGATTTTTTGCATAATGTGCTTAATACTTACTTGGATAATGTATCCAACACTTTAAGTTATGCAAGCCAAATACTCAAATATATAAGCTCAATATTATGCAATAGGTATGCAGGCTCTGTATGATAGATTTGCTTTCAAAAACCGCCGTTTTCTTGGAATTTTAGCTGTGCTTTTTCATCTTCTTGGCTTTCTTGTGGATTTTGTCCGGGGACTTGGCTAGTGGGCTCTTTTTTGTCATCTTTTTTCTTATAGGGTGGTCCTTTTGCGATGACTTTGGTTAGCTCTGCGGCTCGCTTAGCGTCCATTTTGGCAAGGATTTTGGAGGCTTCGCTAGGCGTGAGTGCGGTGAGAATCTCTGCTGCCTCATCATCATCTAGCTCGGCAAGTATGGGCGCGGCTTTGGAGTCTTTCATACCAGAGAAAGTCTTTGCCACCTTTGAAGCGGAGGTGCTCTGTATTTGTTGCAAAATCTCCTCGTTTTTTGCGATTAGCTCCTCTATGGACTTTTTTTGGGCTGCGACTTTGTCTAGGGCTTGCTTTTGTCTTGCTTGTGCTTCTTTGATTTTGGCTTGGAGGGCTTGCTCTTGGAGCTTTAGCTGGGCTTGCTTTTGCTCGATTAGATTTTGTGTGGCGTTGCGATAGACTTCGAGATTTTGCATTTTTTCGTTTAGCTCTCTTAGGGAGTCTTTTATCTCGCCTTTTCGTGCTTCAAATATCGCATTGCATTGCAAAATCTCATTTGCATTTTGGGTGTTTGTATTTTTCGCGTTTGGCGTGCTTTGGGGTGCTGATAGGATAGGCTGATGAAGTGCTAGCAAAAACGCTAGCAACAATAAAAGGGCTATTTTGCTATTTGTGGGGCTTACTTTTGCGACACTTTTTGCAAGGCTTGCTTTTGTGAAACTCTCTGTGGCAAAACTCTCTGTGGCGTGGTTTGCTATGCTTGCTTTTGCAAGGCTTGCTGTTGCAAATATGCTTGTCATATCATTTCCTTTTGTATGGGGTTGTTATAAAGTAGTAGGGCGATTTCGTCAAGGTTTTTGGATTCTGCTCTTTTTAGCTCGGATAGGATTTTTTCTTTCTCTCGCTCTTGTATGTGCTTGTATTTTTCGTATTCTATGTAGATGATTCTGCGCTGTTCTTGGAGGGATTTTAGCTCGGCTTTGAGGGTGGATATGTGCGTGCGATGCGTGTCTATGTCGTTGATTAGGGATTTTTTTTGCGCGTTTGTTTTGAGGAAAAGAGAGAAATCTCCCTCTTTTGGGTAAATGACTTGAGAGAGGGCGATTTGGAGTTCATCGATTTTGGCATATTGCGCGGCGATTTGGTTGTTTGTGCGGAGTATTTCTAGCTCTTTTGCTTCAAGTCGCTTTTTTTGTGCTAGCACAAGCGCGTCAAATGGAGTTTTCATCTCGCTCCTTTATTTTGATTCTAAACCAATGCAAAAATCCCAAACAATCAAAAGAAAATCAAAAATCAACAACCCAAAAATCAATAACCATTGTAGCACATTTTAGCGATAAATGCTTTTGCTACGGTCTGCACCTGTGGATATGATAGAGATTTTCACACCGACTAATTTCTCTAGAGCGTTTATGTAGCTTTGTGCGTTTGGCTCTAGCTCATCGTATTTTGTGGTATCTGCGCTACTCTTCCACCCTGCGTAAGTCTCATAGATAGGCTTTGTGTTATCCAAATCGCTTGGGACATAGTCGATTTTTTGTCCTCTGTATTCATAGCCTACGCAGACTTTGACTTCCTCAAATCCATCAAGCACATCTAGCTTCATTAGTGCGAGTTCATCGCAACCGTTTAGATTGCAAGCGTATCTTGCAGCTACTGCGTCAAACCACCCACACCGTCTAGCTCTGCCCGTAGTCGTGCCAAACTCCGCACCCTTTTTTCGCAAAAGCTCTCCTATCTCGCCAAACTCCTCGCTAGGAAATGCGCCATTTCCCACGCGCGTGCAGTAAGCCTTGCAAATGCCGATGACTTTTTGCACTGCCTTTGGTGGCAAGCCACTCCCGCTACAAGCACCAGAAGCAATCGTTGTAGAGCTAGTTACAAATGGATAAGTCCCGTGGTCAATATCTAGCATACTGCCTTGCGCACCCTCAAGCAAAATCTTTTGCCCATTTTTTTGCGCTTGCCAAAGCATACTTGCAGTATCAGCGATAAATGGCAAAATCTTATGCGCGGTGTGCTTTAGTAGCTTCATAATGGATTTTGTCTGTCTCTCTTCTAAGTCTTTGCGCTCCAAAATGCGAGACTCTAGCGCGTCCAAATCGTGCAAATCACACATTCTAATACCGATTCTGCCGACTTTGTCGCAGTAGGTGGGACCTATGCCTTTGCCTGTCGTGCCTATGGCTGTTTTGGACTCTGCTTCGCTCATAATGTCGCGCTCTTGATGAAAAGGCAAAATCAAATGCGCCCTATCAGAGATAAACAACCTCCCTTGCAAATCGCCAAATTGCTCTATCTCATCTAGCAGTGCTTGTAAGTCGATGACTACTCCATTGCCGATGATATTTTTGCAATGCGGAGTAATCACGCCTGATGGGATTAGGTGCAGGGCGTATTTTTTCTCGCCCACGACAATGGTGTGTCCAGCGTTGTGTCCGCCCTGATAGCGCACGACAAAGTCATAATCTTTTGCGAGAGCATCGACTATTTTGCCTTTGCCTTCATCGCCCCATTGGATGCCTACGATTAAATCTGCCATTTACTCTCCTTAAGAAAATTCGCCTTTGGGTATTCATTTGCGTAATCCTTTTGCTCTGCTTCACTGCGGCGTATGTCTATACGCCTCATTTGCAGGGCAAAACGATTGCACAAAGCAACACCGCGCAAAGCTAGAATTTAGATTTTGCTTAGTTCGGTTTTGATTTGTTTAGCTTGTCTTTGTTGCAAAAGCATTTGCCAACGGATTTGGTAGGATTTTAGCAATCTAAAAAATTTAGCAAAAAGCCTAGTTAGTTTTAATTGCCTTTTAGGATTTTGGCTATGACATTGTCTTCATAGATTCCTACACCTCCGCAAAGGCAATCTTGGATTTTATACTTCCCGCCCAAAAACAGAATACTATTTTGCGAAAATCCCTTATACACAATGTCATCATAATACGCCACCATTGTGCGCTCTAGCGGGGAAATAAGCGTGCGAGGATACTCACAAGACTTCGCTTTATCAAGCAACCTCTCGCACTCTAGCTTCAAAAACATCGGTGCATTTGCTGTGTAGCTTGCCAAATCCTCTATGCTAGAAATGCGCACAATATCTTGCATAAAAGGAGCTTTTTTGACAATCTCTTCTAAGCAAAGTGAACTAAAAGATTCTAGGCTTTGCTCCATTTCTGCAAGGCATAGCTGCAAGATTTTGGTGTTGCTTATTTGCAAGTGGGATTGTAGCGAGAATTTATCCAAAATCTGCAAACATAGCCCGATAACTTGCGTGAAATTGCTAGGATTTAGGCACTCTGCGCCGATTTGGTAAATCTCATTTGTAGGGTAGCTAAACACAGGCTGGATATAAAACCATTTTTGGTGGTTTATCGCTCTACCTAGCCGTTTGGTAAGGATTCTTATCGTATCAATCGTAGAATCATAGCGCAAAGAAATTTGATGATTGTTCTGGCTATTTAGGCGGATAATGCGCCTATCGCCGATATTTTGCTGATGCTCAAAGTAAGAAAAATAAGGCGTAACGATTTCCTCAAATCCGTTGTTGCTAAACACTTCGCAAGCATAAGATTCTAGCTCGCGTTTGATTCGCGCTGACTTGCCAAAGTAGAGTTTTGTGCCCTCTGGGATTTCGTGCTCAAAAATCACTTGTCTTTCCTTTTTTGTATTTTGCTTTGTATATTTTGCTTTTGTGTAATTGAAAATGGCTAAATGGCTAAAAATGGTGCGTTATCACAATGTGTAAAAACTTCTAGCGCACAATCAAAACATAAAACACCAAACTAGCACAAACCAAAAACTATATAAATAATGAATTTACACTTTCGTTGTGGTAGATTCTCCTTACCACTTCTGCAAATAGCGGTGCGACATTTAGACTTGTGATTTTATCACATTTTTTTGCCAAAGGTATGGAATTGCTAACGACTACTTCATCTAGCTCGCTTTGCTCTATGCGCTCTAGTGCTCCACCGCTCAAAATAGGGTGTGTGCCAAGTGCTATGACTGAAACCGCACCTTTTTCTTTGAGTGCTTTTGCTGCTTTGCACATAGTTCCTGCGGTGTCTATCATATCATCGACTAATATGACATTTTTGCCCTCCACATCGCCTATGATATTCATCACTTCACTTTCATTAGCCCTCTCCCTGCGCTTATCTACGATGACTAGCTCACAGCCTAGTCGCTTGGCAAAGTAGCGTGCTCTAGGCACACCACCGACATCTGGACTAGCGATGATTGGGTTTTCAAACCTTTTGCCTCGCACATAGTCATAAAACGCGATTGAGCCATATAGATTGTCCACAGGAATGTCAAAAAACCCTTGAATCTGCCCCGCGTGCAAATCCATAGTGATGACTCTATCAATGCCTGCTGTTTGCATAAGATTTGCTACGAGCTTGGCAGTGATAGGCACTCTTGGGGCGGCTTTTCTATCTTGTCTAGCATAGCCAAAGTATGGAATCACTGCGGTGATAGAGCTAGCTGAGCTTCGCTTAAAGGCATCACTCATTATTAGCAATTCCATAAGGTTGTCATTTGTCGGTGGGCAAGTAGGCTGAATGATAAACACATCTTTGCCACGCACAGATTCATTTATCTGCACGCTTATTTCGCCATCACTAAAGCGATTTATACTGATTGATGAAAGCATCACATCAAGGTGCTTGGCAAACTCTGTGCTAAACTCCGCGTGGGCATTGCCACTAAAAATCTTAAAACCGCGCATTTTGCTTAAGCCTTTTTAAGGTAGGGTAGGGAATCAAAATCTAAAAAATCCAAAAAATTAAGCCCTAATTATAGGAAAAATTTGACTAAAATTTTATGTCTTTTTGGCAAATTTGTGAATTTTTACGACTTTTTGGCTACAATGCAAAAACTTTGGCAAAAACTCTAGCGACAACTTTAGAGTATAAAAGATTTCAAAGACTAGGGCTTAAAGATTTTGGTAGCGTTTGCAAAGAAAATCATTAAAATAGAATTATTTAGGGTAAAAAATGGATGAGAATTTTTTGATATGTCTTTTGCTTTTGGCTTGCGCTTTTGTGCTTGGCTCAAAGCATTTTGATGACCACCGCTAAAAAAGTAAAAATTAGGGCAGTTTTAAGGGGAGAATCTAGTGATTATGTATCACGCAGATAAGATGCTTTTGGATAAGATGCTTTTGTGTCTAAAGCGCGGTGCGGTGTTTATCGCGGATTCTCATTATCGTGGCGGTGGGGATTGTGGAGGGGATTTATCTATGCTAGACTTTGTAGCAAAATCTAGCCCAAAATCTAGCATAGAATCTAGCCCCAAAAAAAGCGCAGAATCCGCACTTGATTTAAAAAAAGACACCAAAGCAAGCACGGATTTGCACTTGCTAGAAGTGCTAGATTCTTTTATTTCTTTGCCACCGAGTGATTTGCCACCTCAAGTGTTTTTGATGGGCGATATTGCGGATTTGTTTATCGGGCATATTCCTAGTTCGCTTCGTGCCAATCGCCATTTGATTGACAAAATAAACGCCCTTAGCCAAAAATGCGAGGTGTTTTATTTCGAGGGAAATCACGATTTTGGCATTGATTCTAGCATTTTGCCAAATGTGAAAATCTATCCACGCTTTTTGCAACCTGCTTTGTTTGACTTTGATGGGCAAATCTACGCGCTTGCACACGGCGATATTTTCATCGGCAATGGCTATGAAATCTACATAAAGGCGATGAATTCCGCGCTGACTTTAAGCGCGCTAAAGCTACTTGATATTTGTAGCTTTGGGAAAATCTATGACTTTGCAAATGCCAAAGTAAATGCCAAAAAAATTCATCATTTAGAATTTGCAAAAGATAGCTTTTGCTCTTTTGTCAAAAGGCGCGTTGAATGCTATGTAAATGCTATTGCAAAATCTAGCAAGATTTGCGTTGGCAAGAGTGAGGGCACTAGCCAAAAAATCCAAATAAGCGGGATTATAGAGGGGCATTTTCACATAGGGCAAAAAATTAGCCAAAGTTTTGGAAAATTTGGCGATATTGAATATATTTCTTTACCCTCTTTTTATTGTCAAAGAGAGATTTTTACGCTTTTGTAGCGATTGGGCTATAAACATTTGGCAAAAACTTGGTAAAATTTTAGGCAAGAATTTTACTTAAAATATCTTGGAGAAAGCACAATGGCAAACACAATCAGCGCGACACAATTAGAAGCGTTTAATGAAATCGCACTTTTAGATTTTAGAATCTTTGAGGAGAGGGAGGGGCAAAGATATGAGGGGATTTATGGTATAAATGTCGCAAAAGTGCAGTCTGTGATGGAGCGTCCAACAGAGATTTTTGATGCACCGGGTAGCCCTGATTATGTGCTTGGGCTGTTTGATTTGCGTGGTGTGATTATTCCTGTGGTGGATTTGTCAAAATGGCTTAATATCAAGCCAGCTAGCGAAATCCCTGCAAATTGGTGTCTTTCTTGCAAAAATTCTGCCATAACTGCTTCTGCGGAGTCAAAATGCCAAAAAATCATCATCACAGAATTTAACAACATACAGATAGGATTCATCGTAGATGCTGTCAAACTTATCCGCCGTATAAATTGGCGCAATGTCGAGCCAGCACACTTCAGTATCTCTAGCACCGCAGAGCGCGGGCGCGTAACGGGAACTACGCGCATAGAGGACGGATACACGCTTTTGATTTTGGATTTGGAGAGTATCATTGATGAGCTAGATTTCTATGAGCGCAAAGCCGATGACATTATCGAAATAATGGAAGACCAAGAGAAATTTAGCGGAATTGCGCTTGTGCTAGATGATAGTAGTGTGGCTAGAAAGCGCGTAGTGCAAAACCTAAAAGCTATGGGATTTGACATAGTCGAAGCTATTGACGGAGAGGACGGCAAAGAAAAAATCGAGCTACTCTTTAGGCAGTATGGCAATAGCTTAAATGAACATCTAAAAATCATTGTCTCTGATATAGAAATGCCAAAGGTTGATGGATTTCACTTCGCTAATATCGTAAAAAATGATACGAGATTTTCCAAAATCCCTATCGTGTTTAACTCCTCTATTTGCGACCAAAACACTATGGAAAAGGGCAATATAGTAGGGGCTGATGGCTATATAGTAAAGTTTGAGCCAGAGCATTTCTATGAGGAGATAAAAAAGGTGCTATCTCCTTAAAGGGATTTTGTTAAAGGGATTTTGCTTTGTAAATCTTTGCAAAAGGTTTTAAAATAGCAAAAAAATCGTGGGATAAAAACGATTATAAAGAAACCTTAAAATGAGAAGCCACTAAGTATCAAGTAGCAAAAGCAAAAAAGGCAAGCAAAGGCAAATCTTAAATAAGGAGTTGTAAGCCTTTTATCGTAGTTTTTATCGTAGTTTATGTAGGTTTTTAATTTTTTTTGGTAGAATACGCCAAACCAAGCCAAGTAACAGAGGCTAAACCCAATAGAAGCCAAACCCAAACAAAGTGAGGTATAGTATGGATGATATGCAAGAGATAATGGAAGACTTCCTAATCGAAGCCTTTGAAATGGTAGAACAGCTCGACCAAGACCTTGTGGAGCTAGAATCAAATCCAGAGGATTTAGAGCTATTAAATCGTATTTTCCGTGTAGCGCACACGATAAAAGGCTCTAGCTCGTTTTTGAATTTTGACATTCTTACCAAGCTTACTCACAATATGGAAGATGTCCTAAACAAAGCAAGGCGTGGGGAGCTAAAGATTACCCCCGATGTAATGGATGTGGTGCTTGTCTCTATTGATATGATGAAAGCCCTTTTGCAAGCGATACGAGACTCGGGCACGGATGCAAATGCGGGGATTGACATTACTGATATTGTCAAAAAGCTCCAAGCTATTTCACAAGGCGGAGCAGCCCCAGAGGGTGGCGAAGCTGCTGCAGCTTCTGCACCCGCACCAGCTGCTGAGTCTGCACCACCAGCAAGCGCAGAATCTGCACAGCCAGTAGCTCCAGCATCTGATGCGAGTAATCCACTTGCTGATGAGCCAGATAAGGACTACTCCAATATGAGTAGCGAGGAAGTCGAAGCGGAAATCGCTAGACTTCTACAAAAACGCCAAGAAGCAGACAAACAGCTTCGAGCACAAAAACGCGCTAGCGGACAAGCCGAGCAAGTCCAAGCGCCAACAGCCCCAGCTGCTAGTGCCCCAGCACCCAAGCCTGCCACTCCAGCTGCGCCAGCCGCGCCAAAACCAGCTGCCGCACCTAAGCCTGCGGCAAAACCAGCAGCCGCAGCAGCAAAAACAGAAGCCAAAAGCGTAGCGACAAATGTCGAGCAAACCGTTCGCGTAGATGTCCGCAGGCTTGACTTGCTTATGAACTTGCTAGGCGAGCTTGTGCTTGGCAAAAATAGACTTATCAAAATCTATGGCGATGTCGAGGAGAGATATGATGGGGAGAAATTTTTAGAAGAGCTAAACCAAGTCGTATCCTCTATTTCTAGCGTAACTACGGATTTGCAACTAGCTGTGATGAAAACAAGAATGCAGCCCGTAGGCAAAGTGTTTAACAAATTCCCAAGAATGGTTAGAGATTTATCGCGTGATTTGAAGAAAAACATTGAGTTAGTCATCACAGGGGAAGAAACCGAGCTAGATAAATCTGTCGTAGAGGAGATAGGCGACCCGCTTATTCACATTATCCGCAACTCTTGCGACCACGGCGTGGAATCTCCAGAGGATAGAAAAGCAGCAGGCAAGCCAGAGCAAGGTAGGGTGGATTTGAAAGCCTACAATGAGGGCAATCATATCGTAATCGAAGTAGTCGATGACGGTAAAGGGCTAGATGTCGATGTGCTAAAGCAAAAGGCTATCGAAAAAGGCGTGATAAGCGAAAAAGAAGCCGACACGATGAGCGACAAAGAGGCGTTTAATATCATCTTTAAGCCCGGATTTTCTACCGCCAAAGTTGTATCCAATGTATCAGGTCGTGGCGTGGGAATGGATGTGGTAAAAACCAATGTCGAAAAGCTAAATGGTATCATAGAGATTGATTCTGAAAAGGGCGTGGGCTCGGCTTTCAAGCTAAAGATTCCACTTACCCTTGCGATTTTGCAAGCACTGCTAGTAGGGGCGCAAGAGGAATACTACGCCATACCGCTATCATCTGTCAAAGAGACAGTGCGAATCACTCAAGATGAAATCTATACCGTAGATGGCAAGAGCGTGCTAAGATTGCGTGATGAGGTGCTTTCTCTTGTGCGCTTGACAGATATTTTTGGTGTGGATTCTGTGCTAGAGTCGCCAAATGAAGTCTATGTTGTAATCATCGCACTTGCCGAGCAAAAAATCGGTGTCATTGTGGATTATCTAATCGGGCAAGAGGAAGTGGTTATCAAGTCTTTGGGCTACTATCTAAAAAGCACGCAGGGCATAGCAGGAGCGACTGTGCGAGGAGATGGCCGTATCACGCTGATTGTAGATGTGGCTGCGATGATGGATATGGCAAAAGATGTCAAAGTAAATATCACAAGCAAAACAGAAGAAAGCCAGCAATCAAGGGTGAAAAACTCGCCATCTGACTACATAGTCTTAGCTATTGATGATAGCAACACCGATAGGGCGATAATGAAAAAATGTCTAAAGACTTTGGGTGTAACTGTGCTAGAAGCTAGCAATGGCTTGGAGGGACTAGAGATTGTAAAAAACAACGAAAAAGCTCTAGACGCAGTGCTTGTAGACATAGAGATGCCAAAAATGGACGGCTATACTTTTGCTAGCGAAGTGCGCAAGTATAATAAGTTTAAAAACTTGCCACTTATCGCCGTTACAAGCAGGACTAGCAAGACTGATAGAATGCGTGGCGTAGAATCAGGTATGACAGAATACATAACCAAGCCCTACACCCCTGACTATCTAGTCAATGTCGTAAAACGCAATATCCACCTTGAAACGACAGGAGAATAAAATGAGCGACAATATAAAAGAAGTCCTAGAAAAGCAAATAAGCTCGGTAAGCATAGGCGATAGCAACAACGCCGAGCCAGAGGAAGTCCTACAAGTCATCGGCTTTGTCGTGGGAAATGAGGAATTTGCCGTGCCGATTCTCAATGTCAAAGAAATCATCAAACCCACAGAATTTACGCGCGTGCCGGGCACACCAAACTATGTGCTAGGCGTGTTTAATATGCGCGGAAATGTCTATCCGCTTATCGACTTGCGATTGAAGTTTGGGCTACCAGCGATAAAGCAGGACAAAGACACGCGCTATCTCATCGTGCAGAGAAATGATGATTTTGCAGGATTTGTCATAGACAAGCTCACTGCGGCTATCACGCTATCTCGCTCCGAAATCGACCCTGTGCCAGAGACTTTGGTAAATTCTCAAGGTGGAATGATAGACGGAGTAGGCAAGCGAGAAGATAGGCTTATCACTATCCTAAAGGTAGATGTGCTATTAAAAAAGGATTTTTAGATTTTGTTAGCTTGGAGGGGGATTAGCATAGTAAAGACACAAAAATTTAGTTTTTTTTACAATCAGTAAAACCATAATAAATAGTAGATTCTAGCAAAAGGTTTTCTCTTATCCCCTGCGCAGATAATCAAGCAAATAAAAGCATTTACACATAAACTAGAAAAAATCCATACAAAAAAACTACACAAAAATATATAACAAGATTCTTGCAAAAATCCAAAAACTACACATAGTCAAAATCACAAAAAATGAAATCCCCACAAAACCCAAGACAAGGCTCCAAAACTTGAAAACACCTACAAAAAATGCAAAAGAGATAAAAATCACAAAAAATCAAAAATGCACAAAAGACAACACCGCCACTAGAATCATCATAATCCTAAAAAATCTCTATGACGGAGCAGTTATCAGTGTTGAGGAGCTAGCTAGTGAGTTTAGCACTTCTGTTCGCACTATTCAGCGAGATTTGCAGACTATCGCTAGACATCTCCCGCTTCAGCACCAACGCGGAGTTTATGAGATAGACGCCCTTTCGCTAAATCGGGGGGGGGGGGGGGGCGAGTCCCAAATATATAAAGCGATTTGCCACTATCAGCGGTATAGAGTCTTTGTATCCCCAGCTAGATGAGTTTTTTATCTCCCAGCTTCTAAGCCAAGAGCAAAAGTCCTTGCAAATCGCAAAAGGGCATTTTGAAAAACCTCAAGCACAGATTTTTGAAAATCTTAGAGAAGCAATAGAGTGCAAGCACATACTTCAGTTTGATTATGCGCTAAAGCCCCGCATTGTCAAGCCTTATAGGCTTTTGCATATTGAGGGGGTTTGGTATCTGCTAGCAAGCCAATCAGGTAAGCTAAAGCACTTCACTCTATCCAAAATCCAAAATCTAATCGACACCAAAAAGCCATTTATCCCTAGTCAAAAAGTCGCAAAACTCCTAAAATCTAACTACAACTCTACCACCTACTTTACCCCCACCCCCAAAACCGCTCAAATCCTCTTGCTTACGCCAAAAGCTAGGACACATTTTTTGCGCAAAAATCTCCCACCAAATTTTTGTGTCCTAAAAGATAGCTATGAAAATCTTACCCTAGAAATGCGATATGCCTTTGATGATGAAGTGCTAAACTTTGTCAAGTCTTGGCTTCCCCACGCTCAAATCATATCCCCCATAAAACTCCACAAAAAACTTCAAAAAATGCTTGCAGAATATATACGCACGACAAATGCTGTCGCTACCAAAGAGTAAAATCCCACTTGCAAATGTCAAATCTCGCCTAAAGCAAATGTGCAAAAGCATATAAACGCTTGCAAAAAGCCAAAGAGCAAAACTAAAAAAGCGTAAAATGCAAAATCTTGTGCAAAAGCCGCAGGTAAGAGGAAGCATTGCAAATCTACTTTTGCAAGGAGCAAAAAATGTCAAAATTTACTCGTTTCATTTTGGGCACAGCGACCCTAGCAGGTGTGGGCTATGCAGGCTACAAGATAAAACAGCATCTAGATAGTCAAAAAGCAAAGCCAGAGAATGAGTTTTTGGACTACAAAGAATTAGCCATACAAGAAGCAGGCAAGGCAGTCTCAAATGCGCTAGATACCGCTAGTGAGTGGGTGGCAAAAGGCTATGAAAAGATATTTGATGAGCCTTTTTATGGGCATTGCAAGCAGGGCAAAATACTAACAATGACAAATGAGATTGCCCGCAAGAGTGTTTGTAAGCATTTGGGCGAGAAAAAGCTAGCCCCTGCACTCATCAAAGAAGCAGAATTTACCCTAGCAAAGCATAGTCGCTTTGATTTGGGATTTTTGGATAATGAGCAGCAAGATGAAGCTGATGGGCTATGGGATAGAGGAGAAAACATCTACAACTTCATAGATGCTATATATCAGCTAGAGGCACAATGCTATGAAGCGCACAAAGCCATAGTTGATTTTGTCTCACTTGCTAGAGAATCTAGCAGTATTGATTGCGCCAAGCTAGATGATTTAAGCAGGGATTATGAGGTTTGTGATAGCAAGTATGACTTGTGCGAGATAGAGGAAATCGCACTTGTAAATGAGGCTAGCGATAGTATCAAAAACGCTTGTGAGAAACTCGCCACACTAAAATCTAGTGGAGAAAACTCTAGCACGCACTTCAGTCTAGATGAGGCTTTGGAGCTTGCCCTAGTGCTTGATAGTGTGATAAGAGATGATTTTGCTAGTGGCGGTAGGTTTTGCGCCAAGCAAGTGGAGGCACTCACAGAGCAACTAAGCGCGTAAGGCTA
This sequence comes from Helicobacter macacae MIT 99-5501, assembly GCF_000507845.1. Classification (NCBI taxonomy): domain Bacteria; kingdom Pseudomonadati; phylum Campylobacterota; class Epsilonproteobacteria; order Campylobacterales; family Helicobacteraceae; genus Helicobacter; species Helicobacter macacae. The sequence continues at coordinate 1,569,593 of NZ_KI669454.1, read as the reverse complement.
CATATCATCGCTAGTCATTACTATTTGTAAATGAGGAATCTCACAAGTGTCTTTGCTAACTATTTGCTGTGAGATTCCTGCAACTAAGATTCCTCAAACTTTGTCAATGTGAGATTCTCTAAAACAAAGATTTCAAGCGTCCAAAGTAATAGCATTCACTTTTTGCTATATTTAAGCGTTTTATTTTTTTTTACCGTATTGTAAATATTTTATTTGTCATATTGAGCGCAAGCGAAATATCTCACAAATATTCAAACCTCGCAAAACTACAACTCCACGAAAAATCTAAAACATACTTTTTACCTATACCAAAATAACAAAAAATAGCCACATAACAAAATCTATATTTTGTTTTATCGCAGTGTATTTATATTTTAGATATGTTGATATTTTTTACAGCATTTAGCAAAATCTTTCTATCATCTTTATCTAGTCTATGCAAATCCCCATCCTCAAAGTAAGTCAATCCTTTTAGCACCTGCAAAAGTGGGAATTTATAGCCAAAATACTGCTTCACTCCGCATAGTCCTTCTTCTAACGAAACTTGATTGGTTTTTAAAATCTCTGCTATATCTTTGTAATCCTTATATTCTGCCCTTTCACACGAAACTTTTAGCTTAGTGATAAGCAAAGACTTCAAATCAGCAAGTTGCAATACTTCATCATCGCTTTGAATCTTGCCAGATAATTTGACAAATTCTATGCCACCAAAAAAAAGAAAATTTGACATTATTTGTGGTTTTAAAAGATAGTTAATTATTTGTTTGCCGCGAGATTTCGCTTACCTCTATGCCGCTAATGCTTAAAAGCGTGGAATGAAGCTGTGATATATCTTTGTCAGTAAAAAAATCAAAATCAATAGACACTCTATGCCCTAGCTGCAAAGCAACCGCAGTCTCGCCAAAAAGCGTAAAACCCAAATCCTTTATAGCTTTTAGGTGCGGATAAATATCTTTTTGCTCTTTTGGCAATATCTCAAATCGTAGTTTCATCTAAAAACCCTCGTTTTGGTAGTGGTGGAATCACACAATCAACACCATACAATCTAATATGCCAAAAATGCCACGATTTTATATCAAACCACCCTGCTTGCGCGTTTTTTAATGTTTCTTTTAGCACTTCATCGCTAAAATCACACACTTTTTTTTGAAGTTATCCACACTATTAGCATCTTTCATCGCGCTAGCAACGATTCGCAAAGGATTACTAGCGATAATCTCATCCTTTTTTTTTTCCACCAAACAAAATGAGCGAAATATTCCAAAATCTCTTTGTCTCTAGCCGTCATAATAATCCTTACAAAAAATATATTCGCTAGATTATAGCATTTTGCAATGCTTTTTTATTTCAAAAACAGCTTTGCATATTTTATTTAGAGAGTTTAATTCTTTTATCATATTGAGCGCAAGCGAAATATCTCTTTTTATACTATTTTGGTTTTTAAAATATTATTTAGATATTTCTAGTTTAAAAAGCCGCTTAAGTATGACAAGAATTTACGCTTTTTTTAGCAAAATTTAATATTGCTTTTTTGATTAGCTTTTGTGATTATGCTATTTTTAGTTGCGATAGATTTTGCATATTATTCCTTTGTGGTAGATTTTTGTTTAAATTTGACTTTTAATGCAAAAAGTTTTATAATGTGCTTCATAAACCCCGTGCGAGAGTAGCTATAAGCCTACTCCACTTATGGTAACTACTTCTCGAAGCCGCTGTCAGTGTAGTGGTTATGATAGCGAGGGGGTTTTACTCTTTCACATACACAATCCTTTCATCATCTATTTTTAGCATTCTTTTCATTCTACTACCTGATATATCTTTGTAAAAAGTCATAAAATCTATTTTTCCCTCGCTGTCTATGCCTATACCAAATAAATCTAAAAGATTCCCATCTTTGTCCAAAAATGGCTTATAAAAATACACGCTATCTCTGCCTTTTGAGTTATCTTTAGCAATAAAAAGCGGGTCGCTAAAGGTTTCAAAAAATGCTGATTTTATAGCACCACGATTTGCTTTACTTGTATTTTTGTAAAAATGAGCGTAGGCATAAGGCATATTTACTTTCACAACCTTATAGGGAGTTTGTATAAAGCCAAACCTCCCTTTTGTCTCTTTAAAATATGCCTTAAAACTTGCCGTGCTATCAAACCTTACTTCTGGCATATTCACAGCATACCCGCGAAGTGCCTCCTCACTCATCTTACCATTAGAATCCAAAAACTTATCAAGTTTCATATTTTCTTTGCCCTTTTGTGATTTTTTGGCTTGCTATTATATCATTCTTTGATTTTATCTTATCCAAAACCACTTTAGCACGCGGGGGTTTGTGCGGGCTTTTTTGGGAAGCATTCTGCGGTTTTTCGCTAGCGATTTTGCAATGCTTTTTTATTTCAAAAAAACAGTTTTGCATATTTCACTTCTTTGTAGAATTTGATTTTATTTTTTTGCCGCATTTGTCATATTTAAGCGTAAGCGAAATATCTCATAAAATTCAAAATCTTACAAAACTCCAAAACACATAAAATATCACAACCCCAAATATCACAACTCCCCAAGATTCAAAACATACAAAAAACCCCACAAAACCTTAAATACCTTAAACCTCGCTTAAACCTCCAAAAATCCCTCAAAAATCATCAAAAATACCCCTAAATCTCCACAAAAATCCAACTACAAAAAAAAAAAAAAAAACAAAATGCTACTTATCGTAACTTGAGAAAACCCCGCCCTACACGACATTTTCGCAAATTTTTCAAAAAATCCGTAAAATTTTTTGCAAAAATTTATGCAACTATGTTGCAGACGACAAATGCTGTCGCACCCCTTTTGTATAATTTTATTATTAAGAATCTAAGAATCTTGGATTCTTATAAACAAACTTTCAAAGGAGAAAAAATGTCAGCATTACAAAAATGCGAAAATTGCGGAATTGAGGTTGAGTTATTTTGCTATAAATGTGGCAAAATCGTAGGTGGCGATGAGTTTAGCGATAAAAATGCTTTGGCGCAAAATGAGCAAAATCTAAAAGATTTTATCGCTAAGCTAAATAAGCCCATAGATTCAAAACCTGCGCCAAATAAGGCGGTGCAAAAGTATTTTGATGAAGTGGCGAGGATAAAAAGCGTCCTTGAAGTTTGCGCAAATGATGAGGATAGTGATGAATCTAAAAAGATTTTGAATGGCTATATAAACGAAGCGGATAATTTTCTAAATCAAAGCGAATTTTTAGAAATCGCCTTTGTAGGCACGATAAAGGCGGGTAAATCCACACTTATAAATGCCCTGCTAAAAGCAAAGTATGCAAGTGTGGACCCTACGCCAGAGACGGCTACGCTTACGAAATTTAAGTGGGGAAAAAAGGCAGAAATGCAAATAACATTCTACACACAAAAAGAGTGGCAAAAGCTATATGATGACGCACTCAAAAGTGGCGAATTGTTTTTGAAAAAATACAACGAAGCCAATGCCGAATCACACAAAGATAATTTCGTAGGCAAGGCTACAATCACAGAGCCTTTTAGTGTCGAATCGCTCAAAAAATACACTTCATCAAGAAAGGCAGAGCATTTTTTCGTAAAAGAAGTGCTGATTAGCTACCCTGATTTTCCTTATGAAAAAAATCTAATGTTTGTAGATACGCCCGGGCTAGATGACCCTGTGCCATATCGCTCGGAGATTACTAGGGCATATATCAAAAGTGCGAAAGTCGTGCTTGTCTGCAATAGTGTAGAAGCGATGACAAAAGATGAAGTGCTTACCATTTATAGCGCATTTGACCAAAGTAGCGACCCTAGCAAAGTATATGTGCTTGGGACACAATATGATAGATTTGAAAATCCAAAAGATGATTGGGCAAAGCAAAAAGATGAGTGGAGCAACTATCTAACCGCCACAAAAATAGATGATAATATAAAAGAGCGCACTTGCTATACTAAAGAATTGGCGCAAAAAAATATCATCAATGTCTCTGGGCGGGTGGCGTTGCTATGCGAACTCTACAAAAAGGGCGAGTTAGATGATTTGGATGAAGACTATAAGATTCAATCGCTAAAAGAGAAATGCTATAAAATCTGTGGCAATGATGATATAGACGCAAATTTGGATAGATTATTAGAGTTTGCCAATGTGGATTCGATGCACGAACGCATACAAAAGGACATTTTAAACGATGCGCAAGATATTTATAATCAAGGCGTAAAAAGAAATTATGAAAATCTGCATAGCGAAGTTATGGCGTATTTCACAGGCGACATACTCAGAAAGCAAGATACTTATGAGGCACTATCTAGCGGACTTGAGGCAATCAACGCACAAATCGCCAAAGAAAAAGGTGAATTGCAAGACTTGCAAAATGCGCAAAATGAGTTAGAGGGCGTTATGGAGCAGTTTGAATCACAAAGCAAAGAAACGCTAAAAAGTTTGGGTGAGCAAATCGAAAAACTCATCGAAAAGAATAAATAAGGAGGATAAAATGGGACTTTTGGATTCTATAAAAGCACTAGATGCGAAAAAAATAAAAAAACACGCAGAAACTGCAAAAAAATACGCAGAGACTGCAATAGAAACTCTTAGCATTGCCAAAAAGGTTGCTGAAATTGGAAAAGAAGTTTATAATGCTGTGGCTGATTTTGCTACTGAAGCATTTAAGTCTATTAAAGATTGGTTTTCTAGTGATTCGGCAAATGAGTCTGCTAGAAATATCAATAAGGCAAATGCTGATTTATCGCACAATATCGGGCAAATGAGTGCTTATGATGAGCAACAAGCAACTGTGAGTGAGATAAAGAAAATCAACGATGAGCTAGGCTATTTTAAATCAAGTGCTATCAAGGAGGGCGAAACTTTTGAAGTCGCGCTTATTGGCATAGGGCGCAAGTCTATTAAAAGATTAGCGCGGATTTTAGCCGATAGTGGGGAAAATTTCGCAAAGCAATGCGAAGCGGAATTTGAAAGACTTAAAGGTTTTGTGCTAAGTGAAATTGGTAGCAAAATCAGTCTTGGCAACGCAGAATGTGCAGAGATTTTAAGCAAAGAAAGCGGAGAAGCCAAAAGAAAAGAGATGAACGGTTTTATCGACAATGCGATAAAAAAGGCATTTAGAAATTTGGGTGATAGATTCGTAGATAGTGTGGAAAACAATGCCAATACTATGATAAAAATGCTGGAATCCAAACTAGAAATGCACAAAACTCTAGCAAGCAAGCAAATGGCGACTCTAGAGAAAATCAAAGAAGCGAAAAATGTAGAGCAAAAGCAAAGTGAGCAAGTGAATTTGGCACTTGATTTAAATAAAAAAATCGCTATTCTAAATGCGATAAAGGGGGTGTGAGATGGCAATAGGGACATTGCTTGGTGCGGCAAAAACGATTGGCGCAAAATTATTGCCTTATGCCATACAAGCAGGTGCGGCACTGATACCTATCGCTATAAGCAAATTGAAAGATTGGATTTTTGGCAACGATAGTAAGCAGCTAGCAAATGAGCTATCCCAAAGCGGAGTTTTTGACGCACAAAAGGCTAGTATCGCAGAGATACAGCACATTCGCGGGATTATCTCAAACTATAAAAACTCATCATTGCAAAAGCTAGATGATAGCGCAGAGCAGATTGTGGGCGGATTTAGCAAAATGTTTGATTTTAGCGATGAACTCTTTAAGGATATAGATAAAAATATCGCTAGAGATATGCGCCAATCGGCTAAATATCACTTTAATAAGGCAAAGGAAAATCTGCGCTCACAAATAATCAGCCAAATTAGCTTTGATAATGAATCGCTATCAAAAATCCTAATGGAAGATAGTGGCGAGGGCAAACGCAAAAAGGTGGAAAATTTTATCAATGATACCAATGCTAATGCTTTGCATAGCTTTCAAAACGAGCTAGAAAACGCGCTAAATACGGCGTTTGAGCTGACAAAGCAAAAGCTAAGCGCAAAGTTAGAGGGCATAAAATCTAGCGCACAAAAAAGCGTGAAATTTTTAGAAAACTATCAAAATTCGCCAGATAAGCTAGGCAAGGAAGCGCAACAAATCGCCCTAGCAAAAAGCATAGCGACAAATCAAGTGGCACTAAATGCGCTAGTATAGGACAATGCACAATAAAGATGAAATAGCAAAATATATCGCAGAGCTAACGCATAGCGAGATTAAAAAGCTATGCGTGCAATGCGGTAAATCGCCTGATTTTATCAGCAAAGATTCGGTTGAAAAAGCCGTGTGTAGCGTGGAAGTGAAAGCTATGCTAGAAAAATTTGCCAAAATGCCTAATACAAAAATCATCGTAGAGAAAGTGCAAAAGAGCATATATGAGTATTTTGCAAATCATCTTTATAGCAAAATAGGCGTAAAATACGAAATGATAAAAGCCTTAGAAACACGCAAATGCGAATCAAAAATGGCAATAAACGCACAGCAAAGAAAACTCTGCAAAATCTATCTGCAAAAGGCAAAAATGCAATCCGTGCTAGAAATAATAAGTAGCGAAAAATCTAGCAACTCATAAAAACATACTAGATGATAAGCAAAAAATTTCTCACAAATTTTTTACATTTTTATAATTTTGCACTATGAAGCGACAATATTTGTCGCATTAGCTTTGTAAAATATTCCCGCAAAAATCTTATACAAAAACTTGCAAAATCTCATCGCAAAATGCCACCGCAAATCGCTTTTGCATTTTGCAAATCAAACGCACAAAAGGAGCGCACAAAGTGGAAAAAATGAAAAAATGGCTTGATATGCTTAGTGTAGGCTTTAAGTTTCTAAGCGAGTTTGAAAGCTTTTGGAATCTACCTAAGCTAACGAGAATCGGCGCACTAGGCTATGAGCTAAAAAGTAAAATCGACACTTTCACAAACGAGTATGAATCCAAGCAGGCGCGAATCAACTCTGCATTTGAAGCACTAGACTTGGTGCTAAAGTATAAGAGGGAAAATCCCCAAGAATTTGAGGAAATCTTTAGCGCACTAGCGCGATTTAGCCAAAAGCGCAAAAGCGATAGACAAATCGATGAAGCGATAAAGTCGTTTTTTGACTAGCTTTGTAGCTTTTTGTGGCTTTGATTTAGCTAGTGCAAGTGATTTGGCACGACTATCAAAGCAACTACCGCGCAACTATTGCGGCGACTATCACACTATTATCAAGCCATTATCGCGCAATGATTTTAGGCAAGTTTTAAGCAGATTTTGGCAAACTATAATTTTTACAAAAAGGAGCAGATGATGGGCGGACTTATTTTATTTATCGGGGCGATTTTTGCAGCTCTTTTTGGGCTAGCTATCGTTATGGCATATATTACCTTAGCAGTTTTTTTGGCGTTTATCGTGGGTAGTGTGGCGATTTTTTATTACTTTGGTGTGGCGTGGGGGTTAGCTTGGCTAGGGGCTTGGTGGCTAGGCACATACCTCATAAGCAAAGCAGACACCAAGTAAAATACTATGGTGCAACGCTACAAATCACACTAAATCACGCTAAGGACTTCACAAATGATAAACCTCCTAATCCTTTACAATCCCTACTACCAAGAGCGCGTGATAGAATCCCACCTAGAAGTGCTAAAATCTAGTGGCAAAGTCGCCTTTGGCAAGGTGCGCTCCAAACTAAAAAATAGCCTAGAAGTGCCAGAGAATCCATTAGATTTGTCCTCCTTGCAAAAAGAGCTAAGCGCGCAAAAAGCGCGAGATAAAAACGCATATTTGCAACTTTTTTTAACCGATTATGCCAATCTCTATGTGGCAAAGGTAGAGCAGATTTTAGAAACGCTAGAATCTTCAAGCGGGATTATCCCTAGCTACTATGCGCAAAAAGCTTTAAGCATAGATGTGTATTTCATCATCACAGATTTGCGCGAAATCGTGCGAAATGATTTTGCTACTTTGCGTGATAAATATTTGGCAGGATTTCGCACGCCAGACTTTGGAGGGCATACTTATGCCATTTATGGCAACTCCTACTCCTACCCATTGAAAATCACGCAAAAAATGGAAGTGGATTATTTCAGCGATGAAAATCTGCAAAATGCAGAGGCAGACACCACACAGCAAGCAGTGCATAAAAAGCACTTTTTGACATTGTTTAAAAGCGTGGAGTTTTTAGCAATGCAAGAAAATCTCGCGCACTTTGTGCTAGGAGAGACACTCCTCTACGCTCTGCACCCAAATAGCTTTGAAAACCTTGTCTATGCCGAGCTAGAGTTTCGCGCAAACAAAAATGACACAGCGTATGACTTTAGTGGTGTGGTGTTGCGCTACGCAAAGGCGTTTGAGCAAGAGTGCAGGGCGTTTGTGCGCGCACTCATCATAGAGCTAGCAAAGACTCATAGCGCAGTGCTAGAAATCCCTTATGAAGAAAACGGGCACAAAAAGCAAGTAAGCGACTTACTGCAATCAAGCACACTTCTAGGTGTGTATGGCTACTTGCTAAAAGGCGAGCTAAGAGCACACATAGATAAATACGCCAAGCAAAACCCCAAAATCTCATCTGTGGTAAAGCACCTAGTATCAGGGATAAGAGCTATCCAAACACTGCGCAATCCAGCTGCACACGGCGAAAAATCTAGCATAAATCAAGCCAGCGATATTCGCAACAAAATTTTAGGTATAGGACAATATAGCCTTATTTCTAGCATTGTAAAAACAAGGCTAGAAATGCAAAAAGAACAAGAAAGATAAAAAACAAGTCTAGAAAATCCTAAGTGCGAAAATCTAAAAAGCTAGATTTTACTAGATTTTGCTAGAGTGGATTTTTTGTGTTTGCTTTGTTTGAATGTTTTTTGCTTGTTTTTGTAGTGGAGGGAAATGGATTTTAGATTTTTGGCTTCTTTAGATTCTTAGTGCCGTTTGTTTTAGATTTAAGACATTTTTGATTATAATGCCAAAGCATTATGCAAAAAATATGCAAAATTTTGCGACACTTAAATCATCTAGGAGAATCTATGAGCACCTCAAAATCTACCCCAAAATCTGCTTTCAAATCTACCACAAAATCTACCTCCCAAACCACGCTAAACCCCCAAATCATCGTGCTTGACTTTGGAAGTCAATACACCCAGCTAATCGCCCGAAGGTTGCGTGAAATCGGCGTATATACCGAGATAATGCCCTATTTTGCTAGTATAGATTCACTTCGGGCGAAAAATCCGCGTGGGATTATCCTTAGCGGCGGACCTGCTAGTGTGTATGAAAAGGACGCCTATAAGCCTGAATCGGGCATTTTCACGCTAGGAATCCCCGTGTTTGGTATCTGCTATGGAATGCAGTATATCGCACATTTCTTTGGTGGCGAAGTGGCGAAATCAAATGCCCAAGAGTTTGGCAAAGCGCATTTAGAGATTATGGATTCTAGTGGCATTTTTGCGGATATTAAAAGCGATTCTATGGTGTGGATGAGCCATAGTGATAAAGTCATTGCGTTGCCAAAGGGCTTTAGTGCTATTGGTAGAAGTGAAAATAGCGAGATTTGCGCGATTGCAGATTTAGAGCGTAAAATCTATGCGATTCAATTCCACCCCGAAGTGGTGCATAGCGAGTGTGGAGCGCAGATTTTACGCAACTTCGCGCTTGAAATCTGTGGGGCTAGCAATGAGTGGAATATGCACAATTTCGCCGAGATAGAGATTGCCAAAGTGCGCGAAGTGGCGGGGAATGGCAAGGTGCTTTGCGCCGTTTCAGGCGGTGTTGATTCAAGTGTCGTGGCGGCATTGCTACACAAAGCTATCGGGGATAGTCTAATCCCCGTTTTTGTCGATACAGGGCTACTGCGTGCGGGAGAGCGCGAAGCTGTGGAGGCTATGTTTAGAGAGAATTTGCGCGTCCCGCTTATCACGGCGGACGCAAGCGAGCTATTTTTAAGCCGACTAAAAGGCATAATCGAGCCAGAGCAAAAGCGCAAGATTATCGGCGAAACTTTCATCGAAGTCTTTGAGCGCGAGGCAAAAGCGCACAACGCAAATGGCGAAATCAAATTCCTAGCGCAAGGCACGCTCTACCCCGATGTCATCGAATCGGTAAGCGTGAAAGGACCAAGCAAGACAATCAAATCCCACCACAATGTCGGCGGACTGCCCGAGTGGATGAAGTTTGAGCTCATCGAGCCATTGCGCGAACTCTTTAAAGACGAGGTGCGCACGCTTGGGCGTGAGCTAGGAATGCCCGAATCTATGCTTATGCGCCACCCATTTCCCGGACCCGGACTTGCCATTCGCATTATGGGCGAGGTTACGCAAAAAGACTTGGCGATTTTACGCGCGGCGGATACTATCTACATAGAGGAGCTACACAAAAATGGGCTGTATGATACCGTGTGGCAGGCGTTTTGCGTATTATTAAATGTGCGGAGTGTCGGTGTAATGGGCGATAATCGCACTTATGATAATACTATCGCACTTCGCGCGGTGGAGGCGATTGACGGAATGACGGCGAGATTTAGTAGGCTAGATTTTGACTTCCTAGAGCGCGTAAGCAATCGCATAATAAACGAAGTAGAGGGCGTAAATCGCGTAGTGTATGACATAAGCTCCAAACCCCCAGCCACGATAGAGTGGGAGTAGAAAACCGTGATTTTTGTGATAAATTTTTGTTTAAGGAGTAAGAAATGACAGAGTTAGAAATACAACAAGAAATTGAAAAAGTTAGAAAACGAATACTTGAAAATAAGTGGTTTTATAAACCTAATCAAATAAATACGAGAATTTTAGTCAGGTTTATGGAATTATCAAATAAAAATACAAAACCTGTTTACATTGATGATTTGAGGAAAATTTGTGGTGATATTAGAGATTTTGATGGAAATCTAGCTTCAATGAAAACTGAAGCTAGAAACAATAATGCTAATGGTAAATTTTTTGAGGAATATGAAAGAAATACAATTAGTTTATGGCAACCTGTTGCAGATTTTATTTGCGATGAGTATAACAAATGGCTAGGTGGAGTCCCAATTGACCAGCCTTTACCAACACCAACACCAAATACACAAAATATGGCAATCCCGCCACTTAATCAAATCCTTTATGGACCGCCGGGGACGGGCAAGACTTATAGCGCGATTGATAAGGCTTTGGAGATTTTAGGCTATACAAAATCTAATAATAATGGTAAAGTCATACTAGATTACACTAAAATCAAGGAAAAGTTACAAAATATTGCGGACAATAACAAGGGCGTGGGATTGGATTTGGAAAATCTAAATTCTAAAAATGATAGAGAATTGGCTAAATTATTATTTGATTATTATCGTAGCGCAGAGCAAGGACAAATCGAATTTGTAACCTTTCATCAAAGTTTTTCGTATGAGGAATTTGTAGAGGGAATTAAGCCAAATACTGACAACCCAGAAAATATGATTTATGAACCAAAGGCAGGAATCTTTAAGGAAATTTGTATCAAAGCACAAGAAAATTTAAGACAAGCAAATATTGACGATGGGCAAATCGATGCGGGAGAGGTGTTTGATAGATATGCGGAAAAAGTGCAAGAAAAACTTGCAAAAGGGGAAGTAATCTCTTTTGGCAAAAATAATGTGAAAGTCGTTGGAGTTGTAGATTTCAAAAATAATGCTAACGCTGGGCTTCGTTGCACAACTTCATCTGGCAAAACACCTATTTGGATTACACGCGCAATGGTTTTACGAGATTATGATAATTATAAAAATGGGACAATAAAAGAAGCAAAAGATATAGTGTCAAATCACACAGGCAAGAAACACGCACAATCTTGGTGGTATTTGGATTTTTATGCAGAACTCAAAGAATTTGAAAAATCTTCAAGTATACAAGCCAAGAAAATAAGTAAAAAGCCCTATATCCTTATCATCGATGAAATCAATCGTGGAAATATATCTAAGATTTTGGGTGAACTTATCACGCTTATCGAGCCAAGTAAGCGAATCGGTGCGAGTGAGGAGGAAAAAGCGCGTGGTATAGGCGATGAATCTTTGGAGGTAACGCTACCATATAGCAATGATAGCTTTGGAGTGCCGAGCAATCTCTACATAATCGGCACGATGAATACGGCTGATAGAAGCATAGCCTTGCTTGATACGGCGTTGCGTAGGAGGTTTGAGTTTGTAGAGATGATGCCTGATTCTAGCCAATTAAAGCCTTGTGGTGCTATAGATTTGGCACGACTTTTGGATAAAATGAATGAGCGAATCGAGTTTTTGCTTGATAGGGAGCATACAATCGGGCATAGCTTTTTTATCGGCGTGAATTCTTTGGGCAAATTGCGTGAGGTGTTTAAGCTAAAAATTATCCCGCTTTTGCAAGAGTATTTTTATGATGATTATGCGAAGATTCAAGCCGTGCTGAATGATAATGATATGATTAAACCAAAGCCAAAGCCTGAATTTTTGTCTAAATTTAGCGATGAAGTGAATGATGAAAAAGTCGTGTATGAGATTGAAAAAGAGTGGCAAAAGTGGGAGTTGTGGCAGTTTGTAAAAATCTATAATAGTAAGGCAACAAAATCACAAAGCCAAGATTCTAATGAATCAGACGAAAATGAGTAAAAATAACACCCTTTGCATAGCCGAGTGGCAGAGCTTTGGCACAGATGATATACAAGAAGTCATTGCCGATAAAAGCGAGAAAAAAGCACAAAAGATTTTTAGCGAGTTGCAAAACTTTGCCAATCAAAAAGGCAACTTTGATGATAGAGAGGGCAATCATATATTCCTAACGCCCTATCGCAACAATCGCCTAAAGGCGCGGAATTTTGTCGGGCTTATCCAAACAAAAAGTGGATTTTGCTTAGAGATTTTGCCAAAGACTTTTTGCACTGCAAAGAATAGCGATGGGTTTGCAATCAAAAATTGTGTCTGCTCATCACAAAAATCCACCCACCCCCTAACCCCCTCCGCCACAAATTTAACTTTTGGGGAGGGGGAACAAGAAAAAGCCCCTCCCCTTGCGGGAGGGGTTGGGGAGGGGTATGGAGCAAGCCAAAATGGCGTGGATTGCCACGCTAATAAACAAAATGACAGCACAAAAAGCCAGCAATGCCAAGTCTGCCAAGCCAAGCAAATCCTACTAAATATGCTACGCACACTGCGCACTAGCCCATTTAAGCAAAGCCATATCTCAAACCTCAAAATCCACAGATTCCCCCTGCTAGAGGTGTTTGCCATAATGTTTTTGGACGAGGTGGAGCGACTAATCAAGCGCGGGATAAAGAGCGACTATGTCGTGCGCGAGGAAAATCGCACATTTCTCAAAGGCAAGCTACTCTTTGGCGAAAATCTTAAGCGCAATTTCGCGCACAAAGAGCGGTTTTTCAGCGCAAGCGATGAGTTTATCGCTGACATTGCGCCAAATCGCCTTATCGTAAGCACGATTTTGTTTTTGTCCGCGCAGGGCTTTAGTCCCCGCACGAGCGGGCGCATAAGCCAAGCGCGATTTATCTTTGCGGATATACGCCCAAGCAAAAGTATCGACAAAGACTTCGCGCTATGCCCTAGCTCACGGCATTATAAGGACTATGAGCTGCTTTTAGCGTGGTGTAAGATTTTTTTGCGGCGCAAAAGTTTTATGCCTTATCAAGGCGGGGACAAAGCCTTTGCGCTGCTATTTGATATGAATAAGCTGTTTGAGAGCTTTGTGGCGTGGCATTTGAAAAGGGCAAGTGGTGGGAAATATGTGATAAGCACGCAAGAATCGCGCAAATATTTGCTAGAAGTGGGTGGGGCGAGGAAATTTCAAATCAAGCCTGATATAGTGTGTCGCAAGAGTGATAATGGTGGGAATAATGTGGTGTTTATCGCGGATACGAAGTGGAAGATTCTCGAATCTAGTGAATCAAATAATTATGGAATCGCACAAGGCGACTTGTATCAAATGTTTGCGTATCTGGCGAAGTATGAGTGCGAAAATGGATTTTTGATTTACCCACAGATTGGGGAAATTGGGGCTAGTGAAATTGAGGACACAAAAGCCCCGCAAGATTTTACGCACAAACACTTCACATACAAGGCAAAATCAAATCTGCCAAATCAAAATCCACACAAGCTACAAATATTGCTTTTTAATCTCCGCAATCCAAGCGAAGCAGCAAATGAAATTCTTGCGCAAATCAATGCTAAATCGCTATGAATCTTTAAACTTCGCTAAGCATATTTTGCTAAAATCATTCATCGTGCTATGACGATGAAGTAAAAACCTGTCTATCAGCACGATAAAATCAATACATAAAAAGGCAAAACATAAAAAGGATGTAATATGAGGGTAAATGCCTATATTGACGGGTATAATTTGTATCACGCTGAAAGAAAGTTAAACGATAATCGTTTGAAGTGGGTAAATCTACGCGCTTTGTGCCAGCACTTTTGTGATGAAGTGGATATTTTGGATAAGGTGTATTATTTTACTTCGTTTGCATATCAACCAAAAGGTGGTATCAAAGATAGGCACAAAATCTATATCGAGGATTTTTTGGAGGATTTTGGTGTGGAGACTATTTTTGGTCGTTTTAATAAATTTAATGGAGAAATAAAAGAAAAGGAAACAGATATAAAGCTCGCACTTCAGCTATACAAAGACGCTCGTGATGATAAATATGATAAGGCGATTTTGCTAAGTGCGGATACGGACTTTATCCCTGCAATAAAAGAAGTCAAGGAGTTGCGGAAAGAGGTTTTGCTACTTTTGCCACCCACACACAAGCTTTTAGCTAATTTTGGTGAAGTCATAAATCAAAATATCACAAAAGATGATTTAGCCGCCCATCTGCTACCTGCAAAGACAAAAAATGGCAAAGAAAAAATGCCAAAAGAATACCTAAGCAATATCCAATCAAGAGAACAACCAGAGGAGATAACAAAAAACCTAAAATACAGCAGTTGGATTCCAAAAGAATTCACACAATGTGAAAAATGCAAAGATTATTTGGACTATGAGCGGTATGAAAAAGTGAAGCCTAAGGATTAGGTTTTGGGAGTTTTAAGTCTAAAAAGTCTTATGCCTAATGCTATGATTCACTCAAAAATTCACTTAAAAAGGATAGCGTGATGACTTATCCGCTTGAGCCATTTGAGAGCGTGGAGCGAAACTATCTTTTTTGGCTACAAAAGTTTTTTATCCACAAAATGACTACACTTTCAAATCGCCATATCCACGACAAAGAAGCATTTACCAAAAGCCTAGATTCTATCAAGTCAGCGCAAAATCTAGGCGAGTTTGAGCGAGCGATAAAAAGTGCTAGGAATTGTGGAATGATAGGGCTAAACACCTATGCAAATCCGCTTTTTAAGCTGGGCGAATATCTAGCTAGCGCGGATTCTATCAGTTCGTTGCGTGAGATTGATGAGGTGTTTTTGAGTGAGTTTATCACTATCGCTACGGCAAGACTTAGCAATGCCACCAAGCGCAATTTTCGCATAGTGCTGATAGGGTTTTTTGGATTTGTAGATAAGCACAATGAGGACGAAAACGGCAAATCTCATATCCTAAATATTGAGCTAAAAAGCCTCTCTGGCACGCGTGGCAAAAGCGGGCAAAAGCTACCGACTTTTCTAAAAGAGGAGGAGCTAGAGAAGTTTCTAAAGGCGATAGATGAAGCACCTATAAGCGCGGTAAGTGAGGGGGTGCAAGCTAGAGATAGGCTCATCGTAAAACTAATCGTCTACACAGGTATCCGCGTGAGTGAAGCGATAAATTTGGAGGTAAATAAGGTTTTGCCCGATGGCGAGATATATCTGCTAAACATTCAAGGCAAGGGCGATAAACAGCGCGTAGTGATGATAAAAAAAGCGCATATAGATAATTTGCTAAAAGAGTGGCTAGGCTACCGTGCCCTCATAGAAAGTCAAAGGGCAACAAAAAAAGAAAAAATACAAGGGAATCTGCTTTTTTGCAACCAAAAAGGCAAGCCACTAAGTCAGCCATATATCTATGGTATCGTGCGAAATATGCTACTATATATAGGCATACGCAAAGAAAAAATGGGAGCGCACTTGCTAAGGCACTCATTTGCTACGCTACTATATCAAAAGCATAAAGACTTAGTCCTAGTTCAAGAAGCACTAGGGCACGCAGACTTAAACACTAGTAGAATCTACACACACTTTGATAAAGATAGGCTAAGAAAAGCAGCAAGCCTAATGGATAATCTTACGAAGTAAGAGCGGTTTGTGGCGAGGGTGTTTTATGTAGTAGTTTTTGTGAATAGCTTTTAAGGTGGGGGATTTATAGGTTTTTGTGATAGTTATTGATAGTTATTTTGTGGTGGGTATTTGTGATGAGTGTTTGGATTATGCTGTGGAGATTCTAGGAAGCTAAAGCATAAAATCTAGCAAGTAAAAAAATCTAAAAAATCTTGTAAATGCTTGTGTGCGAATACATTTCACACACAAGCATAAAATCTAGCAAGTAAGCCCTAAATAAGCCTATCTAAAGGGACTTTCTACGACTTTTTTGTGGTCGATGATATATGGAATAAGTGCCATATGTCTAGCGCGTTTGATAGCGACTTCTACACGCTCTTGCCATTTTTTGCTATTGCCTGTTAGTCGTCTTGGCATTATTTTGTAGCGTTCGCTTAGTGTGTGCTTTAGCAAATCAATGTCTTTGTAGTCTACAAATTCAATTTTTGCTTCTGTGTATCGGCAGTATCTTCTTGAGTATCGTTTTCTTTCCATTGTGTTCTCCTTATTTTAGAATTGCTTTTTAGAATGGTATATCATCATCATCAATGTCGATGCTTGGGATATTGTCCTGCTGGGGTTTAGGCTGTGGATTTTGGTAGTTTTTGTTTGATTGGTTGTAGTTGCTACCGCCGTAGTTTGAGTTATTTCCACCGCTTGGGTTACTACCATAGCCGTTTGCGCCGTAGCTATCGCCACCATAGTTGTTTGCGTAGCTTGACTCTCTGCCATAGCTCTCATCATAGCTATCGCCACCATATCCACCGCTTGCGTTTTTGCTATCTAGCATTTTCATAGTTTCTGCGACAATAGAGTGCTTTGACCGTTTTTGTCCATTTTGGTCACTCCAAGTCTCATAGACCAATCTCCCCTCAATCAAAACCTTGCTACCTTTGCGTAGGTATTGACTTGCTACTTCTGCAGTGCGTCCAAATAGCTTCACATCTACAAAGCAAGTTTCATCAGCCTTTGTCCCATCTTGCTTGGTGTATGCTCTGTTGCTCGCTACTCCTAGCGTGGCTAGCGCAGTAGATGAGGGCAAATGTCGTAGCTCGACATCTCTAGTTAGATTGCCCACAATGATAATCTTGTTAAACATTTTGGCTTCCTTAGGGCTTCCTTACAAAACTAGATAAAGCTAGCTTTCAGCAGAATCGCTAGAGGATTCTTTGGGTTCTCTCACAGATTCAGTAGCAGAATCTGTCGCAGAATCTAGCGTGCTAGATTTTTGCGCTAGGCTTTCTCCGCCTCTGTCTTCGCTTCTATCTCTAGATTTTGGTGCTCCAAGTTTGATAGGCTCTACTTTTTTATCTGCTCTATCTACGAGGGTTTGCCACGCTTTTTGCTCTTTTTTGCTCTCATACTTGATGACGATGAAGCGCAAAATGTCTTCATTTATGCGATATAGTCGCTCTAGCTCCAAAATAGATTTTGGCTCTGCTGTGAAATAAATCACAAAGTAGTATCCGCGTTTGTGTTTTTTGATTTCATAAGCGAGGTTACGCATTCCCATATCTAGGCAGGTTTGTATGCTACCACCATTTTTGGTAATCGCGTCTTTGTAGAAGTCGATTTTTTGCTTGATTTCTTCCTCGACAAGAGTAGGCTTTACGATAAACATCGTTTCGTAGTGTTTCATTGAAGTCTCCTTTTGGTTTTCGCCCTATGCTTTTTAAGTCCTAAAACCTCTAAAAATCCGCAAAAATCCAAGAAAATCATTAGGCAAATCTAAAGAAAATCTAGGGATTTTGCAGAATCTAAGCGCAATAGAGCAAGGAAAATAAAGTGCAAATTCTAGCGAATAAAATCTTGAATTTTGATTAAACTTTGCAAAGAAATGCTTTTTTTGCCCTGCATAAGTTCATTTCGCCATTTTCCAAGTAGCTTAAAAATCTCCAAATACCCCTCTTCAGAGCGCACTTGCAAGCATCTTCTCTTGTATTCATCGCTGATGAGATTTGGTGGGGCATATCCCAAAATCTCTTTTGGTTCAATCCTGCCATTTGCCCTAGCATACGCAAAAAACAAAAATAATTTATTAAAATACTCCTCCATATCACGCATTAGTCCCATTTCATCAAGCCCACTCTCTAGCATTTTTTCTAGCACCAAAAAAGGCGACTTTTTGCTAAAAATGCGTTCTAGCAGCTCCTCTATCCCCACGCTTCCTAGTCCATAGCACAAAAAAGCAATGTCCTCTCTTTTTACTTCGCCTTGTATTATGCTAAATTTACTTAGTTCTGCGCAGGCTAGGGCAATGTCGTTGTTTTGCATTTCAAGGAGGGTTTGTAAGTTTTGATTGTTTATAAAAATCCCAAGCGAGTTTGCCCTCTCACGCAAAAAATCTATACTTTCACGAGCATTTGGGGTGAAAAACCGCACATCTACCACGCCACTTAAGCCATTTGATTCTGTGTGTAGGCTTGTGGCAAACGCTTTGAAATCCCGCGCGTATTGTGCGCTAGGCTTATTTTCCGCTTGATAAAATTCAATAATAATCGCGCTGTTTTCATTGCTTTTTAGCGCACCCATTATTGCTTTTAGATGTTTAGAATCTAGCTTTTTATCAAGCTTTAGCACCACCACTTGCGCATCGCCAAAAAGACTGCTTTGTGTCAAAATATTCATCACAGAATCCAAACTATAATCCGCATAATAAAACACCTCTGGGATAACATTTAGCGCGTTTGTGATTTTTTTGGAATACACTTGTATCAAAAAATCACTCTCTCCATACAGCAGAGCAGCTTTTGGTGTGCGAGAAGCTAGATATGTATCAAAGTCTTTTTTATACATTTTTAAGCAAAGCCTTTATTTAGATTTTGGGTGTTTTGGTGTTTTGTATGCTCGCTTTGGTGGGCTTAAGCGCATTAGCCGTGCCAAGCGATAAAATCTAGCAATAGCGATAGATTCTTTTGCCCCTATTTTGTAGTAAATATGCGCTAAATATTCTTTAGCAAAATCTAGCGAGATTCCCATTTGCCTAGCTCGCTCTAGTAGCCAAAAGTGCGGAATCTTTACGCGTTTGGGATTAAATTTTGCGTTAAATCTGTTTGAAATTTGCTCATAAAATGTTGCGTATTTTTTTGCGCAGCAAAGCCTCCCAAAAACAAAAGGCAATCCCTGCTTGCTAAACCACGCTTCTCCCATATCTATGTATCCCTGCTCACTTGTATGTCTATGCGTATAGTGCGAAATCTTTTTGTGAGAGTCTTTATAGTTTGCTTTAGATTTTGCCTTAGAAAAATCGCTCTGTGTTTTTTTGTTTTGGTATAGCCACAAAAGTGCTTTATCCCCGATAATTACTTCGCCCTTTAGCCCTAGTGCTTTGCTTAGGGTGTTTGAAGTGTCTGATTGGTAGTCGTTTTTGGGAGTGGAGTGCTTCACTAGCACACTCCATACCGCGCCTTTGGCGATGATTCCGCTTTTTGTGGCGTATTTGCCACATTGCTTATTGTGAGAGCTAACCCCTGCAATAGAGGAGATAAACCCCGCATCAATGCGATTAAATAAAAAAGATTGGTTTAGCTTGGCAGGATAGGAACTATGGGCAAAAAGGCTTTGCTTGAAGCGAGATGGGGTAGGGTAGGACTTGATAAACATATCAAAAGGCAGTAGATTGAGGTAGCAAATCTTGCCAAATCGCATTTTGATTTTCCTTAAGAAATGTGAATGTGGGATATTTAGATTTTGGTGCTTTTGCAAAAAGCCACATTATAGCATTGAAATATATCTAAAAACAAAATCTATTTATTTGATTTTTTTAGATTTGCCAAAATCTAGCGCAAATCCACCTCTTTCCTATAATTTTTCCTTTATCCCATTTAGGAAAATCTCTAAAGAATTTTTAGCATAGACATTTGATAGATTTTTAAAGCCCTGTGGCAAGACTTTTGTAGTCTGGACAAAAAAGTAAAAATTCACAATCCCAAATAGCGCAATCGCACTAGAAGCGATGTCTATATCAGCCCTAAAAACGCCCTGTTTTATGCCCTCTTGCAACGCCTCAAAGAAAAAACCACGCATTTTTGCTTGTCTCTTTGCAATATCATCAAACATAAATGGCTTTGAGTTAATCACATTTTCGATAAAAAGTCGCCCTATGTAGGGCTTTTTTTGGTGCAGTTCGCTCATTTTTGTAGCGTAGTGGGCGATTCTCTCTAATGGCGCAGTGGGTGCAGATTCCAAAATCGCCTCCACAAAGCCAAAGCAGTGATAAAAACTCGCCCTATAAAGCCCCTCTTTGCTACCGAAATGATAAGAAATCGCGCTTAAGTTTGCATTTGATTTTTGCGCGATTTGCCTCGTGGAAGTGGCATCATAGCCTTGAAGCGCGAAAAGCTCTAGCGCAGTATCTAAAATCGCCTCTTTTGTGGATTTATCTGCAGATTTGCTTTCATCTTTCATTTTTCGCCCCTTTTTAGCGATTTTATAATTTTTAAAATTTCGCGCACATCGTGGTTATGATTTGGACTTAATATGCCAAAAATCTTAAAAGATTCTAATAAAAACTGCTTATGCGTAGAATCTAATATCAAATGCGCTTTTTCTTTTTGTTGTGCCACTCTACCAAGTAGCGCAATATTTCCATTAGTTGGGCAAAGTTGCGTGATGGGGAAGCATACATAAAGCATTGGTTGAGTGCCGATAGCGCGTTGTTTTTCTTTGATGATTATTTCTACCAAAATATCAAATACACTAAAAGTTCGCATTAAAAGCGGATATTTCACTTCGCTATGATAAAACTCCACTCCCAAAATATTGCGTGTAATAGGGTGGCTTCGTAAAATTGCCAACTCGCTTCGCGAATCTAGAAATTCATTTTGTTTAATATTTTCTAAAAAACTTAACATTTCACTTATCTCATCTATGCCGATAATCCCCCATTTTGTGAAATAATATATAAAATCACTTAGTTCATAAAGTGCTTTTTTCTTGCCATTTGCTCCTACAAATTCTGTGTCTTTGCAAGTGCTTAAATCTAGTTTTTCTTTATCGCTTTTATCCACATCATAGCCGATTTGCCATTCTATATAGTGCTTTTGAGTAAATGGACTTTGCCTCGTTGCACTTGGTAAGCCATACTCATAAAAGCTATTTCTTATTTTTACTCGTGCTTTGCCACTTTGCTCTGTAAGTGGAAACTCAACAAAGATTTTGCCACTATTTTGCTCTAATTTAGCTATTTTCATAATGCTCTCCCAAAAGATTTTCAAAGTATTGCGTAATTTTTGGTGTAATGATTTTAGATTTTGCGCATTTTACAAACTCACTCTCTAACGCCTTAAATTCTGCCCAATCAATCAAAACATCGCAATTCCCAAGATAATAAGGCACTCGCTCAATCATTTGCTTAAACACATCTACATAGCAATACAAGCTATATTTTTCTTGTGGCACATTTATGGCGTTTGTGGTGGGCTTATCTAAAAATGTCTTAGAGCGGCGAAGTGCATTTATATCGCGCAATGTGTAAAATAATGCTACTCTGTCTTTATCACTCACGCGCGATTTGTTTGGGTATTTATCGATGTATTTGCCGATAAAATCAAAATCATTTAGCGCGAAATTTTTGCCCTCTATCGTGTAAAATCTATGATTTTTCACATTAGCAAAATCTGGCACTTTAGATTTTCTCTCATAAAGTGCAATGATAATAGGGAAAAAGCTAGTAGAGTTAGGGCAGAAAATCTGTGAGCTAATGATAAGAGAATCTATAAGCGTATAGTGCGCAAAAAAGCGTTTTAGGCTTTTAAAATTTGTTTCTTTAATGAGATAGGATAGCGGGTGAAGCACACAGATAAAATCCGCCTGTAATTCAACAAAAGATAGCAAAAAACTAGCACCTATATCGCGGTGTTTAAGTGCAGAATCTAGCGCATATATTTTGTCTTTTATATGTTTTTGCACGATTGAGGTTTTGTCATTATATGGAGGGTTGCCTATGATTGCAAGTGGTGTATTTGGTGGAATCTTAAAGGTTTTTCTATTGACATTTAATAATGCGTTTTGATGAATAAATAGCGGGGGATTTTTAGGTGTGTTTATGGCTTTTGTGGCAATATCTATTGCCTTTTTATCAATGTCAATGCCAATTTTTAGTGCAAAATCTGTAAAATCTTTGGGGTTATTGTTTGCCTTATCACAATTATCAAAGTTCAAAAAATTCCCATAGCCACACGAGCTATCAAGCAACGCACAATCTTTTGGCGATATATGCGCTTTGCTTAGCGCATTAAGTAGCATTTGCTGTGCTATTTGCACGATAAAAGTGGGTGTATAAAAACTCCCCAAATTTACCGCTTTGATTTTATCTAAATGCGTATGCGACATTGCTAACCTCTCTTAAACTTCATTTATGCTACCACCAAAATAAAAACCACACGAATTATATCTAAAAATGCCTAACTTTGCTTTTTGTAGCTTACAATCGCCCAGAGGTTAAAGACAAGTGCAAAGCCCACAAGTGCGCACAAATCCCACCACAAAAATGGCGAGTTAAGCAAACTATCGCCTTTCAAAAATATCGCCCTTAGCGATTCGATGAAATAGCGCAAAGGATTTGCCAAAGTCAGCATCTCCGCCCAAAGTGGCATTGACTTTATGGAGGTAAAAAGCCCACTTAGCAAAATCAAAATCAGTATAAAAAAATAGCTTACAAACATTGCTTGTTGCATTGTGTTTGAGTAGTTTGAGATGACTAGCCCAAGCCCTGTAACCACTAGAATATACACAAGCGCAAAAACAAAAATGCTACCATATCCACCCTTTGAAGCAAAGCCATAGATGATAAATGCAAGCAAAAAGCACACGCTTATAACCACGATTCCCATAATCCAATAAGGAATGACTTTTGAGATGATAAAAAGCGACTTTGGCAAGGGGCTTACATTGATTTGTTCGATATTGCCACTTTGCTTTTCCCCGATAATGTTAAACGCAGGGAGAAATCCGCACAAAAGCGTTAGCACCATAACGGTCAGGGCTGGAATCATATAAAGTTTGTAGTCTAAGTGTGGATTGTAAGCATAGAGGCTTAAAATTTCGAGGTTGCCTAGATTTGCAGTGTTTGAGAGATTTGCGCTTGTCGCGCTTGTCGTGCCAAAACCTTGCCAATTTAAAATCTTCGCATTTTTCTCCGCGCTAAATTCTGCGATGATATTGCTTAGATAACCCGCTCCTAGCGTGCCTTTGGTAGAGTTTATCGCATTTGCATATAGCGCGATAGACGCGCTTTGTGAGAGCATATTTGCTTCAAAGTCATTTGGGATTTCCACTATTATGTCGCATTTAGCGAGGTAAATACACTCTTTGGCACTCTCAAATGAAGGCGCGTTTTGCGCAATTTTGAAGTAATCCCCCGCCTCTATCTTTGCTATGAGTTCATTTGAAAGGGTGGATTTATCAAAATCTACTATTGAGAGATTGATATTTTTTATCTCCATATTTGCTACCCAAGGGATTACCAAAATCGCTGCTATGGGGAATCCTATAAGCATTCTAGGTAAAAAGCTATTGCGAAAAAACTGCTTAAATTCTTTTTGCACTAAAAATCCTAAATCACGCTTTGCCTTACTAAGCGCGTTCAAAAACGCCACAAATATTGCTCTCATAATCGCACCTTGTAAGTTTTAAGGCTAACGCCCAAAACGATTGCTAACATAGCGCATAAAATTACGCCCTCTTTTAGAATGTAGCTAAGCCCTAAGCCCTCAATCATTATTTTTTTCACGCCTATTATGAACCACTTTGCAGGGATAATGTCGCTAAAATATTGCAAGATTTTTGGCATTGATTCCACAGGGAAAATCATACCGCTAAACATCATCACAGGCATCATAAACAGCATTGCACACACAAGCATTGCCACAACTTGGGTTTTTGCGAGGTTTGATACCATTAGCCCTATGCAAAGGGCTAAAAATAGATAGAGCAAACAAAAAGCCATAAGTAGCGAAAGCGAACCCATAATCGCCAAATCTAGCACAAACACGCACACAACAAGCACCAAAACCAAAATCCCAAATGAGAGCAAAAAATAAGGAATGAGCTTTGAAATAATCACAAGATAGGGCTTTAGTGGCGAGATTAGTAGCACTTCCATACTGCCTTGCTCTTTTTCGCGCACGATAGAAATGCTAGTCATCATCGCACAAATCAGCATCAGCACAAGCCCTAGTAGCCCGGGGACAAAGTTTGGTGCGGATTTGCCTTGCGGGTTAAAAAGCATTGTGGTGGAAATGCTTAGATTTTGCTCTGAATCTAGATTCGGGATTTGCGCTATATCGCTTATAAACGCGCTTTGGATAATGTTGCTTACAAAGATATTGATTGTGCTTGCGCGGTTTGCATCGCTTGCATCAAGGATAAGCTGCACTTGCGCGGGACGCACACCACCATAGAGATTCACGCTAAAATCTGGCGGAAAAACAAGCAAAAAATCAATATCCCCACTTTTAAACGCGCTTGAAAAATCACTGCCAAAATCTTGTGCTATAAGGTTTTGGTGCAAGATAAAATGCGGATTTTGGCTTAAGTGAGAGATGATTTTTTGTGTGTTTGAGTCATTTGCAAAATCAAGTAATGCAAAGCGCACATTGCGCACCTCGCTACTTAGGGCAAAGCCAAAGAGCAAAATCTGCACCAAAGGCATAAGCACAAGAATCATAATCGTGCGAATATCGCGGAATATATGCAAAAACTCTTTTTTGATAAATGCCTTTGAAGCCAAGATATTTGGACTATTTAGGAAGTTTTGCGTTTGATTTGCAATGCGATTTTTTAGATTCCCCATTTACTCGCCCCTTTTGGCAGTTTTTGCGAGGTGGAAAAACACCGCATTCATATCCTTAACGCGAAATTCTTTTTTGAGATTATTTGGCGTATCAAGTGCGCAAATCTTGCCATCTACCATAATGCTAACCCTATCGCAATACTCCGCTTCGTCCATATAATGCGTGGTTACAAAGATACAAGTCCCACTTTGTGCGACTTCGTATATGCGCTCCCAAAACTGCCGCCTTGTAAGCGGGTCTACGCCACCTGTTGGCTCGTCTAAAAATATGACTTTTGGGCTATGAAAGTTTGCCACACAAAAGGCGAGCTTTTGCTTCCACCCAAGCGGGAGTTCGCTCACCATCATATCGCGCTTATCGCTAAAATCTAATCTTGCTAAATCATCTTTCATTTTTGACTCAATCTCGCCCTTACTCATTCCGTAGATTCGCCCAAAAAAGTAGATATTTTCCCCACACTTTGAGGTTTTCATAGAGTGCAAATTTTTGACTCATATAGCCGATAGACCGTTTGATTTGCTCACTTTGTGTGGCTATGTCAAATCCCGCCACGCTTCCACTGCCACGACTTGGCAGACTTAGTCCGCAAAGAATCTTCATAGCCGTAGTTTTCCCTGCGCCATTTGCACCTAAAAATCCAAAAATCTCGCCACCAAAAACTTCAAAGCTAATATCATCAACCGCGTTAAAATCCCCAAAAGTTTTGGTGAGATTTTGCACTTTTATGATAGGGCTAGATTTTTGCATTTACAAACTCCATAAAGCAATCCTCGATATTTGGGCTAATGCGCGTAATCTCTAAATCATCATAGCCTAATTTTTGCCTCAAAAATGTTTGCAAATACGCGTTAGATTTTTCACTAGATTTTGTGTCAAAATCCGCGTTAGATTCACGCGAATCAAAGCTAAAATCCACATTAGGATTTAGCCTTAAATGCAAACTCTCTCCAAACAAAAACGCACTTTTGACTTGGGGCAGATTTCGCAAATTTGCTAAAAGCGCAAAGGGCAGATTTTTTAGTGCGAATAATTCCCCGCTAAAATCACGCACAATCTCACTAGGCGAGCCTATGCGGAAAATCTCGCCACCTGCCATTAACGCCACTCTATCGCAAAGCTGTGCTTCGTCCATATAGGGCGTGGATACGATAATAGACATTTGGCTTTTTAAAATGCGCAAAATCTCCCAAAACTCCGCACGACTAAGCGCATCTACACCCGTGCTAGGTTCATCAAGCAGCAAGATTTTGGGCTTATGGATTAGCGCGCAACAAAGGGCGAGTTTTTGCTTCATTCCGCCAGAGAGCGCACCTGCACGGCGGGTTTTAAATGGCTTCAATGCACGATAGATGGGCTCAATTAGCGCGTAGTTTGTCTCTAGCTTCACATTAAAAATATTGGCAAAAAAGTGCAAGTTTTCCTCCACACTCAAATCGCTATAAAGACTAAACACCGCAGGCATATAGCCCAAATGTGCGCGAATAAGTGCAAAATCACGCGCAAAATCGCCTCCCAAAATCTTGCACTCCCCACTGTCTGCCAATAAAAGCGTGGCTAGGATTCTAATAAGCGTGGTTTTGCCCGCGCCATCTGCGCCGATAAGCCCAAAGATTTCATTGCACTTTACTTCAAATGTAGCGTTTTTTAGCGCAAGGGTTGCACTAGATTTTTCGCTATAAGATTTGCTTAAACCTCGCGCCTGCAAAATCACTTCGCTATTTTTGCTACTCATTTTTGTGCCTTTAATTTTTTGTTTATTCTCTACAAATCGCGATTCGTGAATCTAGATTCAAGATTCACGAATCTAGAATCTATTTCAATTTGACTTGCCCATAAGAGCCGATTTTGATGAGTTTTTCGCCATTTTGGGACTTGTTTTGCACTTCGATTTTGACAGCATATACGACATTTTCGCGCTCATCTTTTGTCATAATCGTTTTTGGGGTAAATTCTGCCTTTGGCGAAATCCATATAATTTTCCCCTCATACTCGCTAAATCCCTTACCAAAATCCACAAACACAGCCACCTTTTGCCCCAAAGCGATTTTGCTTATATCCGCGTTTGTGAAGTAAGCCTTTAGTCGCAGTGAATCGATATTTGCGATTTTATAAAGGGGCTTATTTGGCAGGGCGAGCTCGCCTAGTTTGGCGTATTTTTCTAGCACTATGCCACTTATGGGGGCTTTTATGTCGCTTTTTGCAAGGCTATCACGCACAATCTCTAGCTCTTTTTGCAAAATCTGCTCTTGCAAATGCGCATCATCATAGCTCTTTTTTGTCCCCGCATTTGCCTGATATAGTCGCTCTAAGCGCGTAGATTCGCTTTTGGCGTTTTGGAGCTGTAAGGATAGTTTTGCCTCATTTAGCTGCATTTGTGTAGAATCGATGCGCACACTGCTTTGCCCAAGTGCAAGTTCACTTCCCTCTACCGCGCTAAATTCGATGATTTTCCCACTCACTTCTGCACTCACTAGCACTTCATCAGCTTCAAAAATCCCCATCGCATCAAAGTCGTTGTTGTTTCCACACGCGTTAAAAAGCACACTTATGGTGCATATTGTGCTTATTGCAAATGCTTTTTTTAGAATGTTCATTATCACTCCTTTATTGATTTTGTGGGTTTTGCCATTGATTTAGGCTTTGGTAAATCTCATAGATTTGCTTTAGAAGCTCGATTTCATCGTAATTATTTTGGAGTTTGAGCGTGTTTAGCGCGTTTATTTCGCTTAAAAAATCATTCACACTTAGCACGCCATTTTGTAGCTTTGCTTGTGCGGATTTGGTGAGATTTTCTTGCAGGGTGATGATTTGCGTATCTTTGCTAATCTTATCTTGTAAATTGTTCGCGCGTTTGATTTGGCTTTTTAGCGAAATTCTCATATTGAGTAAAAATTCCTCTTTTTTGGCGTCATTTTGCAAAATCTGCATTCTACGCAACTCGCTTTGCTGATGGAGCGAATAAAGATTGCCAAAGTCCCAATTTAGCCTTATCCCAGCGATATAGTAGCTATTAAATCCGCTTTTTAGGATATTTAGTGCGGGGTTGCCATATCCTGCTTGGAAAAACGCATCAATATAGGGCAAAAACCGCGCCGTTTCGGCATTTTTACTCATTGTGATTTCATTTGCTCTTTGGGTAAAAACGCGCATTTCAGGGCGCGATTCAAAACTTGCGCTTTTTACTTCAAGTGATTGCAGAGAATCAAGCGATTGGCGTGGTGTTACTAGCTCTATGTCTTGCTCTAATCCCACAAGCTCTTTTAGCGTGCTTAGGGCGATTTCGCGCTCATTTGTGAGATTTGCTAGGGTGTTTTGGGTTTGCAAAATCTCAATCTTTAGTTTATCAATGTCGCTTTTATTTGCCACGCCATTGGCATATCTAGCTTTTAGCGTGGCTAGATTTTTGCCTAGCTCTTTTGCGTGAATCTCGCTTTGATTGATTTGCCTCTCTAGCAAAAGTGCCGCAAAATAGGCATTTATTACGCTATTTTGCACGGAGTAAAGCGCGGATTCTAGCTCGGCTTGTTGCGTGCTGTATTTTGCCTTTGTGAGTGAGCGATTTGCCCAGAGATTCCCCGCGTCAAAGAGCGGTTGAGAGATTTCTATATTTGCATTGTATTGGTCTTTGCTTAGGGGTTTGTAGTTGAGATTCCCACCAGAAAGGTTATTTAGCGTTTGGCTAGAAAATGGCAGAGTGGTTACATCGCTTTGATAAGTGGCTTTTGCGCCTAGCTTTAGTCGCGGGATATAGCTCATATTGAGCTTTACTAGCTCTAAGTCCTGTGCTTTTTGGAGCAAATCTTTGTTTTTATGCAGTGGGTAATGCTCCCTTGCCTTACTAAGCGCGGATTCAAGTGTGAGTGGCTCGGCATTTAGGTGCAAGGCTATAAGCGAGAGGAGTAGGATTTGTCTCATTGTCGCTCCGTGTTTGATAATGTTTGTGCCGAAATACTAGCAAAGAAATTTAAAAAAGTCAAACGATTGTTTGAAAATGTAAAAGTGAGAAATATTTAAGAATCCTAGAATTTATAATTTTTATGGTTGTATTTTTGCTTGATTTTCCGTTATTTTTTTACATATTGCTAATCTTTGCATAAGAAAATCTAAGTAAATATACTAAGTAAAGTTTATAGTAATACACTCATATTTTGATATTTTTAGCAATCTTTTTGCTTAAATGCTAATTTTATTTACTTTTTTTGGCTAATATTCTCATCGCTAAAGATAAATCACTTTAGTCTTTAGTTTTTATAGCCTTTGCAAGTTTTTGAAACTTTTGGCTTTTTTAAATATTGTAAGGATTAGCAAATGCAAAAAAAAGAGTTTTTGCTTAATGAGATGATTAAGCATTATATCAAGTGCCAAGAGCCTATCGGCTCGGAGACTCTCAAAGTCGCACTTGGTGTAAATATCTCTTCTGCTACGATTCGCAATTATTTTAAGATTTTGGGGCAAGAGGGCGTAATCGTGCAAACCCATATCAGCTCTGGGCGAGTGCCGACAGCCTACGCGCTAAAAAACTATTGGCGCAATGTGCTTAGCCCCAAAGATTTAAACCCCACACTAGATTCTGCCAAGCTAGAATCTAGTTGTAAGTTTTTCGCGCTATCTTGCGCCATAAAGCCACACTTTAGTCAAAAACTCTTAAAAGTCATCGAGCTAGAGGAAGCAGATACACTACTACTTTGCTTTAGTAAGGATAGGGTTGCTATTCCGCTTGTGGCAAATATGTCGCGCTTTTGCAAGGAATTGCTTGGAATGTCTATTGAGGATATTATCAAAATCGCTAAGGAAGTCTGCGCTACTAGCCTATATAGTGTGCTTTGCAATCTACAAAGCACACCGAAGTTTTTTGGGCTAGAGTTTTTGGGTGAGCTATTTAGCACACAGCCACAAACCGCACTTGAAATCCTTAGCGGCGAGATGTTTTCCAAACTTGAAAATACTATGTTTTTCCCTGACAAAAGCGAATATATGGTGCTAGCACATAGCGCGACTTATACCAAAAACGGCGAGGATAGAGAGGCAAAAATGCTATGTGTAGGCAAAATCACGCAAGACTATGAGGGCTTTTATGAAGCACTAGAAGCAAGCGCGTGAGGCAAGCAAAATCACAAAAAAAAAAGAATAAAAAGATTTATCCCAACACAAAGGAGTAAAAATGAGCCAAGATTCTATGCAATCTAGCGATTTGGATTCTGCACTAGAATCTAAAAGCGCGGATTTTAGTGATTGCGCACAAGAGGAACTGATAAGCCAATCAAGTGCACAATCACAAGAAGCACAAGAAACTGCAAAATCACAATCTAGCACAGATTTAGCAGATTCTAGTGCGGATTTAAGCCAAAGTGATTCTAGCGGGCAGGGCGACTCTAGCGACATAGATACGCTAAAGTCCCAGCTAAGCGAATGGAAAGACAAATATGTTCGCGCTCACGCGGATTTTGAAAATGTCAAAAAACGACTAGAGCGGGATAAAAATCAAGCCCTAGAATACGCCTATGAAAAGATTGCCAAAGACTTGCTTCCTATCATAGATACGCTTGATAGGGCAAAAGAAGCGGCAAAAGAGCATAGTGCGATTTTGGAGGGAATCAATCTCACACAGGATAATCTCTTAAAAGCCTTGCAAAAGCACGGCATAGAGGAGATTAGCACAAGTGGCGAGTTTGACCCCAATTTGCACGAGTGTATTATGCAGGTGCAAAATGAGGGACTAAAAGATGGCGACATAGCCCAAGTTTTGCAAAAGGGCTATGTCTACAAAGAAAGGACTTTGCGACCAGCTATGGTGGCAATAGTCAAAAACTAAAAACCAACACACAAAAACCAACACAAAGGATAACAAATGGCAAAAGTAATTGGAATAGACTTAGGAACGACAAACTCCGCAATGGCGGTATATGAAGGCACAGAGGCAAAAATCATTGCCAACAAAGAGGGCAAAAACACCACACCCTCAATCGTGGCATTTACAGATAAGGGCGAGATTCTCGTAGGCGAGCCAGCCAAAAGGCAAGCCGTTACCAATCCTCAAAAGACGATTTACTCCATTAAGCGCATTATGGGGCTTATGCTAAATGAGGATAAGGCAAAAGAGGCACAAAAGCGACTTCCGTATAAAATCGTGGATAGAAATGGCGCGTGTGCGGTAGAAATCGCGGATAAAACCTACACGCCTCAAGAGATTAGCGCGAAGATTCTTATGAAAATCAAAGAGGACGCGGAGAGCTACTTGGGCGAGAGCGTGAGTGAGGCGGTTATCACCGTGCCAGCGTATTTCAACGATTCTCAACGCAAAGCTACCAAAGAAGCAGGCACGATAGCAGGGCTAAATGTGCTTAGAATCATAAACGAGCCTACTTCAGCCGCGCTTGCTTATGGGCTAGATAAAAAAGAGAGCGAAAAAATAATGGTGTATGACTTGGGTGGCGGAACATTTGATGTAACAGTGCTAGAAACAGGCGATAATGTCGTAGAAGTGCTTGCCACAGGCGGAGATGCGTTTTTGGGAGGCGATGACTTTGATAACCGCATAATCGATTGGGCAGCGGGTGAATTTAAAGATGAAAGCGGGATTGATATAAAAAGCGATGTAATGGCGTTGCAACGGCTAAAAGACGCCGCAGAAAATGCCAAAAAAGAGCTTAGCAGTGCGCAAGAAACTGAAATCAACTTGCCATTTATCACTGCTGATGCAAGCGGTCCTAAGCACTTTGTCAAAAAGCTTACTCGAGCGAAGTTTGAAAGCCTTATTGATGATTTAATCGATGAGACAATCACTAAGATTGATTCTGTGATTAAAGATGCGGGGCTTAGCAAGAGTGATATTAGCGAAGTGGTAATGGTGGGTGGAAGCACGAGAATCCCAAAAGTCCAAGAGCGCGTAAAAGACTTCATCGGCAAAGAACTCAACAAATCTGTAAATCCTGATGAAGTCGTGGCTGTAGGCGCGGCGATACAAGGTGGCGTGCTAAAGGGTGATGTCAAAGATGTGCTTTTACTTGATGTAACGCCGCTATCGCTTGGGATTGAGACACTTGGTGGCGTGATGACGCGTGTAATCGATAGAGGTGCGACAATCCCTACCAAAAAAACCCAGACTTTCTCTACCGCAGAGGATAATCAGCCAGCCGTAACCATTCGCGTGCTTCAAGGCGAACGCGAGCTAGCCAAAGACAATAAATTGCTAGGAAACTTTGACTTGCAAGGAATCCCAGCTGCACCGCGTGGTGTGCCACAAATCGAGGTAACATTTGACATAGATGCAAATGGAATCCTAACCGTGAGTGCAAAAGACAAAGCAAGCGGCAAATCTCAAGAAGTCAAAATCACAGGCTCTAGCGGGCTAAGCGATAGCGAAATCGAAAAAATGGTAAAAGATGCCGAGCTGCACAAAGAGGAGGACGCTAAGCGAAAAGGTGCGATAGAATCGCGCAATATGGCAGATTCGCTAGTCTATCAAACAGAAAAAACACTCCAAGAAATGAAAGACAAGCTAGAGGCTAGCGATGTCGAAAAGATAAACTCTGCGCTTGAGGAGCTAAAAACCACGCTAAAAGATGAAAACGCTACAAAAGAGCAAATCGATGAAAAGGTAAAAATACTCACAGAAGCAAGCCACAAACTTGCCGAAGCTATGTATGCCAAAGACCAAAACGCGCAAGGTGGGGCAAATGCAGGTAATGCAAGCGGTGGCAAAAAAGGCAAAGATGATGATGTTATAGATGCTGAAGTGGAGTAGGCTTAAAGCAGAGTAGGGGGAAACTAGGGGGAGATTTTTTGGAGGGGGAAATTTAGAGGGAAGCCAAAAAATATAGCCAAAAAGTATAGCGCAGAAGTGGAGGGAAAATGTAAGTGAGAGAAACTAAACCGCCTACACAAGCACGAAAAATCCACAGCAAGGAAATCATAATAAATACTGCTACGCGTTTATCTACAAAACATTTATCTGCAAATCATCTATAAAAATCTACCACTTTTTTGATTCAAGTGATAAAAGGCGATTTAGACTTTTAAGGAAACTAAAATGCAAGACTTAGAAAAACAAGATTTCATAAAAATAGAAGTGCTAAAGAGTGCCAAAAACATAGCGATTTTGGGGCTTAGCCCTGATGAGGGCAAAGCAAGTAACGCAGTGGCAAAGTATTTATTAGCACAAGGTTATAATGTCATTCCTATCTACCCAAAGATTCCACCAAATGGCGAGATTTTGGGCAAAAAGGCTTATGCAAATTTGCAAGAAGCATTTAGCCAAAATGCCAAAATTGATATTCTAAATATTTTTCGCAAAAGTGAAGTGCTAGAAGAAATCGCACAAGAAATCATCACACTAGAGAATAAACCAAAATGCGTGTGGGTGCAGCTAGGCTTAAGCAATGCGCGTGCAAAAGAGATTCTCACAAACGCAAAAATCATTTACGAGGAAAATAGCTGCATAAAGGTAGAGCATAAGAGGCTACTTAGCTAAATCACAACAATCCACTGCCATACTGACTTTTTTAATTGTCGTGTTGTTACCCATTTTTTGTCATATTGTCTTGTCGCCAATTTCATTGCCATATTGAGCGATAGCGAAATATCTCTACTTGATTTTGCATTATCTGCAAAATCTTTTGAGATACTTCGCTACGCTCAGTATGACAAGAAGTCGCAGTATGACAAGCGAGTGCTTTAGTCTAAGTAAATCTAATCCCCTCGCTTATCAAATGGTTACCCACCCCCTTTATCCCCCTCCGCAAGGGAGGGGGAATTTTGAGGTTGTCGCTAGCAATGGAGGGGGAATTTTGAGATTACCACTTGCAAGGGAGGGGGAAATAATTTGCTTGCCCTCACTTGCAAGAGAGGGGGAATCTTAAAGATTGCTTCCAATTACTTTGTCATATTGAGCGTAAGCGAAATATCTCTTTTTGTTTTACTTGAGATACTTCGCTACGCTCAGTATGACAAATAGTAGAATCTTTTGAGATACTTCGGGCTTAAAAGCCCTTAAGTATGACAAATACTTTCACCTACTAAGTCCCCCTTACCAAATGGCTACTAAATTAAGCCCCCTTACCCCACGATACAAAGCTCACTTACTCAATCTACAATGCCATTACCCATCGATATAGTAGACTTTTTTCTTAGACTTCTTTGACTTTTTAGACTTAGACTTCTTGCTTTTTTTGGACTTTTTGCCCTCTGCGATGGAGCGAGAGACTGCATTTCCGTCTTTATCAGTTACATAGTCAGTCCCGCCGAACCAATAAGCGTATTTGAAGTTTAGCGTAGTGGTTACACCGTTAAACCAATTATTTAGCGCGTTAGTGCTACTTTTGTCAAATGTGCTAGCATAGAAAAGTCCATCATAGCCGAAACTTAGCTCGTGGTTTTTCTTTATCATCCAGATAAAGTCAAATGCTAGGTTTCCATACACTGCAGGTAGAGTAATCGCAGATGTATCCTCGAAGTCTTTGCTATCACCGATTCTAAATGTAGCGTCTTGCTTATTTAGCATATTATACTTGATACCAGCTTTTAGGTTTGTGCGGAAAGTATTGCCCCACATTTTATAGTAGCGCACCGCAGCACCGATTTGAGGCAAATGCCAATAAAAGCCTTTGTAGTATTCGTGCGCACCTAGTGGCATAAAGCTTGTCCCACCTAGCGAAGCAGTAGGCTTGTTTAGCCAAGTATCAAAGGTGGATAGCATATCATAGCTTAGGCTTACTTCAGGGCTTAGGTAGCTATTGCGTTTGAAGTAGTAGAAAGTGATTCCACCTTTGACTTCTGCACCGACATTCCATAGTAGAGGGATAGATGATGCTTTTTCATTGCTTTCTAGCTTAAGGTTATAAACCCCTGTGTTAAAGTTAAATTGTGGTAAATCTACCCCACCTCTCACATTTGCTCGCAAGAATCCTTCCCAAGTCTTTGAAGTAAATGAGAAAGTCTTAAAGTAGTTTAGCCCTGCTTGCAAAGAGTGAGTTTGCACTCTAGTGGCTGCGCCTACTAGCTCGGTATCAGTATTTACAAACTCATATCCTAGATAGCCACCAAAGATTCCAGCTGCTCTTAGGTTTCGCTGCACGCCAAATACTGCACCACCTGCGTATTCCATAGCACTAGAAGCACCCAAATCCACATAGCTATGGCTAGCATAAGGAAGTGCGAAAAATCTCCAATCCCTGCGTCCTGTGTAGGGGATAAAGATTGCATCTAGTTGGTCTATTAGCTCGAAGTTATTATAGCCTTTGTCTAGATTTTGCCCTTTGGATTGCTCTAGGGTTAGTTTCGCCATTTTTTCACGCACTTTATCGACTTTGCTTTGATTTTTGCGCGTTTGCTTAGAGAATTTTGAGCTACGATTTGTCAGCCTAGATAAATCATACTGAAGCAAGCGAAGTTCTACTTCTTGATTGTAATACCTATCGCTATGGAATGTCTTAGTCGTCATCGTATCTAGTATGTTTTGCGTCATAGCATTGCGGCGGAGGCTTGACAAAGCTAGCGCGCGATACACGCTTGAGCCATAGCTTGTGGCTACATCAGCACTTAGGAGGAATCCTGTGCCATAAGCGGTAGGCTCTATACCTACACCCGGAGCACCTTGCACATGGTTTGCATTTACACCGCTTACGTTAGCACCTGTGATGATTTTGTTGTAGTAATACACTTCATTTACTCTAGCTCCTTGTCCTAGCGTGATACGCACGGAGTTGGTAGCTACACCCACAGAAGTGCTATTTTTCACATAGATATGCTCTAGGTTATTACTCCCTGCATCACTTGCTTGATTCCAAGTGCCTGATGGACTATTTATCGTAAGTGAAGCAGAGAATAGATTCAATGTGCCGACATTGAGTGATGATAAGTCATAGTTAGCGATATTTGCACTACCATATCCACCACTTCTATTACCGATGCTTAGAGTGTTTATCGTGCCTGTGCCTGTGCCTGTTATTTTAGATAGGGTAGTGCCTCCCTCGATATTTAGATTGGTTATGTTGCCACCATTTACTGTTAGAGCATTATGAAGTGTAGAGCCACTTATGGTAAGCGTGCCTATGTTACCTGCGGTATTGGTAAATGAGTTTATATTTGAGCCACTTATGTTTAGGGTATTGACATTACCAGAAGTTTTGGTATAGCTAGTGATATTTGAGCCACTTATGTTTAGGGCGGATATTGTCCCTGTTTTTGTCTCTAGGGTTGTTATCGTAGAGCCTGTTATACCCACGCCTTGATTGAAATGCCCTGTAAGGTGCAGTTCTTTTAGCCTAGTGCCACTATTTACATTTATCCTTACTCTGTTGTAGTTCAAGTCTGGGTTGCTATCGCTAGAGCCACTTTGGAATGTAAAGGAAGTGTTGCTACCATTGAAGCTATTGAAATTTACCTCTTGGTAGATGTTGGACTTGTTGAAATTCCTAACAGAAGCGATAGATGAAGTGGGGTTGTTCCACTTAGTCGTATCAAAGGTGGTGGTTATGGTTGATTCAGTCGTGCTACCGCTTAGATTCCAATAGTTTGAGCGATAGTAGGTGGGGCGGTTATACCCATCGCCGTTTTTTAGGAATTGGTCAATATTATTGGATACGCCCGTGCAATCAACCTTGCCAGCATAGCCGACATTGTTGGCATCTCCTCCGTGAGCCCAGTCGATATTCCAAGCACACTGCGCCGCTGCTATGTCTAGTGCAAGTCCTGTAAGCGCACTAGCTGTGATAAGTGATAGTGCTAGGCGTTTGGGTTTGGATGGGGTGGTTTGTTGGCTTGCGCTGTTGGCGATTTTAAAAGCCCCCTCCCTTGCGGAGGGGGTTTGGGGGTGGGTATCTTTTGCGTTAGCAGTTGCCAGCCTTGCTTGAAGTGCGGAGGTGGTATCTACCCACCCCCTAGCCCCCTCCGCAAGGGAGGGGGAACTGATTGGATTTAGCCCACTCGCAAGGGAGGGGGAACTCGTGAGGTTGTCTCTCGCAAGGGAGGGGGAACTCGTGAGGTTGTCTCTCGCAAGGGAGGGGGAATAAGTAGAATCACCACCTACAATGGAGGGGGAAACTACATTGTGCCCACCTGCTTTGTCATATTGAGGTTTCGCAGAAACCGAAATATCCAAAGGATTTTGCATTATCTGCAGAATCTTTTGAGATACTTCGGGCTACGCCCTTAAGTATGACAAAAAGTTGTAGTATGACAATTTAAGAAGTTTGTTTGAGATACTTCGCTTCGCTTAAGTATTACAAATAGCAGATTCTGCTTGCTCATTTTTAGTTGTCATATTGAGGACAAGCGAAATATCTCTATTAGATTTTGCAAAGATTTGCTAGATTTTGTTAAAAATTTGCTTGTAATTTGCTT
The DNA here is from genome assembly GCF_000507845.1 of Helicobacter macacae MIT 99-5501. Classification (NCBI taxonomy): domain Bacteria; kingdom Pseudomonadati; phylum Campylobacterota; class Epsilonproteobacteria; order Campylobacterales; family Helicobacteraceae; genus Helicobacter; species Helicobacter macacae. The sequence goes on along the minus strand of NZ_KI669454.1, from coordinate 1,532,332 downwards.
GCTTGCATATAAATATCAAATAAATAGGATAAAAATGCCACATATCACACCGCGCCAAATGCCACTGCCACCAATGCTACCAATACCACCAATACCACCAATGTTGCAAATACCGACAACGCCACCAATGCCACCAAAGCAAAAAAATATCAAAAGATTTTTTGCTTTTTTTACGCATTTGTTTTTTGGGCGGAGGTTTGCTTCATTTTTTGCCACCCTTTTTACAACTCTTTTTACCTCGCTTTTTCCCCTCTTTTTTCCCCTCTTTTTTACGCTAGATTCTGCTAGGGCTGCGCCATATATCGCGCTAGGAGAGAGGGCAAAATACCCAAATCTAAAGCACTTTAGCTATGTAAATCCAAACGCCCCAAAAGGTGGCACGCTAAAAAGCTATGCACTAGGGAGCTTCTCCTCGCTAAATCCTTTTAGTATAGAGGGCGAGTCTGCTAGCGGGCTAGAAAATGTCTATGATACGCTTATGGCGCAAAGTATGGACGAGCCTTATGCTCAATACGCCCTAATCGCTAGTGATGTCGCTGTGGCTAGTGATAATTCTAGCGTGATTTTTACCATAGACAAAAGGGCGAGGTTTGCCGATGGGGTAGCGGTAAGTGCGCAAGATGTGGCGTTTAGCTTTGAGATGATGATAAGCAGGGCTAGTCCGCTCTATCGTCAATACTATGCAGATGTCAGGGAAGTGAGGGTTTTGGATTTTTATCGTGTGGAGTTTGTTTTTAAAACCACGCAAAACAAGGAGCTACCACTGATTTTGGGGCAGCTAAGTGTGCTACCAAAGCATTTTTATGTCAAAAATGGCAAAAACACATTTGGGGAAAATCCTCTGCAAATCCCGCTAGGAAGCGGACCATACTCGGTGAAATCCTACGAAGTAGGCAAAAAAATCATATATGAGCGAAACAAAAACTATTGGGCAAAAGACTTGCCAAGCAGGGTAGGGCAGTTCAATTTTGATACGCTTGTTTTTGAGTATTACAGAGATGATGCGGTGGCGTTGCAGGCGTTTTTGAGCCATAAGTATGATTGGCGTGTGGAGAGTGCGGCAAAGGTGTGGGCTAGGGGGTATAAAAGCAAGGCGTTGGATTCTAAGCAATTTAGCCTAAAGGCATTTCCTCATAGCTTACCTAGCGGTATGCAGGGGTTTTTTATGAATACGCGCAAGGAGGTGTTTGCAAATCCGCTTGTGCGTAGGGCGTTTATTTATGCGTTTAACTTCGAGTGGAGTAATCTAAATTTGTTTTTTTCTCAATACGAGCGCACGACAAGCTACTTTAATCACTCGATTTTTGCTAGCCCACCTTTGCCAAGCAAGGCAGAATCCGAGCTTATCAAGCAGTGTGATAGCAGGGGCGAAATCTCAAAAACGCGACTAAAAAATATGTTTGACACTCCTTATGTGATACCTAGCACGAATGCAGATTTTGACGCGACTAGCATAAACGGAGGAGTGCAAGGGCAAAATCTAACGCAAAATGGTGGGCAATCTCAAGCTAAAAATGGCGAGCAAAAAAGTGCGCAAAATCTTGCGCGACAAGCAGAGCAAAATCAATCCCCCAAAAGCCAAGTGCCAAGCCATATCTTACAAGAGAGAGAAAATCTAAAAAAAGCGCGAGATTTGCTAGAAGAAGCGGGATTTGTGATGAAAAATGGAGTGCTGCTTGACTCTAAAAGTGGCAAGCCATTGCGTTTCACGCTACTTCTAGATAATCCTGCTTTTGAGCGACTAGCTGTGCGATATGGGCGAAATCTAAAACTGCTTGGCATACAAATGCAAATCCAAAAAATAGATTCTAGTCAATACGCCAATCGAGTGAAAAATTTTGATTATGAAATGATTGTGGGGATTATCGGGCAGAGCCTTTTCCCGGGCAATGAGCAGAGGTATTTTTGGAGCAAAGAGAGTGCGAGTATGGTAGGCAGTAGGAATTATAGTGGGGTAGGGCTAGAAGTGGTAGACTGCCTCATAGAGCGCGTGATAGCAGCTCCGCATAGAGAAGCGCAGATTCTCTCTACTCACGCGCTTGATAGGGTGCTTTTGTGGGGGGACTTTGTCGTGCCTCATTATTATTTGCCAAACTTTAGGGTGGCGTTTTGGCACAATATCTCAATGCCAAAAATCCACCCGCGCTATGACTTAAGCCCGCAGATTTGGTGGGATACAAATGCTAGTGAGTAAAATCTTTTTATGTGTGGGTAGTGTGTGGGGAAGATAAATTAGCGAAGCGGTGGGATAGATTTAGGAAAATTATGGGTTTTAGATTTTTAAGTTTGGCAGGGCTTTGGCAAGTGGAGAGATAAAAAAGTGGAGAAATTAAAAAATATGTCAAAGAAAGTATAAGAAAAAAAAGAAACGCCCTGCTAGATTATGGTAAGGAGTGCTACTCTAGCAGGGCGCGAGAAATAGCAAAAATATACAAAATGTAAATTTTTGCCTACTATCTATGCGGTTTGCTTATTTTTCACCACAATCAAAGACTTGTGCGTGGATTCTTTGAGAGACTAGCACGCCATTTGTTGCACCATTTGGCAAGCCGTTTGTGCAATCCACATTTTGCCTTGCTTTGCCTACGGTGGCTATACATTTGACTTCCTCTTTTGTGATAGCTATCATCGCTCGTTTACCTTCGCCAGCGACATAAGAGGCTTCGTTTCTTAAGTCATTTATCGCCCCCTCTCTTAGCAGCTCTCTTGTCGCACCGCTTCTATCACCTACATTGTCTTTGCCCTCTACTTCGCCCAAAATCTTGCAATTATATGGTGTGCTTTTTGCCACAGTGATACCTCTAGCTTGCGCTTCTAGCTTTTTTGGCTCATAAGGTGGCTTTGGCTGTTCTCCACCACCAAACAACCCACAGCCTGTCAAAAACACCATTCCAAATGTGCAAGCACCACTGAATTTTAAAACCTTGCTAAGCATTACTAGCTCCTTTTTTAGTATTTGAGCAATTAAAGTGCAAATGCTTCTCTAACGCCCTAAAAAGCAATACTACAAAAAAAAAAAAAAAACAAATTGTTAATGTAGGTAAGTGTGGATAGATTTTGCAGGGAAGTGCAAACGGTTTTTGTAGAGTATATGGACTTTGTGAATAAGTCGCAAGGCTTGTATGGCATATATATGCCCATAGTCATTGCGAGCAAGTCGCAAGACTTGCGTGGTAAAACAAGCGAAGCGCAGTTTTTTAGCAATTCACAACGCTGTCATTATAAGACGAAGTTTCGTCATTGCGAGAGAATGAACGAAGTGAATTCTCTCGCAATGACGGGTTTATGGATTGCTTTTCGTTGTGGTTAAAGCCACTGCCTCGCAATGACGGAAAAGATACCCACCCCCAAACCCCCTCCGCAAAGGGAGGGGGTTTTTTATTTCTTGTCATACTGAGGTTTTGCAAGAAGCCGAAGTATCTCAAGTAGAATCCAATATAGATATTTAGGTTTTGTAAGAAACCCAAATATCCAAAAATACTTTTTTATAAAATCTAATCCACATTTTGTATACTTCGGGCTTAAAAGCCATTAAGTATGACAATTTGTGGAAAATTTATTAAGATTTTTGTGTGTATTGGCGTGGATTTGGAACCGTTATAGTGCGGCGTTGCAAAGGCTTAGACAAAAAAGCACTTTTAGTCCTCTTTTTTGGCAAACTTCTATCGCCTCGCCAAAGCTCGTGCCTGTGGTGATGATGTCATCGACAATGATAACACAACCTGTGTCAAAGTCTGTCGCAGAATTTGACACAGAATCTAGCGTAGATTTTCGCGCAGAATCCACACTAGAATCTAGCGTAGAATCTGCTTTTAAATCTGTCGTGGAATCTTTGGGTAAAGGCTGATTTTGCGCTGTGATAGAATCTTTTTTAAAAATTTGGCAAAATCTATCTCTAAGCATTGCGCTAAAACTACTCATAAAATCTCTCATAAAATCTTGTGCAAAATCTTTTATAAAACCACTTGCAAAATCCGCCCTAAAGCACTTACCAAAATCCACTATAAAATTTCGCTTTAAAAATCCTCCAAAACCTGCGCTATTTTTTGTGCTAGACATTCTCGCGCTAAGTGTTAGTCCGCGCTTGTTTGCTTGGCGAAATGCTAGGCTTTTCCCTGCGTAGCTTACTTGATTTGTCGCTTTTAGCTCGCCATAGATTGGCACTATTGCGCTAGATTTGTGTGAGAATTTGGCGCGATTTTGCAAGTCTTTGGATTTGCTAGATTTGACACTTGAGAGGGCAAACTCACGCACAAGCACCCCTGTGTGCGAGTAAAAGCTACGCACACAATCATCTATGCCGATTAGCTTTATTTCGCCAAAAGCGGTATTTTCTATGATTTGCCTTATAGCTTCTCTCATCGCTTTTTGAGAGAAAAAATACTCCCCTGCGATTTTGCCAAGAGCTACATAAATCCTAGAGCCTATGACGTAGTATTTCGCACTTAGTAAAAAATCAATATCACTATATGCAAAAAAGCAATACACGCTTACCCCGTTTACTTCTCGCACGCTAGGGCGAAGCGGGATAGAATCTAAGCATTTCTCACATATCACGCCCAAGCAAAATTTCGCACAAATAAGGCATTTCATAGCACAATCTCTAGCTTAAAAAAAATTCATTTAAGATTTTGCTTTGTTGGGTGGGTTGCTTTATCGGGTGGTGATAGGCTTTATCGCGGTGTGGATATGAGAGATGATTTCTTGGCTGATTGTTTCTTTTGGCTTGTCTGCATCAATGATTATGCAGTTTTTGGCGATTTTTCTGCCGAAGTGCAAAATGCGTGATTGAATCGCCATTAGATACGCGCTTCCGCGCTGCTCGATAGAATCTTGCTGTTTGCTTTGCAAGCGTTTGTTTAGCTCCTCCGCGCTCATTTTGAACGCAAAGCATATATCAGGGACTATGCCTTGAGTGCAGGCTAGATTCATCATTTCAGCGTCTTTGTGCTTGCTATAAGCGATGCCAGAGATTAGGCTTCTATCAGCGATGATTAGAGAATCTGCATTTGGCTTTATGACTTTTGCGAAATGCTCCGCCCTATCAGCAAGAAACAAAAAAAACTCCGCCTCCTCGCTAAAGGCTTGATTTTTGGCAAAATCTTTTGCCTTTTGCTTTGCGATTAGGCATTGTGGCGTTACGCACGAGCTAGTCAAAGCCATATCTTGGCTGTGGTTTTGTAGTATCATTTCGCGTAGTTTCTCTCCTAGTGCGCTTCCGCCGGGCTCTTTTGTGAAAATCGCTTGTGGGAAAGCCTCTTTTAGCACTTCTATTTGGGTGGATTTGCCACAAGTGTCGATTCCCTCTAGTGTGATATACATTTTTTTTCCTTTTTATTTTTATTTGTCGTGGTTGGTGCGCTTTGGTATTTACGCGCAAGGGATTTTGCCTGCTATGTATCCAAATACGCTAGCAGGCACAAGGTGTGAGATTTTGCCATTGTGCTCCAAAATGTTGCGCACGATAGAGGAGCTGATAAATGCGTTTTGCAGTGTCGGCATAAAGTATATGGTGTCAAGCTCGGGGTTTAGAGAGGTGTTTGTATAGCCCATTTGTAGCTCATACTCAAAGTCGCTTACCACGCGCAAACCACGAATAAGAATCCTCGCATCGTGGCTTTTGGCTAAGTCTGCTAGCAGTCCGCCAAAATCTAGGCAAGATACATTGCCAAAATCTTTTGTGGCAAGTCTAGCCATTTCTAGTCGCTCTTCTAAGCTAAAAAGTGGCTGTTTAGAAGCAGAGTGTGCCACTGCTAAAATCACTTTTTCAAATATCTCGCAACTGCGCTTGATAATGTCTAAGTGCCCGTTTGTAAGCGGGTCGAAAGTCCCGGGGTAAATTCCTATTTTGTTGCTCATTTGCGTCCTTAATGTGTCCTTCAAAATTTTGATGAAAGTTGTTTGCTTTCATTTGTGTGTAAAAAACTATGTTTTGATTTTGGGCTACTGATTTTGGTTATTTATTTTTAGGCTTTTTATTTTGCCATATTTGTTGTAAATTTTATCAAAGTGTGCTAGATAAAGCGTGCTTATAAGCCCTTGTATGTAGTATCTCCTCGTTTATCAATCTTTATAATTTCTATAATTTTAAAATTCCCATTTTTTACAATGCCGATTATGCGGTATTCTCCCACTCGCCACCGATAGCGATTGTCATCAAATCCTTGTAGATATTTTGCATTTGGCAAGGTGCAAGGATTATCACTTTTTGATAGTATGCCATACAAAAAATTAAGTATTTTTACATACTCTTTTGGTGCGGATTTTGCAAGTTTTTGTAGAAATTTGGTGTTTTTCTTGTCGATGCTTATTTTGTTATTCATCGCTATAATCTCTACTTATATCAGCTTCAAGCTCCTGTCGTAATTGCTCTAGTTCTTTAGGTGTCATTTTTTTTTCTATTTCTTTAGCAAGTTCTATCAAACCTGTTTTTTCAAGTGGCACAAAATCAGACTTTTTTGACATATTTAGGCTATCTTTGATTTTCTCTGTAAGAAAGTCGATAAGCTCATTTGCATCATTTACTTGCGTTTGGAATCTAGTGCGCTTATTTTTTGCGCTATCAAGCGAATTTAGCAGCTGCTTTGTAGTCATTTTTGAATATTTGTCGTAGTTAATCGCACTTCTCACTAGCTTGCTCCTTAAGCCTGCATTTTAGTTTGCGTTTATTTTTTCACAAGGTTGCCGCGTAGCTCGCGTCTTTTTAGGGCGTTTGCATATCGCCGTTTTTCTTCAGCACTCTTAGGGGTAAACTCCCTCATCAAAGCGGGTTTCCCATCGCTTTTTGCCACCATTGTATAATACCCACTAGCGCAATGTGCCTCGCTTCTGTCTTTGACATTTTGGGCTATGGCTTTTATGCCGACTTCACAGCTTGTTTTCCCTGTATAATTCACACTCGCATAGAGGCTAAGCAGCGAGCCTATGGGGATAGGCTGATAAAACGCGACATTATCCACACTCATCGTAACCGTGCCAATCCCACAAAATCTAGTCGAGCAAGCATAAGCTACTTGGTCAAAAAGTTTTAGCAATTCTCCTCCGTGCATCACTCCACTAAAATTTGCCATTTGTGGTGCGACTAAAATTCGCATAAGTAGGTTGTTTTCTTGCTGTGTAAAATCTGTGATAAATTCTGCGGATTTTTTTGATTTTGGGGTGGATTTTGGGCTAGATTTGGGAGTGGATTTTGTGGATTTGGTAGATTTTGAAGTTTTACTCATTTTGCACCTCATTTAGTTGTTGGATTGTCGTGCGAATCTCGCATAAACCTCACGCAAAGTTCGCATAAAGGTTGGCATTTTAACATACTTTAACTCTATTTGGCTACAATGGAGGGCAAATTTTGCAAAAAAGGTTAAAAAATATGAGACTTTTATTTACAGGTGGGAGTGGCTATATCGGCTCGCATACAGCGCGGTGCTTTTTGGCAAATACTGATGCACATATCACTATCCTTGATAATCTCTCCACAGGATTTAAGCAAAACTTTGAGTATTTGCACAAAGTTTATGGCAATCGCGTGGAACTCTTAGAAATGGATTTGGGCGATACTTCGGGTGTGGCAAAGATTTTGGAGGATTCTAGTTTTTTGGGGTGTGTGCATTTTGCTGCTTCGCTTATCGTGGGCGAATCGGTGCAAAAGCCACTGCAATACTACAAAAACAATGTCATAAACACGATAAATTTGATTGATTTGTGCGTGCGCTATGGAGTGAAAAACTTTATCTTTTCATCGACTGCGGCGGTGTATGGCGAGCCAGAGCCTAATCTTGTGCCTATCAGTGAGTGCGCACCACTAGCCCCTATAAACCCTTATGGTGCTAGCAAAATGATGAGTGAGCGCGTGCTAGAAGACACTTCCAAAATCGGTAGCATAAACTATGTCGCACTGCGCTACTTCAATGTCGCAGGGGCGTGCAGCGCAAACACTGATGAAAATCTAGCACAAGGACTAGGGCTAGGGCAAAGAAGCAAAAACGCCACTCATCTAATAAAAGTCGCCGTAGAATGTGCGGTGGGCAAAAGAAAATCTATGGAGATATTTGGGCAAGACTATGACACAAAAGACGGCACTTGCATAAGGGACTATATCCACATAGATGATTTGGCAAGTGCGCATTTGAGTGCGTTTGAGTTTTTGACAGATAGTGGCAAAAGCGAGGTTTTCAATGTGGGCTACAATCGTGGATATAGCGTAAAAGAAGTCATAGAATGTGTAAAAAAAGTAAGCGGAGTTGATTTTGTGGTAAATCCAGCCAAAAGGCGAGAGGGCGACCCATCTATGCTAATCGCAAGTAATCAAAAGCTTTTGTCCCACACTTCGTGGAAACCAAAGTATGATGACTTAGAAACTATCGTGCAAAGTGCGTATAAATGGGAGCTAGCACTAAAAAATCAATTTGACTAAATCTATGAAGCAAAAAGTAGTGTGCTAAACGCATTTGAGTGTAGACTAGTGTAATAAATATGGATTTTGTGAGTATGTTTGGTTTATCAATGTAGCCGATTTGATTTTAGTTGCTAGTGCTTTGAAGCACAGCATATTGGCTTGGCAAAATCTCATAAATCATACCCAACAAATCACTTATAAAAGGCAGGTAATGCAAAACAATCATTTGTCTATCAAGTTTGGTTTTTGTCGGCTTTTTGCGATGATTTTGATTATGCTTGTGCTAGGGTTTGATAAGTCTAGTGCAAATCCTGCCAAGCCACAAACTACAACAAGCAAAAAACAAATCAATAAAGAAGCGCAACACAAACAAGAAGCAAAATCTACAAAAAAAGATTCTACAAAATCAGCAAAATCTAACGCCAAATCTAGCCAAACTACCCAATCCAATCAAGCAAATGAAGCCACCCAAACAAATACTCCTAAGTCTAAGGCACAAAAACAAACAAAAGCCCCTAAGCAAGCCAAAACACCTAATACCAAGCAATCCCAAGCCAAGCAATCAAAAGAGGAAAAACTCATACAAAAAGAGCTAAAAAAGCAAGCAAAGCTAAAAGCCAGGCTAGAAAAAAATGCTCCACCCAAAAACCTCCTAAAGCGCAACCTAAAAAAAGCCCTAAATTTTTCGCCATTTTATGTGGGAATCCCAAGTTTTTTGGGACTTGATGAGCTAGAGAATCTCGCACAAATGAAACCACAAAGACTGCGCTCAAAGCAAGCTAGTCTAGGAGAGGAGCTAGAGGAAGTGTGTGAGGGAAGTGAGGTGGATTTCATCTGCACTAGCAAAAAGCAAGTAGAGATTTTATCCCCCCATATCAAGCTATCAAACTTCTCGCAACACTTCAAGCTATTTCCAAATACCTTGCAAGTAGAGCTAAATGCTAGCGTGTCTAGTGAAAGTTTTTTGGATAAACTTTCTTTTCATACGCTCTCGCAAAAAGGCGAGATTGAAAAGATTTTGCCCAAAGATTTTAGGGATATTTTGACGATAAAAAAAGAGGGAGCAACTATCAGCTATGACTATCGGGTGAAGTTTTCTAGCGGGGAGGGCACAGAGCTTTTGCTTGAGTTTGAGGGCAGTGCAAATAATCCACTCTATGAGCATAAAAGTTTGGCGGAGTTTTTGCTAGATTTTATGCTAAGTGTTGTCCCAAAAAGCGTGGACTACAAGGAGCTATGCCAAAATCTAAGTCGCAAAGAATGCAATCGCACCATAACGCGCAAGAAAGCCCAACTTCATATCACACTTTTTAGCCCCAAAAATCTAAAAGCTACGCTAACTTCGCAAAATTTTAGCGACACTATGTATGCTATCTATGCTATCGATGTCGCAAATAAGGCGCGTGTATCTGATAGAGAAACATACAAAAAAGACATAGAATCCACCATAACAAAAGAAAGTATAAACTTGCGCAAAGACTTAGCAAATCACAAAATGCCGATAAATACGCATAATTTCGCACTAGATTTTCTCTCTGCTTTTGGCGGGTTTTTCCTTGATAGTGAGCGACTAGGTCTTGAGATAAGCGCACAGCCACAGCCAAAAGAGAGACTGCTTTTGAGGGATTTTGTAGAGGATAGTGGGAGATTAAGGGATTTTCTAGGAGATTTGCGCTTTAGTGTGATTCGATAAAATCTAGCTATTTTTTGTGGCACGATGATGATTGTTTGGGATTAGAATCCAAAAATTAGAATATGATTTTTTAAGAATATTTTTGCGCAAAATATTTGTTCATTGTTTTTTTTTTTTTTTTTTTTGTATAAAACTTTACTTACACCATTTGGTAATTAGGAGAGTTTTATGCGATTAGAGCCAAATAAAATCTTTGACTTTGTCATAGATAAAGTAGAGGCGATGAAGTCCCACGCGCAAAGCATTAGCGATGATAGCGTGGGTGCGAGTAGCGATGAGGACGCAAGTGGCGAATCCAAAGAGCGACAAAAGCAACTTACCCAAGCAAAAGAGTTGCTACAACGCTTTGAATCTATCGCAATAAAAAGCGCGGAGGATTATAAAAGTGTCGCGGAATTTGATACTTTTACCATTGCATTTTATGGTGAGACAAATGCGGGGAAATCCACCATTATCGAAGCATTGCGCATTTATTTTGGCGAAGGAAGTAAGCAAAATGAACGCGCGAAGTTTGATAAGTTTTGCAAACAATACAAGTGGTATAATGAGGGATTTTGGGGCAAAATACTTGCATATTTTAATCCAAGCCTTAAATCAAATGCGCTTAACAATCTTTTAGGTTCTAGTGATGGTGCGATTATCGGCGATGGTAGGAAGGATTTTACAAGGCAAAATCACACTTATCATTTTAGCCATAATGGCGTAGAGTTTGATATTTTAGATGTGCCGGGCATTGAGGGCGATGAAAAAGCCGTGATAGGCGAGATTTTGAAAGCGACTAAAAAGGCGCATTGCGTGTTTTATATCACGCGAAATCCACAGCCACCGCAAAAAGGCGATAGCCCAAATGGCGAATCAAAAGACACGCAACCAAAAGGCACGATTGAGAAAATCAAAGAGCATTTAGGCGCACAGACGGAAGTGTATAGCATTTTTAACAAATCTATTAAAACCCCAAGTGCGCTTAGCGATTCAATCATTCAGCAAAGCGATGAAAACGGGCTAAATGATTTGGATAGCAAAATGCGTGATGAGCTAGGAGAGGGTTATATCGGGCGTAAAACACTAAGTGCGCTAGTGGCTTTTTGTGCGCTTGGAGAGAAAATGCCAAATGTAGAATTACTAGATGATAGCGATTTAGCGCAAAGGGTAAAGGGCTTTGCAAGGACAAGGGATAAATTTATCAATGCGTATTCCAAAGATGAGCTACTAAAAAAGAGCCTATTTTTGGACTTTGCAAATTTTATCAGCAATGATTTGGCGCAAAATATAGGCGAAAAAATCAAAAAGTCAAACTTTAAAAAAGCGCACCAAATCTTACTTGGATTAAGTGATACTTTGGATAATTTGCATAAAATCTATGGCGAGTTGTATGAAAAATGCTACAAAGAAGTGAGCGATTCGTGTAGCAATATACGGAGTATTGTGTATAATGCAAAAGAAGTGGCTTTTAAGAGTGCTTGTGATGCTGTTGTAGATAAGTTTATCAGTAAGATAAGAGAGGAAATTTACAACTATATCAATCAAAATGTCAAAGATAGTGAATTTGAGGCAAGATTCAAAAAAATCATAGAATATGAGCAAGGTGCTTTAAAATATAAATTTCAAATAGCCTTTGAAAAAGTGGAAAAAGATATTCAAAGCGATATAGAAAGGGAGCTAGTAAACTTTGAGAGGCGAATCGGCAATATCGCACAAGAATTTCAATCGCTTAGCATAAAAAATAGCTTTGATTCAAACCTAAATATTAACATTGATAGCGGAATCGATAAATGGGGACTTGTTAGCGTGGGTGCTGGTGTGGCAGGTGTGCTTGTTACAATGACAGTTGCTAATCTTTGGAATCCTGCTGGTTGGGCTGCAGCTAGTGCTTTGGTTATTACTGCACTTGTAGCGAGTGTGGCTAGTCTCGTTTTGGGTGCTTATAAATCTGTGCGTAAGGCTTTTAGCGATGATTACAAAAAGTCTCAACAGCGCAAAGCAGTCGATGAAAATCTACGAAAAATAAGCAATGAAATTAAGGGCAAAACCTACGAATCTATCTCCAAGCATATTGATGAAAATATAGCACCAAATAGAGGCAAAATCGTAAAAGCACTACAAGATAGCGTAGATAATATTAAAAGGGCAAGTGAGTATTTTAGAGCGTTGCGTGATAATGAAGTAGAGCCACTAGCAAATCAAATCAAAAATGAAGGAGGGGTTTAGTAAAAATATTTTATTTTTGGGTAAATCGTGGCGGTTAATAAAATCAACAATAAGGAGTTAAAAAAATGACAACACAACAAGAATTTAAAAATCAAAAAGAGCAAGGACAAGCGGTTTTAGAAAAACTGCAAGGGTTTTTAGAGCAAGGCAAAGACTTTGAGCTATTTGGCATAAGCGTAGATGATAGCTTAGAAAAGCTACAAAAAGCAAAGGATAAAATCAACCAGCGTAAGCTAAAAGTCGTCTTTATCGGTGGCTTTAGCGAGGGTAAAACTTCTATCGCGTCCGCTTGGCTAGGCAAAGTCGTGGGCAAAATCGACAGCGCTGAGTCAAGCGATGAAGTGGCATTTTATGACACAAAAGACGATGAAATAGAGATTTTTGATACGCCCGGACTTTTTGGATTCAAAGAAAAGGGGCAAGGTGTGAATGCCGAAAAATACAAAGACATTACCAAAAAATTCGTAAGCGAAGCGGATATAATTCTCTATGTGATGAATCCCACGAATCCCATCAAAGCAAGTCATAAAGAGGACTTAGAGTGGCTATTTCGCACACTAAATCTACTGCCTAGAACGATTTTTGTGCTTAGCAAATTTGATGAAGTGGCGGATATGGGCGATGATGATGACTTTGAGAGTGAATTTGCCACCAAAAAAGATAAAAGCATAATTCCAAGCCTAAATGAATTGATTAAGCTAAATGCAAATGAAAAGGCGCAACTAAAAGTCGTGGCTGTTTCGGCGAATCCAGAAGGCAAGGGATTAGATTTTTGGTTAGAGAATCAAAGCGAGTTTAAAAAGCTATCGCATATCGATTCGCTACAAAACGCCACCACAGAGATTATCAAACAAAATGGCGGATTAGAATCGATTACTCTAGAGGCACAAAATAGCATTTTAAGCGACATTGTCAGCAAACAGCTCCCACAAGCTATCACACTGCAAAATAAAATCAAAGGCGATATGCAAAGACTAAATGAAAGCATAAAAGCCTTGAGAAAGGATATGGAGCGCACAAATGATAAGATAAATGACGCGCAAATAGCACTTAGGGAATTTGTGGCTAGGTATTTTAATGATTTGATTAGGCAAATCAAAGGCACGAGTTTGGAGACATTTGGCGACTTTATGCAAAAAGAAATCGGTAGCGAGGGAAGTCTAATGAGTGCAAGGGTGCAAAATGAATTTCAGCGACATACGCATTCTGTAATAAACGAGCTAAAAACGAGTATAGAGCGATTTGACAAAGAAAGGGACGATTTTGAAAAGGCTGTGATTAGCTATGGTAAGCA
>NZ_KI669454.1:1020603-1218735 GCF_000507845.1 Helicobacter macacae MIT 99-5501 | reverse complement strand
AAAACAAGCGAAGCGAAGTTTCTTTAGAAAACAAGCGAAGCGAAGTTTCTTTAGAAAACAAGCGAAGCGAAGTTTCTTTAGAAAACAAGCGAAGTGCGGTTTCTTCAGAAAACAAGCGAAGTGCGGCTTATTCAGAAAACAAGCAAAAGCGCAGTTTATTTAGTAATGACGAGTTTGTGGATTGCCACGCAAGTCTTTCGACTTGCTCGCAATGACGAAGTGGCATTTGGATTGCTAAAGAAACTTCGGCTTCGCTTGTTTTGCCACGCTTACTCCGTTCGCTCGCAATGACGATTGGAATATGGATTGCCACGATTCCACGCCCCTCAAGCAAAATCTCGCAATGACGGGGAAAGAACCCACCCCCTAGCCCCCTCGTGCTAAGGGAGGGGGGAATCTACATTATGCCTGCTTACGATAGAATCAAGTTTGTCATATTTTGGTTTCTATAAGAAACCAAAATCTCTATTATCTTTTGCGGAGATACTTCGGTTTGTGCCAAACTTCAGTATGACAAGTGATTGCTTTAGTCTAGCAAACCACTTACCCATCGATATAGTATGTCTTTTTCTTAGACTTCTTGGATTTTTTCTTAGGCTTGTCTTTTTTGGAGGATTTTTTGGACTTCTTGCCCTCGACTATGGAGCGAGATACGGCATTGCCGTCTTTATCTTTGACATAGTCGCTCCCACCAAACCAATACGCATATTTGAGGTTGAGTGTCGTAGTTACGCCATTAAACCACTGGCTTAGTGCGCTATCGTTACTTTTGTCAAATGTAGAAGCATAGAAAAGCCCATCATAGCCCAAACTTAGCTCGTGATTTTTCTTTATAAGCCATATCAAATCAAAGCTTAGATTTCCATACACCACAGGCAAGGTAATCGTGCGCTTCTCATCATCAATAGTATTTCCGTATTTAAAGCTACCAAGTTGTGGCGTGTTTAGGACATTATACCTCACGCCTACTTTTAGATTTGTGCGAAATGTATTGCCCCACATTTTGTAGTAGCGCACAGCTGCACTTATCTGTGGCAAGTGCCATAGTATCGCTCCGTAGTATTCATTCGCACCGATAGGATATAGTGGCGTAGTATCTGTTGGTATGGTTGGCTTTATGAGTTTTGTCGCTACGGAGGATAGCACATCATAGCTTAGTCCCACTTCAGGTGCTACATAGCTATTGCGCTTAAACTGGTAGAATGTAATCCCACCTTTTACTTCCCCGCCTACACTCCACATTAGCGGGATTTTTGTCTTTGTCCTATCACTATCTACTTCTATGATATTTGTCCTACCACCCGCTTCTAGCCTAAACTGCGGCAAATCCACCCCACCGCGAATAGTTGCCTTGATAAACCCCTCCCACACTTTAGAAGTAACCGCGAAAGTTTTAAAATAATTTAGCCCTGCTTGAAGTGAGTTTGTCTGCACGCGTGTGGGTGCTCCTATTGATTGTGTATCGGTGCTTACAAACTCATATCCCACATATCCACCAAATATCCCCGCACTTCGCAGATTTCGCTGAATCCCAAAAATCGCACCCCCAGCCCATTCTAGTGCGTTTGACACGCCCATATCGACATAGCTATTTGCTCCATAAGGTAGCGCGAAAAATCTCCAATCCCTGCGCCCAGTGTATGGGATAAATATCGCATCTAGTTGGTCGATAAGCTCGAAGTTGTTATAGCCTTTTTCCAAGTCCTGTCCCTTGCTTTGCTGCAGGGTAAGTCTTGCCATTTTTTCACGCACTTTGTCGATTTTGCCCTCCGTTTTGCGTCTAGTTTTTGAGAATCTCACACTTTTGTTTGTTAGTCTTGCCATATCGTATTGGAGCAATCTTAGCTCTACTTCTTGGTTGTAGTAGTTGTCGCTATGAAATGTCTTTGTCGTCATCGTATCTAGTATGTTTTGCGTCATAGCATTTCTGCGCATATAGCTTAGGGCTAGTGCGCGATAGACATCAGTGATATATGCTTGGCTACCATTTGCCCTTAGGCGAAAAGCACTAGCTTGGTTTGTCCACACTATCTCTGCACCTCTACCTGCGGTTACATTGCGCTGTCTAAGAGAAGTGCCGATACCCGTAGTCCCTGATACTACTAGATTTTTTAGCTGATATATCGTATCTCTACTGATATTATCCCCTAGATTGATAGTGATAGCATTTGATGAAGCACCCATACAGCTAGCAGTAGAGCAACCACCACTGATTGAGATTCTCTGCCCATCGCCATTTGTTGGAGTATTCCAGCTATCTCCGCTATTTATCGTTACTGAAGCACCATATATCAGTAGTGTATTTACAGTAGCACCTATTCGGTAGTCAAGCAAGGGAGTGTTATTATCTGCACTACCTAGATATAGTGTGCCGATAGTGCCATTTCCACTGATAGAGCCCACAGAGCTTGGCTTTGTGCCATCTACACCTGCTACTTCAAGATTGGTTATCGTGCCGCTATTACCTACATTGATATTGCCTACGCTAGAGCCACCAGCCACGCTGATAGTTCGTATCGTGCCTCCATTTGCGTTTATGGTGTTTATCCCCACGCCACCTTTTAGCTCCAAGTAATAAAGCGTGCCAGAAGTGTTTGTGATAGTGTTTATACTAGAGCCATAGCCCACCCTTATATTCCCTATAAATCCGCTATTTGTGATAGTATTTACTTTCGCGCTATTGATATTTAGGTCGTTCATATTTGCACTAGTTTTGTTGTCTATGGTGTTTATACTTGCGCCGTCTGTTATGTTTACGGTATAGACGGTTTGTGCTTCGTTGGTAAATGTCCCTATGGTAGAGTAGTTCCCGATAGATACGGATTGGAATATCCCTTTTGCATCCCCGTCCCAATTTCTCCCACCACCCACAGGAGTTGTTGTGTTGCTTTTTATGGTTAGCCCTGCCATATCTGCTTTTGCGATAGTAGATACGGTTACCCAAGTCCTACCCTGCGCATCGATTACAAAAGTTTTGTCCGCTGCACTTAGCTGCCCAAACTCCACCTTTTTGTAATACCCTGAGCCATAGTCCATATTTGCGCCCTGCCAAGTTTTGCCATTGGTCCTGTTAAACTCTACCAAAATCTGGTCTGTGCCTCCACCGATAGTAAGCCTCTCACTCGCACTACCAAACTGGATAATCGTATCCCAATAGTAGTTTGTCTGATAGTATCCATATAGATGATTGCCTTTTGTGCTTAGCTCGGCATTTGTCGCTGTGCCTGTGCAGGTGTAGATTTGCTTCACGCCTTTTGCATTTGTCGTGCCTGAAGTGTATTCATCTAGTGTCGTTCGGCAGTTTACCGCCGCTGCGACTATGTCTAGGGCTACTCCTGTAAGTGCTGCGCTTGTAATGAGAGATAGTGCTAGTTTGCGTGGGGATTTTGGGTTGTTTGCGTTGTCATTGTGTGCTGATTTTGCGCTGTGCGCGTTGGCAGAAGTCCCCTCACTTAGAGAGAGGGGGTTTTTTGTTACTTCATGCGTGGGGAGGACAAAAACCCCCTCCCTTGCGGAGGGGGTTTGGGGGTGGGTATCATATTCGTCATTGCGAGGCAGTGGCGAAGCCACAACGAAGCAATCCACACTTTTATTCGTCATTGCGAGACTTGACGAAGTCAAGTCGTGGCAATCTATGTCTTTCTCTTTTGATTTGTGGATTGCCACGCAACAAGACTTGCGACTTGCTCGCAATGACGAAGTGCTGTCTTTGCTAGCAGTTGCTGACTTTGTTTGAGATTCAAGGGTGGGATTTACCCACCCCCTAGCCCCCTCCGCAAGGGAGGGGGAATAAGTGGAGTTGCCACTCGTGCTAAGGGAGGGGGAACTCTTAAGATTGCTTTCACTCGCTTTGTCATATTGAGGTTTCGCGCAAACCGAAATATCTCTATTAGATTCTGCTTGAGATACTTCGCCTTGCTCAGTATGACAATCTAGTCGTGAACTACTCTCTCTCTCTCTCTCTCTCTCTCTCGTTTGGTTATCACATTTTTATGTGTGAGATACTTTATTTGATTATCTTGCTTCATTTTGACTCCTTAAAGATGACTGCCAAACATTACAAAATATAGAAAATCTCACTTTTTTGGCTATGCTATATCGCAAGATTCTTTATTTAAGATTTTATTTGGCTTTGAAAAGACAAGCAAATCATAAGTAAATATTTCTTAAATCAATATTAAATAAAAATAAAAAACCCCAAAAAATGAAAAAAAAAAAAACGGCAAAATTTTGTTGATATTTTGCTAAAAAATTTTGGGTAGATTTTTGGATTTTGTGATTTTTTGGTGTATTTATCACAAAAACACTTAAAATCCCCCTCCCTTGCAAGCGCGGGCAAGCAAATTATTTCCCCCTCACTTGCGGAGAGGGACTAAGGGGGTGGGTTCTTCCGTCATTGCGAGATGCTTTCCTGCCATTGTGAGCGAATGAAATGAGCGTGGCAAAACAAGCGAAGCGCAGTTTCTTTAGAAAACAAGCGAAGCGCAGTTTCTTTAGAAAGCCTTTGGCTTCTTTAGTAAAACAAGGCTAAGCCGAAGTTTCTTTAGTAATCCACGCGCTTTTATCAGTCATTGCAAGACTTGACAAAGTCAAGTCTTGGCAATCTATGTCTTTTTTATGGATTGCCACGCTCACTTCGTTCGCTCCCAATGACGATTGATTCTATGATTTGTAGATTGCTACAAATCTGCTAACGCAGATTCTAGCAATGACGGAAGTGCTGTGTTTGTTTGCAGTTGCTAATTTTGCTTGAGAAGCGGAGGTGGGATTTACCTACCCCCTAGCCACACTCGTGCTGCGGGAGGGGAAACTGATTTGGTTACCACTGCTTGTGCCAAGAGAGAGGATTTTATTTGTTGTCATATTGAGCGAAGCGAAATATCTCAAAAAATGCAAAAAATGTGAATAAAAATTTTTGGATACTTCAGGCTTAAAAGCAATCAAGTATGGTAAAAAACTTGAAAATATACTTTGGCAGAGCGATAGGTTAGGAGCGCACAGCATTGATGATTGTCTGCATTTTGGCAAAATCTTTTACTCTATTTGATTCGATTCCGCTTGAAATGTCAATGCAAAAGGGCTTTAGCGCGATTGCGCTTTGGATATTTTCTACATTTACCCCACCTGCTAAGAAAAAACGCGTTTGAAATTCTCGCGTAAAATCTTGCTTTTTAAGGCGTTGTGCCAAAGCATTCCAATCAAATGCCCTCCCACTCCCAGCATTTGGGCTATCTAGCAAGATAAAGTCCGCCCCACATTGCGCACTAGATTCCAAACCCTGCGCCAAAGAGTGCGAATCGCTTATCTTTATCGCCTTGATAATGGGCGATTCCTTGCCTAAATCGCTTTGCATACACGCTTTTAACGCGCTGATATAGGCATTATCCTCGCTCCCGTGCAACTGCACAGCGTCTATAATGCCCTCGCTCAAAGCCTCCATAATGCGCTCCACAGGGCTATCTACAAACACACCCACCGCTTTGATTCTAGAATCTAGACGCGATTTTAGGGCTTGAGCCGTGGCAAAATCCACGAATCGCTTTGAATGCTCCACAAAGATAAAGCCCACAAAGTCTGGCTTTAGCGCATTTGCATAATCAATATCACACTCCCTAAAAAGCCCACAAAATTTGATTTTCAACACAATGATTCCTTTGTATATTTGTGTATTTCATATTCATAGATTCACGCCTTTAAGTGCATTTAGGGCGTTGGTTTTGTCTTTTTCGCGCATTAGCGTTTCGCCGATGAGGACGGCATTTATGCCACTTGATTGCAAAAGGGCTATGTCGCTATGCGTGGCGATTCCTGATTCAGAGACAAAGATTTTATCCTTTGGCACGAGCTTTTTTAGCCTCACACTTGTTTGCAAATCCACTTTGAAGTCCCGCAAATCGCGGTTATTTACACCGATAAGTCGCGCATTTGTGCTTAGCGCGTTTTGCAGGGCGGATTCGCTGTGCGACTCCACTAGCACACTTAGTCCCAAAGAGTGCGCTATGTCGCAAAACTCGCGCATTTCTTCACACTCCAAAATCTCACTAATTAGTAGCACACAATCCGCGCCAAGCACCTTTGCCTGATAAATCATATACGAATCGATGATAAAATCCTTGCGCAAAATAGGGATTTTTGTATGCTTTGCAATCTCGCACAAATACGAATCCGCGCCACAGAAAAACTCTGGCTCTGTCAAGCAAGAGATACAATCCGCCCCCGCGCGTTCATATTCAAGCGCGATTTGCAAGTAAGGAAAATCCTGCGCGATAATGCCTTTTGATGGTGAAGCCTTTTTCACCTCGCAAATAAAGCGCATTTGGGGGACTAAATCGCTTGAATCGTGCGCGGAATCTAACGCCTTTTCAAACGCAAATGGCAACTTTATCGGCGAATCGCCACTCAATTTTGCTCTAGATTCGCCACTTGATTCAACCTGAATCTTATAAAGATTTTCCGCCTTTTCGCGCATTACATTAAAAGAAATCCGCGCTTTATCCCGCTCCACACGCGCCTTTGTTGATTCAACGATTTTTTGTAAAATATCCAAATTTTTATCCTAATTTAAAATTACTTCCTTTTTATAAAAAAGCGCAAAAAAAAATTCGCTAAAAACACAAAAAGTGCTTAAGCAAAATCACTTTGCACTCTGCAACACAAAAACCAAAAAAGCTAAAAACATATCACAAAATTCTTAGCTAAAAATGCCATTTATAAGACTTACTTGCTTTTGGCGATTAGCTCCTCTAGTTTTGCGCTTGCCTTGCCACTCTCTATTAGGCTTTCAGCAAGTTTTACGCCCTCTTTTATCGTGCTTGCTTTGCCTGCTAGATATAGCCCTGCACCTGCGTTTAGGCAGGCGATTTTGGCTTTTGCTCCTTTTTCTTTCCCGCTTAAAATATCTCTTATGATTTGGGCGTTTTCTTTTGCTTCGCCACCTTTTAGTGCGGATTTGTCGCACACTTCATAGCCAAAGTCCTGTGGCGAAATCGTGTAAGTATCGATTTTGTCGCCATTTACTTCATAGATTTGCGTAGGTGCGCTTAGTGAGATTTCATCTAGTTTGTCTAGTCCATAGACTACAAGTGCTCGTTTTATCCCTAGATTTTGCAGCACCTTTGCCATAGGGGCTAGTAGCCTTTGCTCATAGACGCCCATTATTTCCATTTGTGGATTTGCAGGATTGCATAGCGGTCCTATGATGTTAAAAATCGTGCGAATTGCTAGCTCTTTGCGTACAGGGGCGACATTTTTCATCGCACTATGGTAGTTTTGGGCAAACAAAAAGCACATTCCCACTTCATCTATGAGTGCTTTTGCCCTCTCTCTTGGTAGTGAAATATTTACTCCCAATGCTTCAAACACATCAGCTGCACCGCATTTTGATGAAAATGCTCTATTGCCGTGTTTGGCAACTTTGACACCACCTGAAGCGATGATAAACGAAGCGGTGGAAGAGATATTGAAAGAATGTGAGCCATCGCCACCTGTGCCTACGATTTCTAGCACTTCGCCACATTCTATATGCTCGCAATGCTCCCTTAGAGAGCGCACGCTAGCAGTGATTTCATCGATACTTTCTCCTTTGCAGGCTAGGGCGGTTAGAAACGCTGCGATTTGCACATCGCTTACTTTTCCCTCCATTATGGCGTCCATTGTGGTTTTTGCTTGCTTGGAGCTTAGATTTTCTTTGCGAGTGAGTGAGTGGATAGTGTCAGTTATCATTAGTTCCCCTTTTTGTTTGGTTTATTTGCGCTAGTTAGGACTTTTGGAGTGGATTTTTAGCACTATTAACCAATCTGTGCTAAAAAGTTTTTGATTATTTGGTTGCCCAGTGGAGTTAGGATTGACTCTGGGTGGAATTGCACACCAAAGGTTTTATACTGCTTATGTGCGATAGCCATTATGGTGTTTTCATCTACATTTTCTTGCAAATGCCGTTCCTTAGATTTTGCAAGTTTTGTGGATTTTGTAGATTTTGGAGTATTTTTGCTACTTACGCGTGCGATGACTTCTATGCAGGAGGGTAGCTTCTCCTCCATAATCGCCAAAGAATGATAGCGAGCCACCTCAAAAAATCGTGGCATAGAATCAAAAAGTGGGGAATCTTGGTTTGCTTCTATGAGCGAGCTTTTGCCGTGCATAATCTTTGGGGCATAGCTTACCTTTCCGCCAAATGACTCGCAAATCGCTTGATGTCCTAGACACACCCCAAGTATAGGAATCTGCGGGGCAAAATGCGAAATGGCTTCTATGCAGATTCCCGCGTCTTTTGGGGCTTTGGGACCGGGGGATATGATAAGTCCTTTTGGCTTTAGCTTTGCTATTTGGAGAATAGTGCACTCATCGTTTCGCACTACTTGTATCTGTGGGTAAAATTGCGCGATTTGCTGGTAGAGATTGTATGAGAAACTATCGTAATTATCAATTAGCACTAGCATTTTACTTCCTTAATTTATGTTGTTATTTGTGGATTTCTCTAGGATTTCATAGATTTTCTTAATAAAATCTATGTGGCAGATTTCGGGGATAGATTTTGCGCACAAGTTTTTAGCCAAGTTTAGCCTACATAGATTTTTTTTAGTCTTTTGATTCTAGTCTTTGATTTTTGCTGGTTTTATGAGTTTGTCGCCTTTGTAGATTCCTAGTAGCTCATATTCGCCATTTTTGAGTAGCAAAATCACAGGGTATTCCTCATAAATCCCTTGCTCCATACCCGGACTTCCTTGAGGCATACCCGGTGCAGATATGCCAATGGCTTCTTGTGGCTTGTGTTCTAATAGCCACTCAAGCGCACCAAGTGGGATATGCCCCTCAAGCGCGTAGCTTTGGCTGCCGCTTGTGATTATCCCTGTGTGGCAGCTTTGGTAAGTGGGCTTTATGTTGTGTTGCTCTTTGATTTTGTAAAAATCCGTGCTTTTATGCACTTCTAGTTTGTAGCCTTTAGACTTCATATACTCTACCCATTTATCACAGCACCCACAAGTAGGGCTTTCAAAGACTTTGATAAACTTGCTTTGATTTGCGTTATTTGGGTTTGCACTATTTGCGCTTAAGCAAGTCGCAAGCAATGCAAATGTCATAATAGAAGCTAAGAATCTCATTTTACACTCCTTTTTAAGTGGTTTTATTGGTTTAGATTTTTATAGATTTTACTCTGTATTTTTTACTTTTGCTTATCTTTTTGTTTTTGGTGTATTTTGTGAGGCGGTTTGCAGGGCGTTTATCACAGCTTTTGCTTTGTTTTGTGTTTCGACAAACTCCTTTTCCCCATCGCTATCATAGACGATTCCGGCACCCGAGCGCACGCTAACTTCATCGCCTTGCTTTACAACTAGGCGAATCCCTATGCACATATCCATATTTCCGCTAAAGTCAAGGTAGCCTATCGCCCCGCCATATATGCCACGATTTGTCCCCTCTAGCTCGTGAATGATTTCGCACGCACGGATTTTGGGAGCACCAGAGAGAGTGCCAGCGGGGAATATGCTATCAAGCGCATTAAAAGCGTCTTTGTCCTCACGCAAGATTCCGCTTACGCGTGAGGAAATGTGCATAATGTGTGAATAGCGGACAATGTTTTGGTATTGCTCGACTTTCACGCTCCCTACTTTTGCCACCCTGCCTATGTCGTTTCGCCCCAAATCCACAAGCATATTATGCTCACTTAGCTCTTTTTCATCGCTAAGGAGTTCTTTTGCTAGATTTTCATCTTGGATAGGGGTGCTACCTCGAGGGCGAGAACCTGCAAGCGGGTAGGTGTAGATAGTGCCGTTTTGGAGCTTTAGTAGCGTTTCGGGGGAAGCCCCTGCGATTTCCAAATCACTACTTGTGAGGTAAAACATATAGGGCGATGGATTGCTGGTTCGCAATACTCGATAAACATCAAAAAGCGAGCCACTTGCCTTTGCGTGCAAAGGATTTGAGAGGACTACTTGGAAAATATCGCCCTCCTTTATGTAGTGCTTTGCTTTATCTACGATAGCGCAAAATTCGGCTTTGTCATAGTGGCTTTTTAGCGGGGAATCTAGCCTAAATCCTTGCAGAGATTTGGCAAAGGCATTTGGCAGGCTTGAAGCGATAGCGCAGGGAAGAGGGGTAGGGATTTTATCGTGCGCGGTTTGATTGCTCTGTGGGGTTTGGTAATTGGTTTGTGGATTTTGTGGTAGGGACTGCTCTTTGGAGATTTTTTCTTTAGTTGATGGGCTAGATGGATTTTGGCATAGTATTTCTTCTATGGATTCTAGTTTTTTGATTCCTTGTATGTAAGCGTTTTTTAGGCTATCGGTGGAGGTTTTGTTTTTGTCCAAATCTATGTTTGTCAGTAAGAGGAGTTTTTGAGCGAGATTATCAAAGATGATAAGACTATCAAAAAGCATAAATTCAATATCTTTTGTTTGTGTGGGGTTTTGTGCTTTGGTGTGGCTTGTAGAATCTATGATAGATTTTTGTGTCTTGGCAAAATCTAGTTTCTCCTCAATAAGTCCTATATACTCATAGGCAAAATACCCCACAAGTCCACCGCTAAAAGAGGGGATATTTTCTATGCCGTATTGCGCTAGATTGGGGCTTTTGTATAGCTTTAGCACTTCACGCAAAATCTCTTTTGGATTTGCTTGAAATTCTATGGTGTTTGATTGTGCGTGGTGCTTAGATACCTTTTTGCCAAATCTTGCTAAATCAAGCAATTTTTGCTCGTTTGATTCTAGTCGAACCACACCATTAGAGTAGCTGATATGCGCACTTGGCTCAAAGCCCAAAAAGCTATATCGCCCCCACTGCTTCCTATCCTGCATAGATTCTAGCAAAAACGCGTTTTGCGAGCGGGATTTTAGCAGTGCTATCGCCATAATGGGAGTGATAAAATCCGCGTATAGCTCTTTGTAGATTGGCAGTTTTTTGCATTCTTTGGGGATTTGTGGCGCGATTTTGTGCAGAGTGTCAAGGGTAGGGCAGATAGTGCCAAAAATGCTAGAATCATCTAAAAAACTAGGAGTGTCTGCAATAGTGAAAGCATTGGCATTTGAAGTGTTTGTGGCTTCAAAGTGTGGCATTTTAGATTCCTTAAGTTTGCAAAAGGATTTTGGAAGTTTTTGTGTGGTTTTTGATATTTTTGTATTTTTTGCTAAGGATTTTTGTTTTTGCGTATTTTCTTTTGATTTTTTTTGCGCATCTAAAAAACACAAGTTGGGATTTTAGCACAAAAGGTTTAATCTCGTTTGCTTTGGTATATTTTATGCAAAACAATGTTTTTGCATAAGGTGTGAAAATAAAAAAATCATTGAAAATTATAGTTTTCATAAGTAAAGATTGTATAAAAAAAACAGAATCTAACACGCAGAAATATTGCAAAATGATAATCTGCGGTGTTAGATTCTGCCAAACTATAAAGAAAAAACAAAAACCAATAAAAATCGTAAAACTTGCAGGTTTGTTATAAAAAGATTTCACAAAAAGGTAAAATCAAAAAATAACAAAACCTACCTTAGTTTCACAAACCTCTATCCCATTTTACATTTTGGGACGGCTTAGGCTTGCGCTTCATTTTTTACAAAAAACCGAAAGTTTTACCTATCTTTGATTTTTAGTGTTTCGATAAGTTTGGCGTAGGTTTCGTATTTGGTGTTTTTTAGGTATCGTAGCAAGTGTTTGCGTTTGCCTACGAGCTTTAGCAGCCCCAATCGACTAGAGTGGTCTTTTGGGTTTTCCTTTAGGTGCTGCGTGAGTGATGAAATGCGCTCACTTAGCAAAGCCACTTGCACTTCTGAAGAACCTGTATCCTTACTATCTCGTGCAAACTTGCCGATAATCTCGCTCTTTTTCGCCGTATCCAAAGCCATAACTGACCTCCTGAATGGTATAAAATAAAGGCGTGATTTTACACAAAAAAGGCATAAAATAAGTTTAATTCTGCTTAAATTTTGCCTTTTTTAGACAAAATCAAAGCAGAAAATCAAGCATAAAAACCGCTTTATCAACACATTACCACAAAAATTCTGCAAACCACCTCAAAAATAAAACCCTTATCTAAACACATTTCTTAGCTTGCGTGGATTTTTGTATGGCTTTTTGCGCGGATTTTTGGATTTTCTATGTAGTTTTTTGGCTTCATCTAGCACTTGCATTGTTTCCTCCCATTTTTGCTTGTGCTCTATCGCTTCCCTTATCGCTCTCTCGCGCTTGCTAGGCGGATATTGCTTATCCCACAAGTGCATAATGTATTCCTCATCATCTGTTAGCTTTATGCCGTATTTTTTGCTCATATATAGATATGTCCGTGCTATCCACCCGCGCGAATATTCTGCAGGATAAAACTTCGCCTCTGCAAAATCGCTATACACTCTGCACGCACCATATTGGCTAAATTCTAGCTCGCTTGGAGGGATAGCATACTCAAAGTCGCGTCTGTCGCGATTTATCTCATCAATAGCAGGCACAAGATTGCGCAAATCCCCCTCCATTTGCCGAAACAATGCGTCTTTTTGGCAGGACTTTCGCGAGCTTTGAGCGGATTTTGTGGTTTTTGCAGAATTTGAAGTTTTCGCAGATTTTGCATTTTTGGGCAAGTTTTTGTTATTTTTGTTTTGGTTATCCTGCCAGCATTTTAGCTCGCCACCGAAGCGATGTGCGGGCATTATATGCTCCCACTCGATATATTGCACTTTTTTAGATGAGATTCTAGGTGTGTATTTTTGACTTGGCAGGATTTCTAGGCGATTGTCTTTGGGGATAAATGGTGCTTGACAATAAAAATCCTCCCAAGCCCCCTGCCCTAAGTCTAGATATATCTGCTTTAGCGTAGCTTTTGCATTGGCGAAGTTTCGCGCTTTTGCAAACGCGCTAGCACTAAGCAAACAGCACAAAAGCGCGTATATAGCAAGTCTAGCCAAGATTTTATCCAAATCCTTATTTGCCACTTGATTTGCTACTTACCCAAAATCCGCTTACAAAGCCTATAAAGATTCTTATCTCAATAAAAAAAGAATCAACTCATAAGCCACTTTTAAGTCCCCTACACTATCTCCTAGCTTTCGCTTCTAGTCGCTTTTTGCTAGGATAGACAAAAAAGCTCTCTCTCTCCACAGAGATTTCATCATTATCCACCGCATAAGCTCGTATGATGAGTTTTTCGCGCAAATCTTTTGACTCTAGTGCGCTATCTAGCGGATTTTGCACGCGCAAAGCCACAGCTTTCTTTACCTTGCCATTTGGCTCTACCCTCACAGGTTCGCTAGGCTCTAAAATCCTTATATCATCATTCCCCACCACCTCGAAGTAAAAATCGTGTGGCTCTATATCGGTGTTTTGGAAAAGGAAGGTATAGTAGTTATCCACCGCGCCACTTTTGCGGATTTCATAGGCTTGGGTGTTTCTATCGACATTTAGTAGCATTGGCTCTTTTTTGCCACTCATAGCGATAAGTATGGCAAATATCACGCACAGCACGGCGATGTAGCCGATAGTCTTAAGCCTAAAAAAGCGCACCTTGCTACGCGTAGCGATTGCGTTTGGAGAGCTCCATTGCACGAGGCTTGGGCGATTGTAGTGAGCCATTACTTCACTGCACGCATCGACACATTCTAGGCAGTTTATGCACTCTAGCTGCATTCCTTTGCGTATGTCTATGTGTGTGGGGCATACTTTTACGCAGGCTACGCAGTTTGTGCACTCATTTGCTGGATTTTGCTTTTTGGGTGCTAGCTCGTTTTTTGTGCCATTTGGCGCATACACCGCTCCACCACGACTAGAATCATAAATCGCCATAAGCGTATCATCATCATACATTACCGACTGCACGCGCGCATAAGGACAGGCATAGATACAAAAAGCCTCCGCCATAACCGTAACATCTAGAGTCAAAAAAGCCGCTATCGCTAGCCAAGAGCCAACCGCGATAGTGTGGTTTTGCGCATCGGCTATGTAGCCAAAAAACTCACTTGGTGGCATAAACAAAAACAAAAAGTCCGCTGCCACCACAAGCGATAAGCACGCAAATATAACCACGCCCAATGCTTTTTTTAGCTTATTTGAAAACAAACTAAAATCAAGCTTTTTTTGCTTATCACTGATACGCTTGCGAAGTCCCAAAATCTTTGTCTCTATCAAGTCTCGATATATCACGCGGAAAATCGTCTGCGGACAGCACCACCCGCACCATACGCGCCCCCCCAAAGTCGTCATAAAAAATATCCCCACAAAAAGCATTATCAGCAAAAACGGCATAAGATAAAGCTCCTGCACGCTAAATACCACACCTAAGAGGTGCAACTCTTTGTGCACAAATGAGAGCAAAAAAAGCTGATGCCCATTTATAGTGATAAATGGCAAAATCAACGCTAGTGCCGTGATAAGCGCGTAGCCGATATAGCGTTTTTTGCGCTTTGGCAGGGAACTAGAGCTAGTAGAGTGGCTGTGAGATTTAGTCTGCATACTTAGATTTCCTGAAAGAGTGTCTATGGAGTTTGGTGGGAGAGTGCTTGTATTTTGTGTATTTTGTGGTGCTTGTGGTGCTTGCGAAGTGAGATTTTGTGGATTTTGCGCTTCCATTTTGCATTCTCCTTAAGGATTTTCTTTAGCTGTTGTGAAATGTCGAAGTGTTTGTGATAAGGGGTTTGGCTTGGCAGATTCTAGATAAACGCTACGCAAAAATATGCGCAAAACTCCAAACACCCTAGCCCAAAACAGAAGCGATTATATAACTTTAGTTTCCAAAAAGCAATGTTTTTTGAGAAAATTTTGAGTAAAAATTTTTGACAAAAATACTAGCAAAACAAAGGTAAAAAATGTTTTTAAGATTTGCAATTTTAGCAAGGGTTAACCTCTCTCCCCAAATGATAAAATTGTGGCAAAGCGGTTTGCAACTTTAAAAGCCCCCTCCCTTAAGCGGAGGGGGTTTGGGGGTGGGTAATTTCCACTTTGAATTTTTGAGTGAAGCTAGCAACTGCTAACAGCCGCTAACAACGCAAATACTTTTCGTCATTGTGAGATTCCACGCGAAAGAGTGCAATCGTAGCAAAACAAGCGTAGCGCAGTTTCTTTAGAAAACAAGCGTAGCGCAGTTTCTTTAGAAAACAAGGCGAAGCTGAAGTTTCTTTAGTAATCCAAAAAATCATTCGTCATTGCGAGCGAACGAAGTGAGCGTGGCAATCCAAAAAAAAAAAAAAAATCAAAAAGAAAGAAATAGATTGCCACGAATCGCTACGCGATTCTCGCAATGACGGAAAAAAGAACCCACCCCCAAACCCCCTCCGCAAAGGGAGGGGGCTTAATAGAATGGCGACTTTTCAAAAACAGAAAAAATAGGAAAGAAAATAGTGGCATTCATCACAAAAAAGTCCCTCCCCTTGCGGGAGGGATTTAGGGAGGGGTGCATTTGCATTAAAAAAGTAGATTTTATAAAAGTTTTATCGTATTTGGGTTGTATTATTTGTCATACTTAAATGGCTTTTAAGCCCGAAGTATCAAGGGATTATCCTCTTAAACCCCCTCCCTTAGCACGAGGGGGCTAGGGGGTGGGTATATTTTAGGCTAGCTTACTTTTTGGTTGCCTAAAATCTACTTTTTTTGCAAAAATTTGCAAAATCTTGTTAAGTAGTTTTTGTAAAAACCTTATTAGGTGTGTTTTTTGTATTTGCTGTGTTTATTTGTGGCTTTAGAGTGGGATACCCACCCCCAAACCCCCTCCGCAAATGGAGGGGGTTTTTAAAAAGCGTAAAAAAATATTGTCATATTGAGCTTTTGTAAAAAAGCGAAATATCCAAAAAGCATAAATGTAGCTTTACAAAATTTTGCAAAATATAGAGCAGTTCCTTAGAAAATCTTTTTTGAGATACTTCGGTTTGTGCCAAACCTTAAGTATGACAAATTTCAAAATATTTTGGTTGCTTCAGCTAAAACCTTAAGTATGACAAAAAAAGCACAAAATGCAACAAATCCCATAAAATCCCACAAATCCATTACAAATCATCACGCAAAGATTTCAAAGCATACTCCGCACAAAATATATGCAAAAATTTTCACAAATTCCACCTCTACAATATTTCAAACATTTCAAATTTCTCTCAATTTTACAAAACCTCGCAAAATCCCCTTGTGCCTACCCCACATTAGTATTCTGTTTTTTTTTTTTTTTGTAGTATCGGGTTTTGTGTGAAATCACAAAAATTAGCAGTGCTATTGGCAAAACTAAAAAAATCTACAATAGGAGCAAGATAATGAGAAAATTGGTGCTAGTATTTGGAATCTTAGCAAGTGTAGTAAGTGTAAGTATGGGTGCGATGAGTAAGGAGGAATGGGATAGGGGGTGGCATAATTGCTTTGAAAATCGGGATAAAAGTGCGTGTCAAGCACTTATCAACAATGGCTTACCAAGTGCAGAAGAGTGTCCTAAAAATCCTAAAAGTGTTTGTAGCATTTATGGGGTTATTTATTATACAGCAGGGTATTATCACGAAGCGATTCCCTACTTTGAAAAAGCTATTGCTTTAGGAGATAATAGTGGATATGATGTGTTGGGAGCAACTTATGATAAGTTGCAAGACTACTATAATGCAAAGAAATACCTTGAAATAGGGTGCAATAAAGGTAATGGAGATTTAGACCAAGCAGGGAGTTGCTACAATCTAGGGTATATGTATGCTAATGGAAAAGGTGTGCGACAAGACTATGCAAAAGCAGCAGAACTGTGGAAAAAAGCCTGTGATATGAAATATGGTTTTGCTTGCAATAATCTAGGTGTGTTATATGGCAAAGGACAAGGAGTAAGGCAAAATCGCTCCACCGCTAAGCAATACTATGGCAAAGCCTGTGATTTGGGAAACCAAGTAGGATGTGATAATTATAAATTACTCAACAGTCAAGGAGTGCGCTAAAATGCCTAAGCGACAAATCTGCGAGAATCTGCACTTTGATTCTGCAAAAGATAAACTTATACTTACAATCCCAAGCAATCATAATAGCACCATAAATATGCGTGAGCTGTGTCAAATACATTATAAATATTTCCCGCCAAATGTCATCAAAAAAGTAGGCGATACATATATCATCTGCAAATCGTTAAGCATAAGCAATGGCAAATCTAGCGAGGAATCCAAAAAATGTGAGATTAAAGCTAGGCTATGCTTTAGCTATATCATTTTTGGCGAAGTGGATTCTAAAGAGTCTCTGCGCATAGACTTTCAGCATTGCGAATTCCACAAAAGGGTGTATTTCACAAATTGTGAGTTTAATGGCAATGTGTTTTTTAACCACGCAGTTTTTGAGAGATACGCGGATTTCCACGAGAGTATATTTAATGGTGTGGTGTCATTTTATAATGCAGAGTTTAAATATGCGCCAAACTTCTCTACTTGTGTATTCCAAAACCTCCAAGCTACAAACTTTATCAATGTGAAAATAGAGAGTTTAGATTTTGACAAAGTGAAGCAGTTTATCAAAGAATATAGAATCGAATTAAAGCATAATAATCAATGGGAATCATTAAAACAAGATAACAATCGTTGCGAGATAATCAAAGAGCATAAAATCCGCTATGCAAGCAATGCTCGCGATTCATTTCGCACGATAAAAAATGTGCTCATTGCAAATAATAATTTGCTAGATGCTTCTACTTGGCATAAGTTAGAGCTGTATGCCAAAGAACACGAGCTAAAGCTACAAAAGCCTTGCTTACTCACAGCACCAAAGAAATGGTGTGATTTATGGCAACTAAAATTCTATCGCCACACTTCAGCGCACCATACGGATTTGCTAAAGATTCTCTCTTGGTTTGTTGTCTTGGTGGGAGGATTTGCGACAATTTTATTTTTTACGACAGATTTTTATGGACTAAAAATATGGTGGGCTACATTTTGGGGTATTTTAGCCTCCTCATTGACTTTGTCCATTATTTTTGACAAAATCAAGTTTTTTGCAATCCTTTCATCACTAAGCTTTATCCCTTTGGGTTGGCTTTTAGCTTGGAATCCAAAATATATCTTTGGTGTGGCAAATCTCTTTGGAAATGACACAAACCAAAGCAACATATTGCTTAACTTGATTTTATCACTTTATAGCATTGCTTTTATCCTAGTGATTTTCTCTCTACAAAAAACCGCGCGTAAAAATTCCATAATCCCAAACTAAAGGAGTAAAAACAATGAGTAGCGCGTAATAAAGGCACAAAAACCATAAAAAGCTGGCAATAAAAAAAGCAAAATCTAAAAAGACATAAAAGGAGCAACAATGAAAAACAAAACATCAAATCTAGCAAAATTTGCAAGCAATGCAAATCAAAACCCTACAAAAAGAGCAATAAAAATAATCGCGTGTATAGCATTAAGCGCACTATTTGCAAGCGTGGCAAGTGCGTATTATATCGGCGGAATGTATGTAACGCTGGTTGATTGCTCGTGGGGACAATACGGCTATGAATACGGAAATATCGGCACTTACAAAGATAGCAGTGGCAAATTTTATCAAGTATTTTTTGGAAGCAATTATTGTCAATACTAAAAGATAAAAGGAATAAGACAATGAAAAGATTAGTGTTAGTGTGTGGGATTTTAGCAAGTGTGGTGAGTATAGGAATGGGAGCGATGGATCGTGATGAGTGGGAAAGGGCTAGATATAATTGCTTTGAAAATGAGGATAAAAGCGCGTGCTACGCACTTATAAACGATGGTTTGGTAAGTGTAGAACAGTGTAATAAGGATAATTGTGGCTCTGCGGGTGCTGTTTATCGTATAGCAGGGCGTTATAGAGAGGCGATTCTATACTATGAAAAAGCTATTGCTTTGGGGGATAATAGAGGATATGGAACATTAGGATATACTTATGATAAATTACAAGATTACTATAATGCAAAGAAATACTATGAAATTGCTTGCAATAAGGGTAATGGTGATTTAGCCCAATCAGAGCCTTGCTACAATTTAGGGTTAATGTATGCTAATGGAAAAGGCGTGCGCCAAGACTATGCAAAAGCAGCAGAACTCTACAAAAAAGCCTGTGATATGAAAAATGCTAATGCTTGCTATAATATAGGTGTGTCATATGCCAAAGGGCAAGGTGTGAGGCAAAATAGCTCCACTGCTAAGCAATACTTCGGCAAAGCTTGTGATTTGGGAGAACAAGTGGGGTGCGATAATTATAAAAAATACAATGAACTAGGAGTAAAATAATGGCAGTAATACATAAAGATAGGATACAAAATAAACCAAGTCGTAGTGTGTCTCAATACAATAAAATAAAGTGTAGCTACTTTTCTGCTGACACATATCCTCATCAAAAATACTTTCAACTCAATATGGAGACAAGTGTCTCAAACATACGGTTTGATAGAGACACGGCTATATTTTTGGTAAATACGCTTATCAAAGGGTTTGACTTGCAAGCGGATATAAAAGTCTCTTTTAAGTGATTTTGACAATGTCTAAAAGGAGCAAGACAATGAAAAAATTAGTGTTAGTGTGTGGAATATTGGCAAGTGTAGTAAGTGTAAGTATGGGTGCGATGAGTCAGGAGGAGTGGCAGAGAGCTAGTCATAATTGCTTTGAAAATGAGGATAAAAGCGCGTGTCAAGCACTTATCAATCATTCCATAGAAATGGGTTGGGGGTCGTTGGAACAGTGCAGTAAGGATAATTGTGCTCTAATTGGACATTGTTATTATGTAGCGGGGCGTTATAGAGAGGCGATTCTATACTATGAAAAAGCTATTGCTTTAGGAGATAATAGTGGATATGGAACATTAGGAGATACTTATGCTAAATTACAAGACTACTATAATGCAAAGAAATATTATGAAATTGCGTGTAATAAGGGTAATGGGGATATACACCAATCGGGGTCTTGCTTCAATCTAGGTAA
This sequence comes from Helicobacter macacae MIT 99-5501, assembly GCF_000507845.1. Taxonomy (NCBI): domain Bacteria; kingdom Pseudomonadati; phylum Campylobacterota; class Epsilonproteobacteria; order Campylobacterales; family Helicobacteraceae; genus Helicobacter; species Helicobacter macacae. Next base: position 1,198,891 of record NZ_KI669454.1, on the reverse strand, counting down.
TAATCTTTATTATAAAGGGCAAGGCGTGCGACAAGACTATGCAAAAGCAGCAGAACTGTGGAAAAAAGCTTGTGATATGAAAAATGGTGATGCGTGCAATGGTTTAGGTGTGTTATATGCCAAAGGGCAAGGAGTTAGGCAAAATCTCTCCACCGCTAAGCAATACTATGGCAAAGCCTGCGATTTGGGAAACCAAGTGGGGTGTGATAACTATAAACTACTACATAATCAAGGAGTGCAGTAGGTTTATTTTGTATCATTTTTACCTACTTTTCTTACTATGTTGAGCGTAAGCGAAATATCTCAATGGCACAATGCATTCTCGTCATACTTAAGCGAAAGCGAAGTATCTCAACAACGCAAGCTTGTCATATTGAGGTTTCGTAAGAAGCCGAAATATCTCTTTTTGATTTTACATTGTTTTACAGAATCTTTCGGATACTTCGGTTTGTGCCAAACCTCAGTATGACAGGTGATTGATTTTTTTGTGGCAAGAAAATATTTTTTTTAAAACAAAAAAAACACCCACCCTCAAACCATTTCACTATAATGAAAACCTAATGCCAGATTTTGGTGGTAAAGTGGGTGATTTTTGTCCTAGCAGTGCCGATGAAGCATAGTGGCGTGCGGGTTTGCCTAGCTTTTCGCAAAAGGGCTAGCTTATCCTTTGGAGAAATGCTAAAGAGCATTTCGTATTCTTCGCCACTTAAGTAGGCACTCTTTTGTAGCACTCTAGGCAGGACTTTGCTAGATTTTAGTGGCTTTTGTGCCTGCCACCGACTATCGCTACATTTATCGCCACCTCTATTACCGCTTTTATCGCTCCTTTTATCACTACTTTTGCTACCCCCTGCCCTTTTTGCTATGCTAGATTTTTTAGCTAGGCAAAATCCTAGATGATTTATCGCACTTAGTCGGTTTAGCTCGGCATATACGCCATCAGATATGTCAATCCCGCAGTGCAAAAACCTTGCACACGATTTGACAAAATCCGCCCTAAGCGTAGGAGCTACAAAGCGAGAAAATCGCTTAGAATTTTTGCTTATCTTTGCCCCCCTACTCAAAAATCGCAACGACTTTAGGCTCTCCCCCACCCTACCCGTGCAAAAGAGCAAATCGCCCTTTTGCAGTCCTTTGCGAAAGAGTAGCTTGCCTTGAGGTGTGCCAAAAACCGTGATATGAAACTCTAGCCTATCCCCGCTCATCGTATCCCCACCGATAAATGCTATGCCAAAATCTTGTGCTACTTGTCTAAGTGAATGGGCTATTTGTAGCGTCTCTCTAGGGCTAAGTGATGAGAGGATTATGCTAGCTAGGGCGTATTTGGGGCGGGCATTCATCGCTACTATGTCAGAAATACTTACAAGCATTGCTTTTTTGGCTATTTGCTCTAGGCTTAGCCATTCTCTTTTGAAGTGGATTCCCTCGCAAAATCCGTCATTTGCGATGACAAACTCCCGCGCAGAATCGATGACTTTTGCAAAAGTGGCAAAAGTATTGTGATAAGTAGCGTTTGCTTTGTCGTGCCTAGCTAGTGGCTTTGATAGCACCACTCCGTCATCGCCTATGCCTTTTATCACACTTTTTGGTGCATTTTTACCGCACAATGCACGCAAAAATAGCGATTCTTTATCAAAATTTCGCTTGCTAGAATTATTTGAAGTGTCGTGGCGCATTTTATGATTCTAGCAGGGCGATAGTATCGCCTTGTGCGACTTTTGCGCCACTTTGGGCTTGCAGGTGCAAGCCTTGAGCGATAAGCACGATAGTAGAACCCATCATAAATGTCCCTAGCTCCTCGCCCTTTTTGATTTCTATGGGTGTGGTGTAAGTGTAGATTTCGCGTGCGTTTGGCGTGGCGTTTGTGTGGATTTTTGGCTCGAAGTGGAAAATCATTTTGCCGACATTTAGTGCGCCCACCGCGACATAATACAGCTTTTTGCCACGCAAATCCTCTGCTACAATCACCACGCGTTCATTTTGGATAAAAAGATGATGATTTTTGCGCAGTGAGGGAGGGTTCACAGGCAGTAGCACACCACCAAAATACCTAGCCTCCAAAATCCGCATATCACACGGCGCGTGATAGTGATGATAGTCGCTAGGAGATAGATAGAGATTGACAAAGCTAAGCGGGGAGGCAGAATCTAGCGCGTTTAGCACGCACCTGCTCTCTCCTAGAAACTCATCTATGGGGTAGGACATTCCTTTGATTTGGAGTGCCTTTAGGGTGGAGTCCTCTATAAAGATTCTGCCCTGCTCCATTATCAAGCTATCGCTAGGCGAGATAAGTGCATTTGGATTTGTATCAAATGCGCGGGGTTTGGCTAGAGCGCGGGTAAAAAGCGCGTTTAGCGTGGGGTAAGTATCCGCAGGGGCGAAATCGCTCAAATCAATGTGAAATATCCTCACATATACGGTGTTTATGATACGCTGAAAAAAGCGCGGAAACGCATAGTTTGCAAATCTGCCAAAAAGCAGGGATAAGCGATTGCTTAGTGCGTGTGCTTGGGCGGTGGTTTTTGTTGTGCTTGTGGGGTTTGTGTCTTGTGTGGTGTTTTGTGGCATTTGTGTCCTTTTGTCGTGGGTTTGGCTTATCTTTTGGCTAAATTTTGGGATAAACTTTGCACTAAATTGCGCTAAATAGATTTTACGCTAGATTTTGCCCTAAAGTCATCACTTGAAGTGTTAGATTCTGCAAAATAAGGCTTCCAAATAGGCACTTCAAAAATATCAGGTGCGTTTATCAGCTCCTCAAATGGTCGAAAATGCTCTTTGTATCCCATACTATAATGGTTTTTTATCCAATACCCGGGATAAAAATATGAGAGATTTTTCCTCTTTGCGATGAGTAGCTGTGTGAGGATATTAAATGAGCCAAGACTTAGTCTAGCAAAATTATGGTCATAAAAAAAATAAATAGAAGAAATGCTGTTTTTTAGCATATCAAAATACCCCACACCTACGAGCTTGCCCTCCCTGCGATAAGTGATTTCATACCCAAAGCTATTATAGCCATAGACAAAATTATCGCTATATACTTCTTTTGTGATTCCGCGATAGTTCCAGCCTTTTTTGATATTCATCGCGCTATGATAGCTATCATATAGGGCTAGTCGCTCATCATCGACACTTGGGCGAGCGATAGTGATAAGCGTATCGGCATTTTTGGCAATCACGCGTCTTTGAGATTTGTTTGGCTCAAATCCCCTAACCACCTGCCGAATCGAAATGCACTCCTTGCAGCTAGCGCAAATCGGCACAAAAAAATATTCCCCAAATCGCCTCCACCCCCGCTCAATAAGCCCCTGACAAAATTCAAGCGGACACTGCTGAATGTAGAAATACCGAAAATGTGAGCACCTATCGCCAAAATAGCTACAAGTTTCTTTGGGGTTTGAAAAAAATTCTGCAAGTTGTAGCAAAGTCTGCCTTTTATTCTATTGGTGTTTTTTTGAAATTGTTGCAAAAAATTATCGCACTAAAAACTAGCACAAAATTTTAATGCAAAAGTGCAAAATCTAGTGTGAAAAAAAACTTTTGGCAAAAACTTTATTTGCAAAATATGGGATTGAAAAAATCCTACTTGCAAATAAAATCTTACTTGATAGTAGGCGAGCTGATATTGGCAAGTTTTAGGGTAAATTCTACCTCCCCGCGCCCTATGCGAAGCTCTTTTGCAATCGAGTCGATACTAAAACCGTTTTGAAACATATCAATGATTTTTTTCTCATCTATGTCGCCACCACCGCTTGTGAAATGTCCATATTCTCGCAATTTGTTCTCTAGGCTTATGATTTTTTCATCATAGTGGCTTTTTAGCATATCTATGTCTTTATCTAGCTCGTTTATTTTTTTGTTCATAGAAGTGATTTTTTCTTGCAGTGAGCTGCCTTGCTCGCTATGATTTCCGCCATCTAGCGCGTTTAGGAAGTCGATTTTGTTGCCCTCTTGCTCAAATTTCTCCACGCCTTTTTGGGTTTTGTAAATCTCTTTTGCTAGGCTTGTGATAGCCCCCTCAAACCTATGCAATCGCTTGTGTGTATCTCTATCTTTTGCAACCACATAGATAAACAAACACACCACAAAAAAGCCCACGCCCACAAGGCAGAAAAACAACATTTCTTGGTCTATGGCTAGCATCATTTCTTTCATTTTTTGTCCTTTATTTTGTCCTTTGCTCTCTAAGTTGCTCCATTTCTTTAGCGGCGATATAGTTATCTAGCACGCGCATATCACTAGAGTGAGCAGAGGTGATTTTGATGATTTGTGGCGTTATGGCGTGTGCATATACGGATATGATTCTTTGCAAGACATTTGGCAGCACAAACCTCGCATAATACTCCTCCCCTACCCTGAAGCACTCCTCCTCACAGCATATCACGCCGTGCCCAAACGCAGCCACACTTGTGCGAAAATCTAGTGCGATTAGCTGTGAGGATTCTCTCATCACTATTCGCTCTATCTTTGCGACTTTTTGGTATATCTGGGACAAAAGCTCGATAATCATCGCATTTGAGCTATCGCTTTCTTTGTTTAGGAAGTGCATAGCTTGGCTTATGATGTCATTGCCCTGCTCGCCCAAGACTTGGTATTCTTTTTCTACTGCGTCTTGGCTAAGGCTTTTTAGCGGTGCGTATTCTAGCTCTAGGACACAAGGGACGATTCTAGTTTGGATACCTGCACTTTGTGTGGCTTTGATAAAATATTGCTTGGAATTTGGCTCTTTCGTAGAATGTGTGTTTGGCGTGGCTTCTTGCTTCATTGATTGCTTCACTTGACTCATCTCTAAAAAATTCTCGCTTTTAGATTTTGGGGTTGAATTTGCTTTGAATCTGCACAGATAAAATCTAAACAAATGTGAGATTTTAGCATTTTTAGCGAGATTTTACAATCTTTAGTGCTAGATTTTGCGTGATTTTCTTATGCAAACAAGCGCAAATAAGCGCGAAAATCATTTAACCAAGCCCTAATAAAATCTCTATGTAAAAAAAATCTCAAAAAATATCTTTGCCTGTGCGCTTCCAACTTCCCCTAGCATATACGACATAAAAAAGCCCTGCGCGGATATAAGTCTCTACAAAAATCAGCACAAACACCCACCAAATGCCAAATCCAAGCTCTATCCCCACCCACATAGGAGCTATGCGAAACACCCAAATACTCATAGCATTTATCATAAGGCTTTTTTTGGTTATCCCCGCTCCGCGAAGCACACCATCAAGCACAAACACCCAAATAAGTGGGGCTTGAGAAGCCCCAACTGCCCACAGATACCACTTCGCTACCTCTATGACAGAATCATCATCATAAAAGATTTTGCTTAAAGGAGTGGCAAAAACCACCATAAAAATCCCCAAAATCCCCATTACCACGCTAGCGATTTGTAAAATCGTTTTATTCAAATCCTCTGCTAGCCACACGCGATTTGCGCCTAGATTTTGCCCTGTGAGAGCCATAGCTGCCACCATAAACCCAAATCCCGGCATAAAAGCAAAGGATTCTATGCGAGAGCCGATTTGTGAGCCTGCTACGGCTATATCGCCAAAGCTAGCGATAAACTTCGTGGTAAGCACCAAAGAGCCAAGTGTCAAAAACCGCTCTATACCTGTTGGAATCCCAATCTTTAGCGCAATATAAAAATATTTCCAAAATATTCCAAAACATTGGATAAAAAACTTGCCTTTTTTCCACGCAAGAAGTGCAAATAATGCTAGCTCCACATAGCTTGTAAGCACGCTTGAGAGCGCAGCACCGATGATTTCTAGTCCTGCACCTAGCTGATAGACACTGCCAAAAACCTCTATACGCACTTCAAAAATCAAAAAATAGTTTGCCACTATGCAAAAAATCGTGCTAAAAATCCGCACGATAAAAATGCTAAGTGTGTTTCCCATAGCAGCAAAGGCTGCGGTGATAATGTTTTTTAGCAGCATCGCAGGGAGGGTAAAAATCGCTATGTTTAAAAACTGCTTGGTTAGCTCGTTTGACTTCTCGCTCAAATCAAACCACGAGATAAATCCATCTGTGCCAAGATATGCCACACACACAAATGGAATCCCACAAATCGCACATAACAAAAAAAGCGTAGAAAACACCATAGAAGCACTTGTAGAATCCCTCATACCATAAAGCCTAGAAATCTGGGCATTTGTGCCGATGTAAAATATCGCATTTATCGCAAAAAACATCATCATAAACTGCATAGCGATAGAAACTGCCACAATGTGTTCTTGCCCAAAATACCCCATAAATAGCATTCCTAATGCCATTACGATAATATCAAGCAATGAATTTGCGCCTGAAGGAAGTGCTATGCGGAGGATTTTGCGCACCTTTTGGCGATAAGTCATTTGTATCATTAAGTGCCTTTTGCCTGCTTTTTGCTACTCTTTTTGTTCTTTGGAATCCTAATTGCAAATGAAATCATACTCTATATAAGATTATCCAAGATAAAGAATGCTAAAATTCTACAAAAGCAAAGGTTTTTTGCAAAAACTTTTGGCACACAAAATCATAGAGTATGAAACGAATGCAAAAATGGAGAAAAAATGAAAAATGGCTATGAAAAAATTCAACCACTAAAGCACAAAAATATCTTACTATGCGTAAGTGGCTCTATCGCAGCGTATAAAGCAGTAGAGATTCTAAGTGGTTTAAAAAAACTCGGTGCAAATGTCGCTGTGGTGCTAAGCGAAGAGGCAAAGAGATTTATCTCTCCGCTTAGCTTTGAGGCTATCTCTCATACTCAAGTTTTGCACAAAGACACAGAAAGCTGGGTGGATTTTGGAAAATCTTTGGATTTTTTGGATTCTAATTTTTGCGCGGATTTACCCGCTGATTTTCGTGCCGATTCTATCAAAGTCCCTTGCGTTGATTCTGCTAATGATTTTTGCGCTAATTCTGCTAGCAATTCTAGCGTTTCAAAACCTAGCACCGCAGATTTTGCTCCCCCTTATCCACACCCCAAATCCCACATAGCTTATGCAAAATGGGCACATATAGTCTTGCTAGCCCCTGCCACTGCAAATACCATAACCAAGCTCGCTTATGGCGTAGCAGATAATCTCATAGTCCAAACCCTGCTAGCCACCAATTCTAAACACACGCAAATCCTCCTATCTCCTGCGATGAATACACAAATGTTTTTATCCTCGCAAGTGCAGGGCGCACTTGATAGATTGCAAGACTATGGCTATGAAATAATCCCACCAAAAGAAGCACTACTAGCGTGCGATGAATACGGAGTAGGCGCACTTGCAGAAGTAGAAGAAATCATTTTTCGCACGCTTCGGGCTAGCTATATGCGAGATTTGCCACTAAGGGTAAAAAAGCCTAGCAAAAATTCTAAGCAAAATAATTTCTCTCAAAGTGATTCTAAGCAAAATAATTTTGAGCAAAATGACTTTTGGCAAAGTGATTTTTGGGAGGGCAGAGAAGTCATCATCACAGGTGGTGGTGCGATTTCGCCTATCGATACCGTGCGGGCTATCAGCAACCACTCTAGTGGCAAGCAAGCAATCGCCCTAGCAAAAGCAGCCTACACGCTAGGAGCAAAAGTTACGCTTATTTCCTCAAAAATCGATAGCTTTTTGCCTAGCCAAATAGAGTGTATAGACGCGCAAAGTAATGGCGACTACAAAGAAGCGATAGAATCCAAACTGCGAGATTTTGGTAGCTTTGGGGATTGTGAGAATTTTGGCGATTTTGATGATAGTGCAAAATCAAAAAGCATAAAAGATAAAACACCTAGCGAGCGCAAAAAACCTGTGCTATTTATGGCAGCTGCACTATGCGACTACACACTACAATCCCCCAAAACATACAAAATCAAAAAATCCACCTCGCCAAATCTCACACTAGAGCTACAATCCTGCGAAGATGTCCTAGCAAGCATAGATAGTGAGAAAATCTACAAAGTGGGATTTAAAGCTGAAAGTATCGCACAAAAAAATGAGAAAAACGCACCAAAAAACACTCTAGAAGACGCGCTAAAAAACGCAAAAAAAATGCTTCGTAGCGCAAACGAGGGAGGCAAAGACTGCTCTTGTGTATGTCTAAACGCTATCTCAAAAATCTCTACCCCCTTTGGAGCGGAGGATAATAGCTTTTATTTGCTAGATTCTAGGGCATTGCACGATGAAAGTAGCGATGCGTGCGAGAATATCGCGTTTTTACCACCGCAATCAAAGCTAGCACTATCTTACAAAATCCTTGACTTTGTCCAATCTAGCTTGCAAGGCTCGGTTTTTGCAAAAAGCAAAAACACCTCAAGCACAAAATCAAACACTGCAAAAAACAAATGAATCTAAATCCCTTGCAACAAATGGCAAATCTCGCCAAACTAGATTCTGCGCTAAGCACCCAAAAAGGTGCAAAACATTTCAACGCCTCGCTACCCGTGCTGCTAAAAGTCCTATCCCAAAGCAAAAACGGCGAATACCTACTCCAACTAGGCAGGACACAAATCGCCACAAAATCGGCTATAAAGCTAGAAATAGGCAGGAGCTATTGGGCAAATATGCAAAAAAATGCCGCAAATCAAATCGTGCTAAACAACCTCATAAAAAACCCAAAAATAATGGAAAGCCTAAAAAACTCTCCGCTAAAACTAAGTCTAAATGACTTAGCAGAGCTACAAAAAAATCCAAAAGATTTCATAAATGAGCTAAAAGAATTTTTGCTAAAAGAGATTGCTTTAAGCGAAAATCCAAAAGACTTTAGTGAGCTAGCAAAGTCGCTACTAAGCCTATCTCAAGGCGTGCTTAGCCTAATCATAAGCGATGAGGGCAAAGAGCATTTACTACAAATAGCGCAAAAAAAATCGCGCAAAAATCAAGTAGAATTTTATGGTATTTTCCCCTCTTTAGGACCGATAAGGGGTGTGTTTAGCGATTGTAGCGATGGGAGGAGTAGAGGAGAGGAGGGGGATAAAAGCTCTAGTGATAAGCTACTAGCACAGCTTTGGGTGATGAGCGAAAAAATCGCACTTGCTTTGCAAAAGCATAGGGAGGATTTGGGCGTGGAGTGTGATTTGCGCGTATATGTGGATAGCGTGATAGAGCCGCTGCTAGAGCTAGAAAACAACCTGCTAGACATAAAAACATAAAATCTAATTTTGTTTTTGTCGGTTTTTTTGGCTGTGGATTTTTTTTGATATTTTTTTACAAAGTGAAGTATCTCTAAAATTCTATTTTGCTATATTGATTTTTGCAAAAAAAATATCAAAAAACTCGTAACTACTAAAGAAACTTCGCTTCGTTAGTTTTGCGAGGTGGTGGCAAAGCACAATGAAGAAATCCACATTCATCGCCATTACTAAAGAAACTTCACTTCGCTTGTTTTACGAGCGAACGAAGTGAGCGTGGCAATCTACAAAATAAAAACATATATTGCCACGAATCGCCTTGCGATTCTCGCAAAACAAGCAAAAAGCGCAGTTTCTTTAGTAATGGCGTATGATACCCACCCCCAAACCCCCTCCGCAAGGGAGGGGGTTTTTAAAAAGGCAAACTCACTTTGCCACACTTTTATCATTTGGGGAGGGGGCTTAATAAAGAAAAAGTCACTCCCCCTTAGCTTGAGGGATTTAGGAGAGGTGCATTTGCATTAAAAAAGTAGATTTTATAAAAGTTTTATCGTATTTGGGTTGTATTATTTGTCATACTTAAATGGCTTTTAAGCCCGAAGTATCAAGGGATTATCCTCTTAAACCCCCTCCCTTGCGGAGGGGGTTTGGGGGTGGGTTGATTTTTAGATTTTTTGCATAAAATACATTTTCTTACCCTTTGCGAAACCAAACATTTGTCATACTTACAATGAAAGAGAAATATCTCAACGCAAACTTGTCATATTTAAGCGCAAGCAAAAATATCTCAATGCAGATTTGTCATATTGAGCTTTTGCAAAAAACGAAATATCCAAAAAAGCATTTCTTGTAAATTTGCATTTTTTTTTTGAGATACTTCGGTTTGTGCCAAACCTCAGTATGACAAAATTTAAAAATTTACAAATCCCATAAAATCCCAACAAAATCCACCTCTACAACATTTCAAACATTTCAAAATTCTTTCAATTTCACAAAACTTCACAAAATCCACTCATACTTCCCCACATTAGTATTCTGTTTTTTTTTTTTTTTTTGTAGTATCGCTTCTTGTGAAAATCATAAAAACTAGGAGGCAAAAAATGCAAAATAGCGACAAAATACAATGCAAAGGCTGCGAAGAATCAAAGCCGCAAAAAGAGTTTTATCTCGTAGATGGCGGGCTAGGCATAGAGGGGATAGAGAATCTAAGATTTGAAATTTGCAAGGGATGTGTAAGAGAACACAACAAATCGCACAAATGGATAAATGATAGGGGACAAGAATGTTTTACATATCTGTTATTTCAGCATATTTCGTGCTATTGTGGAGCAATGAGATACATTGATAAATCAAATAATAGTGATGAAATAAATGAAACTCTACTAAAATCTATTGTAGATAAAATTGACAATGGTTGGAAATCATATAAAGATGATTCAAAATCGCTAGAAAAAGCTGTCAAAAACTTCTTGTCATTATTTGGGAAAGTTTATGGTTCAAGTGATTTTAATGACAAGCAAAAATGGATTTTTCATCGACTAAATATAAACAAAGAGAATCTATCAAATATTGTTGATAAAATCTTGCAAGAAGATTATCAAACTTTTAAGCAGTTTAAACAAACACAAGGAGTAAGGCAATGAAAAGATTGGTGCTAGCGTGTGGGATTTTGGCAAGTGTAGTGAGTGTAAGTATAGGTGCGATGAGTGATGATGAATGGCAGAGAGCTAGACATAATTGCTTTGACAATAGAGACAAAAATTCGTGCTACGCACTTATAAACGATGGTTTGCCAAGTGTGGAGCAGTGCTACGCACAAAAAGGCAAAGGTAATTGTTCGTTTGTTGGGGGAATTTATTATTTTGCAGGGCGATACAAAGAGGCGATACCATACTTTGAAAAAACTATTGCTTTGGGGGATAATTTGGGATATGTATCATTAGCAAGTGTTTATCACGATTTGCAAGATTACTATAATGCAAAGAAATACTATGAAATAGCGTGTGATACGATTGATGGATTTTTAATGCAGGCAGATGCTTGTTTGGTTGTAGCGAAAATGTATGATAGAGGTCAAGGTGTGAAGAGAAATAGTTCCACCGCTAAGCAATACTATGGCAAAGCCTGTAATTTGGGCAACCAACGAGCGTGTTCTGAGATTCTGCTTGATATGGTGAGATTAACACCTGAATATCAAAAGCTAGAGCTAGAAAGCAAAAAACGAGAACTAGAAAGCAAAAAACTAGAACTAGAGCGACTAGAGCTAGAACAAAAACTGCAAAAATATAGATAAGGAGAAAATGCTATAAAAACATAATGGCAAAAAGTAATTGTATGCGTTTTATTTTTTTAGTTTTCTTTAATTTTCTACGATTCTGCCATAAAATTATTTATAGCTAAGCTGCCTAACTATATATGTGAAATCTTTATCTGTATTTATTAAGTGATGTATTCCGCTTGTAAATATGACTTCAATTTTATTATCAATGATTAGGTATCTGTCGTGCAAGTTGCTAAAGATTTGATGATTTCTATCGACACTAAATTTCCATAAACCTTTTCCATTTTGAGTAATTTGGACACATTGTTGTTGTGTTAGTTTTGCTATATTTGGATTTGCATTATTGCTTGAATCAATTTCTTTTGGATAAAATATACTCATTTGTTTTTGCGGAAAGCATTTTTGTGCGAAACTTATAAAACTAGCCCAATTATTCGCAAGATACAAATCATAAATAAAAATGCACCTCGCACTTTCCAACAAAGACCTTAAATGTTCTAGTGCTTTTTGTCTGGGGTCATTTTTGAAAAAAGTTGCTGTGAAATTACTTTCTATCTTATCATCATAGATAGAAACATAAGGAAAACTTACATTTCTTTGACTAGACAATATAACTTTGTATATGGTGCTTTTGCAAACGCTTTCTAACGAATTCCAATCTATATGCGAAGTGGATTGTAAGACATTGCTTTGTATATTTTTATCCGCATAATATCTCTTAAAGTAGCTTTTTGTAAAGAGAGGATAGCCCTTATAATAATGTAATATTTTTTCAACTCTATCCACATCGCATTGTTGATTTGTCCTAAACTTACAAAGCTCCTCAGCCAAATCATCATCTATTGCCAAAGAAAAATCCATTACATCATCTCCAATAATTCATCTAAATCACTATCAAAAAATCCCTTTGGAAATTCTATAACCTCATTATTTTCATTGATATATTTACCTTTTTCGTTGATTTGTATAGATTCAAAAGGTGTATCGAATCTTTCTCGGTAGTAAATTTGTATATTGTCTTTGGAAATTTGCCCTTTAAATACAGAATAACGCATTTTATTGATGATATGTTCGGAGTGCGTTTCTAAAATGACTTGGACTCTACCATTTGCTAAAAATACAAAAAATTCGGCAAATTTAGAGATAGCTTTTGGATGTAAATGCACTTCTGGATTCTCTACAATGAGTATATCCCCCTCTTTAAGCGATAACCCTAAAATAAGAATTTTTGCAAGATAACTCACTCCTGCACCGAGATTAAAAGGAGTAATATCAAAATTGTGCAAATCACTATTCTTATATATTAGCTTGACTTTTGTATTATCTATTCTTTCTGTTCTAGGAATCAAATTTAAATCCAAAATTTTATTTAACCAAAAACTAACTTGTGCGCTTAGGGATTCTGCCGTTGGTTCTTTACCGTTTTTAATCTTATCTTTAAAAATAAGTTTTTCATTTTGTAGTCTAACATTTTTATTATCCTCATAAAAACCAAAAATATATTCTCCATTTATACCACATTTTTCATACTCATTACTCTGCGGTAAATTTTCTTGCCCTATACGATTGGCGGAAATATAGTATAAATTTTCCTCAAAAATCAACATTTTTTCTTTTTTTGTCTCTATTAAGCCAATAATATCAGTATGAATACCAAAAGACAAAAATGATTCATTGTAGCCGTCTATTGTTGGTTGAATAAAAGTTTTTTCTCTTTCATTAGTATTTTGCGCAATAGAAACAAGTGATTTTGTATCGCCAAGATTATCAATATATTTTTTGAGTGAATTTGCCTTATATTTTTCCTCGCGTCTAGCAGCATAGTGAGAGTAAAGAAGTATAGCTTGTATTATGCTTGACTTCCCACAAGAATTTGTTCCTGTAAGTATAGTGATTGGCTTAAAATCAAAAACCTGATTCTCTATACTTTTAAAATTTTGTATGTGGATGCTTTCTATCATTACACGGCTCCTATAAGTTTTTTTACTTCATTAAACCGATAATCAACATTTGGCACATTATCAATTCCGCTTACAAATTTATTAGATTCATCAAAGCTATTTTTTAAGTTTTCTACTTCATTGTTTTTTACTACAATGTTATTTTTTACACACAAAGCAAACATATAGCTTAAACATTCAAATAAAGCCATATTTATTGGACGTTTATTTCTTTTGTATCCCTCACTACTAAATCGAAACACATTACCACCAAAATTTATATGAGCAAAATCCATAGTTTCATCAAATATATTTTTCAAATCACTGATTAGTTTTTCATCAGCTTTGTTTAAAAACTGCATTACTTCTGCCAAAAAATCATCTATATTGCCCTTATATTCAATACCATCAAGTTGTTTTGAAAAATATAAATAAAAACCAATAAATCTTAAAATAATATATCTATCTTTCATTTGTTTTGGTTTGATTGAATTATTAGTTGCTTTTTTAAAGCTGTCTAATTCACTTAATTCTTTTAATAATTTTGTAGATTGTCCTTGATATAGTGCATTTCTCATTTCTTGATTGTTTAGCCTTGTTCCACCACGATTAACTCTATCAAAAATATCAAATTTTACCCTTTCGGGCGTAGGTGGCTGTATGAGATAAGTATCTATTTGATAATCCTCTATTTTTCTTTGCTGTATTGGTTTTAAATCTGCAAACTTTTTACCTTTTATGTCTTTTATTATTTTTAATTCTGCAAGTTTAAATTTATTATTCATAAAGTCAATTACAGCACCTATCCTTTGTCTACCATCAACAACTTGAATACGCGCATCTCTTGTTTGAAAAAGATACACTATTGGAATAGGAATACCCATTAGTATAGATTCTATAAGTTCAGATTTTTGTTTTTGAGTCCAAACATATTCTCTTTGAAATTCAGGGTCTAAAACAAGTTGTTTTCTTTCTTCATATTGCCTTTTCACTTCATAAAGGCTCATTCTACCTTTTTCTATGCGAATAGAACTGAGTGGGTAAATTTCATCATTATCGCTGGAAATGTTATCGAGAGTTTCCTCACCCTCAATATCAATCTTGCACTCCGAATTTTTTACATTATCCATAAAATACCTTATTCTTTAGGAAAAATCTAACTTGATATTATACTACAAAAACTAAAAAAAACTTGAAACTATGTTTTTAACCAGCAAAAAAACTATTTACACCTTGCTAGAATATTTTACTTACTTGAAAAACTTGCTCTAAAATAAGACTTTTTGGTTTTTTTAGATAAGTCAAGATTTTTGCATTATTTCACGCTCCTTTTGTATATACACTCCTTATCCCCTCACACTCAAACCCTAGCAAATGTAGCACAGTTAAGTAATTTTGAATTTTTAAGACCAATAGCACTGCAAACCCCTAAACTCCAAAAAATGTTTCTATTTCTTGCTTGATTTGTGGGATTGCTTCTATGGCTTTGCTATATATGACTTTGTCAAACAATCCCTCATCGATATATGGCGATGGCGCGAGGTTGTTTAGGATTTTTAGTCCTATCTCGCTACTTTGTCCCAAAATCACACCGATAGGTATGACACTCCCACTTGTGCCCACCACAAGCACACTATCATCTTTGCCAAGCGAGAAAAACACCGCGTTCATCACCTCATATAGTGGCGCACTCTCATAAAAAAACACGATTTTTGGCTTTTGCTTTTTGTTGGCGCATTTGGGACAGGGAGTAGTGCTATCAAAGCATTCATAGCCTATATCGCTGATATGATGACACTTTGGGCAGATGATTTTGGTTAGCTCTCCGTGCAGGTGGATTACATTTTGTGCGCCTGCTCGCTCTAGCAAGTCATCGACATTTTGGGTGAGATAGATTACTTCGATAGATTCTCTAGCTAGCAAATTGGGCAAGTTAGCCAAAAACTCGTGCATAGCATTTGGCTTGACACTTTTTAGCTCCTCTCTACGCAGGTTATAAAACCTATGCACTAACTCGTAGTTTTTCTCCCAATTTTTGAAATTGCATACTTCAAGCGGGTCATAGCTCGCCCATAGCCCATCACTATCACGAAAAGTAGCCATCCCAGAGTCCGCACTTAGCCCTGCTCCGCTAAAAACCACAAGTTTTCTATGCTTTTTGCTCATTTTTCACTCCATATCAAGTTTTTCCCGCTTTTTGTTGCAAAAATATTGCGTGAATAATCATTGTGGAGAACTCGCCCTAGAAATAAGGCTTTTTATGCTTTTGGATAAGTCAAGTTTTTGCATTATCTCACGCTCTTTTTGCCTGTGCGCTCCTCTATCTCTCTCGTGGTCAAATCCTAGCAAATGTAGCACCGCGTGGATAAATAAAATAATGATTTCATCATCTAGGCTATGAGCAAATTTTAGGCTATTTTTGCGTGCTAGAGGGAGGTTTATAACGATACTGCCTAGCAATAATGGCAAAAACTCGCTAGAATCTAGCGATAAATCTTGCAGTTTTTCAAGCAAAAAATCTACTAAAGGCGAATCTGCAGAATCTATAAGCGGGAAATCTATGAGAGGAAAGCTTAGCACATCGGTAGCATAGTCTTTGGCTAAAAATTCTTTGTTGATTTTACGCATCTTTGCGCTGCTTACAAAGACTAGCTCGATATGGATTTTTTCACAGAGATTTTTACTATCACGACAAAAATAGCCCAAAGCGGAATCTAAAGAAGCGGAATCTAAAGTAGATTTTGAAGCAGAATCCAAAGCGCAATCTAGCCTAAAATCTAGCACACTCTCAAGCACCACACCGACCGTAGAATCTAAGCGAGATTCTATCCCTTGAGGCAGTGTGCTTTTTGTGTGATTGCATATCTCTAGCAAGGCTATCCTTTTTGCGAAAGAAAAATATTGAAGACAATCTAAAAAAACCCTTGCAAGAGCCTAGCTACCGCATAAAAAAGCTATACCCAAGCAACGCCACCCAATACGAAATAAGTGAAAAAATATATGCCACAATAGTAGTAAAAACAAATAAATATCCAACAAACTTGATTCCCCCAGCCTCACGCCCAAAGCTAATAGTCGCCGCAAAGCAAGGGATATAAAACATCACAAACACCACAAATGCCACCGCACTAGGAAAAGAAATGCTATCTCTTAGCATTTGCTGCAAAGAACTAGAGTCCTCCTCTACACCCTCGCCAAGTGAGTAGAGAACGCCAAGTGTGGATACGACAACTTCCTTTGCTGCAAACCCCGTAACTATCGAAATAGACAACCTCCAATCAAACCCCATAGGAGCAAACACAGGCTCCAAAATCTCCCCTACTCTACCCGAGTAAGTCCCGCGCAAAAACTTCTCTTTTTGCTCGTTTTCTAGATGGGCGATTTCCTCGTTTTTTTGCTCTTCGCTAAGGTTTTTACTCTCTAGCACTTCTTGTTTTTTGGCTTCATAGATTTCATCTATTTGGGGATTTTTGGGGTATTGTGAAGCAAACCAAATCAGCACAGAAGCAATAAGGATAAATCCACCAGCCTTTTTTAGAAACATAACCACCTTGCCCCAGATACTAAACCACACGGTGCGAAAATTTGGGATTCTGTATTTTGGCATTTCCATTACAAATGGTTCATCTCTGCCACGAAAAAGCGATAGTTTTAGCACTTTTGCCATCATAAGTGCCACCGCCCCACCAAGCACATAAATCCCAAAAAGCACAAATCCAGCGTATTTTTCAGGGAAAAATGCCCCTACAAATAGCACATAAATAGGTAATCTAGCCGAACAGCTCATAAAGCCAATCACAAAAAGCGTGATAAGTCGCTCGTTTTGGTTTTTTAGCGTGCGGGTCGCCATATATGCAGGCACAGAGCAGCCAAACCCCGCAATCATAGGGATAAAACTTTTGCCGTGCAAGCCAAATTTGTGCAAAAATCCGTCAAACAAAAACGCCACTCTAGCCATATATCCGCTCCCCTCCAAAATCGCAATCCCAAAATACAGCACCGCAATGAGCGGCAAAAATGCTAGCACCGTGCCCACACCACCGATGATGCCATCACAGATAAGTGAGATAGCTTGAGGGTGGCTTGCAAGCACTTCGCCCAAAAACTCCCCAAACTTGGCAAAACCATCCTCTATGTAGTCCTTTGCAAAACCACCGACATAGAAAGTCATCTCAAAAAGCAAAAACATAAGCAAAAAGAAAATAGGCAAGCCAAAAAATTTGTGAAGCAAAATAAAATCTATGCGTTTTGTGCGCTCTAGTGAGCTTGGCATATCAAAATCTTTTTTGCGAAAATTTTTGCCAAAATGTGTAGAGAGGCTTGTAGAGAAGTTTTTGAGGGGGGATTTTGTAGAGTTTGTGCTAGGTTTTAGACTTGTTTGGCTTTGTGTGGAATCTAGCGAATCTGTGGAGATTGCAAAATCTGTGCTTGTTTCTCGCACTAGATTTGCTTCATCTAGCAGGGGTGGTTTTTTATAGCTTAGCACTTCTTGGGCTGCGCCTTGTGCGAAGCTTATAGAATCTTGGTTAAAAATGCTTTGGATATTTTCCTCCCCACTTTGTTTTGTGAGATTTGCGCTTACCTCATTGACAAACTGCGTAACTTGCGTATAGCAAGGCTTATCGTGCAAATAAGCATACAGATTTGTATCAAGCCGAAGTAGCAAAATCGCTATGATTCTACTTGAGAGTGCTTCTTTTTGGCTAGGATAAGAATTTAGCTCATAAAAACTTTTTTGGAGCAAAAACTCCTCAATTTTGCCAATGCTAGATTCTAATAAATCATCATAAATGCGCTTTGGCTCGCAAAATGGCTTATTGTGCGTATCTATGAGCGTATCAAATAGTGCGTGGATATTGTGTCGTTTTTGCGCTGAAATAGGTATGCAAGCCACGCCCAATATCTCGCTTAATAGCTCTGTGTCAATCTCTATTCCATCGGCTTTTGCCTCATCTATCATATTTAGTCCCAGCACGCACTTCACACCAAGTCCCATTATTTGCGCACTTAGAGCTAGATTTCGCGCTAGATTGGTAGAATCTAGCACATTTAGCACGATGTCATATTGCCTAGATTCCAAAAAATCTTTGGTGATTTTTTCATCTGGCGAATAGTCATTTAGGCTATAAGTCCCGGGCAAATCCACGATATTTATTTGTGTGTCTTTGTAGCTGAAGCGCACTTCATCTTTTTGCACCGTTACGCCACTAAAATTACCTACTTTTAGATTTGCGCCACTTATAGCGTTGATAAGAGAGCTTTTGCCGACATTTGGCTGACCGACAAGGGCTATTGTAAGCTGGGAAGTAGAATGGGTGTTTTGTGAGGTTTGTGAGGGAGGGGTTTTTGTCATAGTGCTACTCCATTAGATTTTTGGCTAGATTTGGCTTGTTTGTGAATGTATTTGCAAGTTTTTACAAGTGCTTTTTATGTGGATTTTACGCGAAAATATAGCTGA
Organism: Helicobacter macacae MIT 99-5501; assembly: GCF_000507845.1. Classification (NCBI taxonomy): domain Bacteria; kingdom Pseudomonadati; phylum Campylobacterota; class Epsilonproteobacteria; order Campylobacterales; family Helicobacteraceae; genus Helicobacter; species Helicobacter macacae. The sequence continues at coordinate 1,180,124 of NZ_KI669454.1, read as the reverse complement.
TAAAAATCCACGAAAAATCTTCTAAAATCATCTAGTGATTTTTTAAATCGTTATTGTAATATAAAAATCATTATTTTGAGTTTAATTATTAGCTTTTATCAAAAATACACAAATAATGAGAATCAACGCATCTTTTATGGCAAAAATGTAGCCTTGAAAAATACAGCGTTGTATGCAAAATTTATAGCGCACATAAAATATAAAATCTAGCAAAAACTATATTTTGCATAGAATCTATAAATGTCTATTTTTGTTATGTTGTCTTTTGTGGTATGTTTGCAAGCGTGTTTTGTGGGTTTTGTGGCACTTGCTCGATATACACACTTTGACTTGGGAATGCAAAACTAAGTCCCATAGATTCTACGATGTGCATAATCTCTAGCAAAATCTCCTCTTTTGTAAGCAAAAATTCCCCATAGCTTATGGCTTTGCTAAAGCAATACACCAAAATATCTATTGAGCTATCGCTTAGCTCATTAAGCACGACATATACGCTACCTTTGTAGCCTAGATAATCATCAACCGAAATAATATCTTGCTTAAAAGAAATGCTAAAATCTAGCCCCTCTTTTTCGTCGCTATCTTTGGCGATTTTGGGGTGCTCTAGTAGCATATTTTTTATCACTTTGGCACACTCACACACCTGCTCGCGTGAAGTAGAGTATGTAAGTCCTATATTTAGCTTTATAAGCCTGCCCGCTTTTCTGCGACTCCAATTTATAATAGATTTGTTTGCTAGCTCGGAATTTGGGACAAGCACTAGGGCGTTATCACTTGTGCGGATAGTCGTGCGGCGCAGTCCCATCTCTACCACTACGCCATCTACGCCACCACATTCGATTCTATCGCCTTGTGAAAACGAATTATCAAAAAGCAACATTACAGAGGCGAAAAAATTGGCAAGCATATCTTTGACAGCTAGTGCCACAGCTAGCCCACCAAGCCCGAGTGAAGCGATGATTGCTGAAATATTAAAGCCCAAGATTTTTAAAATCCACAAAAGCATAATGATGACGATAAAAAAATACGCAATTTTTAACAAAAGATTTAGCACTTCTTTGCGAAAATGCTGCGTGGTGTTTTTTTGGGTAATAGTGCTTATAAACACCGCTGCATAGCCCCTAAGTGCGATAATGATAAACCACCCAAAATTTACCACATAGCCCACAGAAAACCATTTTTCTAGCTCCTTTGGACTAAGGCTTGGATAATACAAAATGTTGATACTTATATCAAGGCTTAATAAAAACAAAAACAGCGAAACAGGCTTGATAATCTCACGCTGGATTTTGCTCTGCGCATCTTTATCCTGCTTGGCTAGATGAAAACTAAGACTAATAAGCCACATAACAAGTCGTGTCAAAATCCTACGAAATAGCCACAAAAACCCAAATGCAATGAGTGATAAAATCACTCGAAGTATCAAGGGACTAGCATAGGATTCTAGCTTTGCATTTATAAAAGCCACTTCAAGCAAGACAAGAGAATGCTTGATTGCAGAATCAAAGGCTTTGATTTGCAAAAGATTGTAAGTAGTGTCGGTGTTTAGCACTTGGCTTGTTTGTGTTGATTCTAGCTCGCTTGCCAAAGCAAAATCCACCAAAAACACACTACAAAAAATCAAAGCTAATATCCTTATTTGATTTATGATTTTCTCACGCATTTTTTTTTGATTTAACATTGCTTTTCCTTATTTTTGTTTTTGTGGCTTTTGGTGTTTGGTTTGTGCTAATGTGCTTTATGAAGCATTTGAAGCATTTTTATTTGTCATTATACCAAAAAGTGTTTTACAAAATCTCGCCCACTCCCTCATCGACAATCCGCACTTGCAAGATTTTGCCACTTTGGAGATTCTGCGCTTTTATGATATTGCCTTTTGAGCCGTTTTGCAGGGCTTTTAGCGCGATTTGAGCCTGCATAGATTGTGATTTATAAAGCCCTGTGATTTTGTCGCCTTTGCGAACCAAAATCCGCTCTTGGACTTTATCGCGGGTAATGATAGAGTTTGGTGGGATAAGCGAGCGAGCAGAGACATTTCCTATCTCTTGGGGTGGCAGGGGATTTCCTTTTATGGCAGAGATGCTTATCCATTGTGTTTGTGTGTTTTGCTGTGTTATATCTGTGCCTGTTTTTATTGATAGTGTTGCTTGGACTATGAGGACATTTGCATAGATATGATAGCCAATAGGCACAGAAACCACTCCTTTGCCCTGCAAAATCGTAGCGATAATCGTCCCATTTGGCTTTTTGGTAGCGCTACTTGGCAGGCTTAGTTTGCGGATTTTGGCTTGCGGATTTAGGCTTTTTGGCATATCTATGCTTATGCTTTCTAGCTCAAAGTGCGGATACAATGCCTTGTATTGAGAGAGAATATATTCTTTTATGCCCTCCTCATTTGTGATTATGTATTCTTGTGTTTGCAAGTCCATTTGTGGGCTTATTTCATCTTGCATATTTTGTTGTGCGTTATTTTGCATTGCCAAAGCAAAATGACATACACATAAGCACACTACCCCAAAAATCTTGCCAAAATTCTTGCAAATTTTTAGTATTTTTTTTAGCCACATTTAGACACCTTTGATTTTAGTTTAGATTTTTTCTACAAAATCCTGCATTATCACGCGCACATTTCCGCCAAAATTGATATGCAGTTTGTCGCCTTGCACTTCTTTTATGACACCCGCACCAAAGATTTTGTGCCTCACAGCCTCGCCATTTCTAAAGCGATATGTGTTGTCCCCATCATTATCGCTATTTTGACTACTTGGACTATCTAGTAGGATTTCATCTAGCTCATTGCTTTTGGTGTTTTTTTGTAATATATTTGCTTCATAGAGGAAAGGCGATAAGTCCATAATCTCGCGCCTGCCTTTATAAAACCTTGAGCGCACACTTGAAGTAAATAGCTTGTCTTTTGCGCGGGTAAAAGCCACATAGCCAAGCCTCCTTTCCTCTTCTAAATCGCTCTCATCACGCATAAGAGGGAAAAATCCTTTTTCCATTCCCACCACAAAAACATATTCAAATTCTAGCCCTTTTGCGCTATGCACGCTCATTAGACATACGCAATCTTGCAATGGCACATCTAGCCCAGAGCTAAGCGATAAATCGCCCAAAAAATCACTCAAAGAGTTGTGTGGATTTTGTGTGATATAGTCGCGAAAATATCCATAAAATTCGTGCACATTTGCTAGTCTGTCGATTTCATCGTGTTTGTTTTTGACTTCATCAATGATTTGGATTTTTTCCCCAAAATCAGCCAAAAACTTTAGCGGACTTTCCTCTAGCACCTTTTGCAAATCTTGCAAAATCACAAAAAGTTTTTCTAGCTCGTTTTTTTGTGCAGGGCGCAAAATAGAATCCAAATGCCCTAATTTGTATGCTTCAAAGACGCTTATGCCAAGCGATTCTGCAAGGGAGAAAATCTTTTTTTGCACCACTTCTCCTATGCCTCGCTTTGGTGTGTTTATGATTCGCTTTAGGCTAAAATCATCACTCATATTTACTACAAGGCGGAAATATGCCAAAATGTCTTTTATCTCCGCTCGCTCATAGAATCGAATCGCGCCGATGAGTTTGTAGGGAATTTTAGCGCGATTTAGCCCCTCTTCTATGCTTCTTGAGAGGGCGTTTAGGCGAAACAAAATCGCAATTTCTTGTGGATTTATCCCATTATTTATGAGTTTAGCGATTTTTTGTGCGATAGTGTTTGCTTCTGCGTTTTCATCATAGCTATAAATATGCTCAACATTTTCGCCCTGCCCGCGCGTGGATTCTAGCTGCTTGCCTAGCCGTGAGGTATTGTGCGCGATTAGGGCATTTGCAGCTTCTAGTATGGGTGCTTTTGAGCGGTAGTTTGATTCTAGTTTGATGACTTTTGCGTTATCAAAACTTTGGGCAAATCCCAAAATATAGCCTATATCAGCCCCTCTCCAACTATAAATACTCTGGTCATCATCGCCCACCACACATAGATTTTGATGAGTGGCGCAAAGTTTTTTTAGCAATGCCACTTGCAAAAGGTTTGTATCTTGGTATTCATCAACCATAATGTATTGGTATTTTTGCGAGGTTTGAGCGCATAGATTTTCATCACTATCCAAAATCCTAAAACTTAATAGCAGCAAATCATCAAAATCCACCATATTGTTTTTTAGCAAAAATTCCTCATATTTTTCATAGATTTTGCTTAGCATTTTTTGCTGTGGAGTTTTGGCAGATAGTGTCGCATTTTTTGCTGAAATGAGTGCGTTTTTTTGGTTTGAGATATAGCCAAGAATCATCGCTGTTTGCATACTAGAATCAATCTGCTTTATAATTCGCTTTTGGTCATCAGTGTCTATAAGTGTAAAAGTAGCTTCTCGTCCTAAGTATGAAATATGAAGTCGCAAAAAAAGCAAACCAAAGCGATGAAAAGTGCATAAAAGTGGTGGTGGTAATGACAAAAAAGATTGAGCAAAGTTTGCTTCTTTTGCTCCATTTTTGTTGCTAGATTCTCTAAGCAAGTTTAGTGCGCGCTCTTTCATTTCGCTAGCGGCTTTGTTGGTAAAAGTAAGAGTAAGCGTAGAATCTGGGGAAATCCCAACTTCTTTTATGAGGTAGGCTAAGCGCGAAGTAAGTGTTTTTGTTTTGCCACTGCCTGCACCTGCTAAGATTAGCAATGCTCCATCAATATGCGTAGCGGCTTCTTTTTGTTTAGGATTTAGAGAATCTAGGAGATGAGACATTTTTAAGACTTTAAGCGCGTTTAAGTATCTAAAAGCGGATTTGTTACGGGCTGTTGTGTGGGCTGTGGTAACTGATTTTCATCAAGTTGTGGATTTTGTTGTGCGCTTTGTTGCACACTTTGCTGTGTAGGGCTTTGATTTTGTGCGGATTTTGTATCCACTTCTTGCGTAGGATTTGGGGGGTTGTCTTCTGGATTGCCGTTGTTTTTGCTTACAAGTTCATAGGAGTGGATTTTTTGCGTATCGATTTGGAAATCAAAAAATTGGGAGTGAAAATTTGGCACAGCGATAAAATTATAATTAAGCGCGGCGGTTTTTAGATTGTTTGCAGCGTGGTAGAGTAGCCCTAGCCCATATCGCGCTTCATAAGCGGTGGGTGTTTCCATTTTGGCTAGCTGAAGCAGTAGCACAGCATCAGGATAGTTGCCCGCACCCACCGCACTTACCGCAGCTAAAAATCGCGTATGACTATCGCCCTCTTTTAGCTCATCTACAAGCGTGGTATAAATACTATATGCTTTTTGGAATTCTCTCTGATAGAGATATATCGCACCGAGTGTTTGCATAGTGCCTCTAGGGTCGCTCTCATTTGCGATAAGGTAGTTTTGCATTATGCGGGCTTGATTTTGCAGTGAGCCTGTTACAAATCCTGTGTAGACATATAGCTCTCTAGGAAAAGCACCACCTAAATGCAAAGGACGCAAATCAAGGGATTTTTGGTTAAAAAGATTATACATACTTATGCTTATATCTTGGAGATTATCCCCAAAGCTACCCACAAGGATAGATAAAATATTTGCCACAATGTCGTTTGGATAGATATTTTTAAGCTCGTTTATGTTTTCTAGCATTTCTTTTTTGTTTTTGCTTTTTAGCGCGTAGATAAACTCAAGCACATAATAAATCGGTTCTTTGACTTTTGCGTTTTTTATCCAATCTCGCTCTTGGAATTGATTGTCATTTAGGTAGTTTAGGAAGTTTTCGATATATGCCTTTTTTGTAGAATCGCCAATCTCCTCATCATAAAATCTTTGTAGCAAATCATTATTGATTCTATTGGTGTTTTTGTTGCTAAATCTACCTGCTAGAACGGCAAAAATCCCTGATATATAATCACTCTGGTCTAAATAATACGCGCGGATAAAATGCGAATACGCATCATCATAATGCCCTAGTTGCGCTAGCACAAGCCCTAAGTTATAATACAAAATCGCGTGATTGGGATTGTTTTTGGTTGCTTCTTGCAAAAAGCCAAGTGCTTCGCGTAAATTTTTACTCTCAAGCTCTACAAGCGTCCTTAGAATCTGCTTATCGATTTTGGAAGTCGTAGAGCTACGAAGTAGCATATTTTTGCCCTCTGTGATATTGATATGCGTAAGGCTTGAGGCTTGAGAGATTTCTTCTAATGCCCTCTTTGCGTCAAACACACGATATGGCGCGTAATAAAAAAGCATTTTATAGCCTAGTTTGTCTTTGTTTTCAAAGTCCCTTTCCCAAAACATTCTTTGAGCCAAAGCTATATCAAAAAGCTCGGGGTTGATTATCACTTTGATAGGATAAATTTTTTGTGCTTTTTCTTGGAATCCCCTATTTGAAGCGATAGATTCTAGCGAATTTGCCGCACCCATATAATTCCCAAGCTTTAAGTCAATAAGCCCTAGTGCTAGCATAGAATCAATATCTCTTGGATTTGCCCTTAGATAGTTCATCAAGTGTGTTTTTGCTTTTGGGTATTGTGCCATTCGCGCATAAAGTAGCCCTATGGTTTTGTCATCTTTTGGAGTAGCTACTTTTTGGATATTTTTTAGCGCGTTTTCATCATCGCTAAAAATCGTAAAAATATGCGCTGCAAGCCTTGCGTTTTGGGTAGTGAAGTCTTTGGAATTTGGGTTTAGCAAGGGGGAGAGTGTCTCAAAGTAGTTGCCCTTGTAGTAGGAAAGTAGCGCGTAAGCGTAGCTAAAAAACGGCTCATTTGCGATTTCGGCTAGATTTTCACGCGCTAGATTTAGGTAATGGCTTGATAAATCATAGCGATTGATTTTTAGCGCGGCAATCGCTGCATTTATCGAGCTTGCCGAGATATTTTGCCCTGTTTCTATGGAGTCAGAATACGCCACGATAGAGTCTTCATAGGAGTTGTTTTTTAGTTGGATTGTGCCTAGATTGTAGTTGGCTATGGATTGAGAAAAATCCGCGATTTTGCGAAAAACCTGATAGGCTTCCTTGTGTAAGCCTTGCTGAAATAATAGATTTCCTTTGATGATTAGATTGTCCATATTGGATTCTTTGATTTCATCACTTGCTTCTGGCAAAGGAGTATTTACAATCTCATCAATCTCTGCTTGCGTGTAAGTCCTCTCTGTGAATTCCTCTTCCTCGTCCTCTTCGCTTTTGGGCGATAGGGCTAGGATAAGGACGATGATAAGTGCGATGATGAGTGCAAGCACACCGCCCAAAATCCCAAAAAAAAGTGGCTTGTTTTTGTAGATTTTCTCAAAAGTAGGATTTTCTAAAAGTGGTGCAACAAGTGGGTCTAAATATGCAGATATTTTTTGGCCTAGCCCACCAAGTTTGCCACCTGCATTTGCGCTAGCTTGCTCACTAGCTTGTGTTTCTTGTATGCTGTTAATATTACTTGGCTCTGGTGGCATTTTTCCCCTTCACATTCTCTCGTGTAAAATTACGAAATATGTAGCTACAAAATTAGGCTATTTTGCTTGTGCGCTAGCAGATTTCACGGTGGCGACAAACCACGCCATTAGTTAGTTATCTAGCACATTTCGTGCCATATATGGAATCAAAACTTTGGGAATCTCTATCTCGCCATTTTCTTTTTGGTAATACTCCATTATCGCAGCTAGACATCGCCCCACTGCAAGTGAAGAGCCATTTAGCGTGTGCACAAGGGCGTTTTTGCCATTTTCTTTGTAGCGGATTTTTGCTCTACGCGCTTGAAAATCACGCGTATTTGACACCGAGCTAATCTCTCGATATTTCCCCTGCCCTGCAAACCACACTTCTATATCCACAGTGTTACTAGCACTAAATCCCAAATCCCCGCTACACAACTGCACAAGCCTATGAGGTAGCTCTAGTGCTTGCAAAATCGAGCTAGCACATTCTATCATTTTTGCCTGCATAGCTTGACTTTGACTTGGGTGAGTGATAGCTACTAGCTCTACTTTGTCAAATTGGTGTTGGCGAATGATGCCACGCGTATCTCGCCCCGCACTTCCCGCTTCTTTGCGAAAGCAAGGGGTTTGAGCCGTCAAACAAATAGGCAAATCATCTGCGTTTATGATTGTGTCGTTGTAGAGATTTGTAAGAGTGATTTCAGAAGTAGAAATAAGATAGAGTGCGCTTTTGGACTCGCTAGATTGTGCCTCATTGTCTAGCTCGTGTGATTCTGCGCTTTGCTCTAGATTGTCTTGGGCGATTTTAAACATATCTTCTTCAAATTTTGGCAACTGCCCCGTGCCAAAGAGCATTTTCTCATTTACGATTACAGGCGTGGAGATGATTTCAAATCCAGCCTTTTCATTCATATCAAGCATAAAGTTTATAAGTGCGCGAGACAATCTAGCCCCCTGCCCTCGCAAAACACTAAAGCGAGATTTTGCTAGCTTCACACCCGCGCCGAAATCTATCCATTTCCTCCTGCTGTCGCTTTGTTTGTTGTGCCACTCGGCTAGCTCCCAATGCTCCTTTGGAGTGAAGCTAAACTCTTTTGGAGTAAGGATACGGTCTATTTCGACATTTTGATTCTCGTCTGTGCCTATGGGCGTGGATTCATCAGGGATATTTGGGATTTGAGCTAGCACAAAATCTAGCTGTTCTTTTGCTTCTCTTACAAGTGCTTCGTTTTTGGATATTTGGGATTTGTTTGATTCTAGTTTTTCTTTTAGGGCTAGCACTTCGCTGTCGTTTTTATCGCGCTTTTGCGCCATTAGTGTGCCAAAATTTTTGGATTCTTTGTTTTGTGATTCTTGCAGGGATTCTAGGGCTTGTTTTTGTGATTTGTAGTTTTTGGCGAGGTTTGATAGGTTTTCTAGTTGTTCTTTTGGTAGATTGCGAGTGGATAGCTTTTGGGCTATGGCGTCAAAGTCGTTTAAAAGTAGCTTTATATCTATCATTAGTATGCCTTTGTGGAGATTTGTTGAGGATTATAAAAACACGAAAACGCGTGTCAAGCCGTGCGTGATTGCGTAATTATAGCAAAATATACTAAAAAGAAAAAATAAGCAGAAATAAAAAAAGAAATACTAATAGAGAGTGATAAAAACGAAATCCCCAATTCCCAAAGGAGAGAGTAGAGAAAAGGGGTATTTCGTTGAAAAGGAAGATAATGCCATTTAGGCGTTGCTTGCAAGACTTGGCTACAAGATTTTGTAAAAACCTTGCGCGAAATCTCACAAGCTACCTAAACAAATCACAACAACTAAAGGAGACCCACCGCTCAACCTACCCTATTACGCCTTTAGTTACTCTTACACCTTTAGTTGGTTTTTGTGCTATGCTCCTTTGTGTGGGAATTTGTGTGGAGAGCCACCACCAGCACCGCCTGTGATATGGCTAGCTTTGCCATCTTTTATGAGATATGCCTCTCCAAATCCTTTGACAAATCGCCCGCCTTGTGGCTTAAGCTCAATAAGGTGGAAATCTGCAAAATCGCGTATGGTTTTGATTCCGCCACCTCCACCACTTTGCTCTATGAAGCTATCATAGACTTCATCAAACTCCCCACTACCTCGCTGTATAAATCTAGGCTCTACGCGGTAGCGAAGCCTTTTGCGCAAAATCACAGATTTTGCCTTGCTCTCATCTTCTAAAAACATTAGCTCAATATTTTCAGGGTGAGACTTGATAGAGCTAAAATGCTCTCCAACCTCGCTAATGTAGATAAAAAATTTCTCTTTATGATGAATTACAGGCGCGTAAGTGCAAAGCACCTCGCCTTTTGGACTAAGCGTAGCAAGGCAAGCAGAACCAAAACTTTTGGCAAACTCGACTATCTCTCTTTCTACTTTGCCCAAATCCTTGCTTTGCTCAATGCTCTTGCATAGCTCAATAATCGTGTCGCGTAGATTTTCTTGCGTGGCTTTTTGAGGGAATTCTACGCGAAGTTTGCCCCCGCTATGAGCTATGTCTAGCCCCTCTAAATCAATACTTTCTAAGAGGACATTTTTTGGTTCATCTACATTGCCAAATTTTTTAAGCAATGCTTCTAGCTCTTTGCTGTGGTGGTCATTCATATGGGAAATGTATCCCTTTATGACTTCTGCAAAATCCATTGTTACTCCTTTGATTGTGAAAAATATGAGTGGGATTATAATACAAGAAAACTTAAAGTTTTATTAGAAATGAGATTGTTTATCGAATATTCTTAAAAATACCAAAAAAATGCGAAAGTAAAAAAACTCATATTTCCCTATTTATAATGGTTTTGTAAGATTTATATACCAAATTTTTCATAAAAATATTTTTTTAAAATCTCTTAAAAATTCTCATTTTGATAGCTATTTTGAGTGAGATTTATAAAATTTAGCCAAAAATTAACAAGAAAAATAAACAAACAAGGTTCATAAAATTTTGATTTTTTGCTTGAAAGTATAAAAATACAATCAAACTAAAATTCCAAACAAATGCAATCGTGTTTTTGTGTTTTTGATTTTATCGTTGTTTTTATAGCCGTTTGCCAATCCCAAGCCAAAATCAAGCTAAAATCAAAGCAAAAAACTACCGATTTAGAAAGGCTAGAAGCAAAAACTTCTAAAAATCTTATCAACAAAAGTTGCCAAAATCTACCAAACTCACAAACTTCACAAGGAATCAAAGCCAAAAATGGAAAACATTCTGCTAGATATTTTTATCGCTTTTTCTATCATTGCTATTTGCATAGTCATCGCCCCAATACTTGCCAATCTCACGCGTATCCCCATAGTCGTGGTAGAAATGTTTTTGGGTTGTTTTGGTGTGTATTTTGGCGTGTTTAGCCATAGTGAAGCCTTTGAGCTTATGGCAAAGGTTGGATTTTTGTTTTTGATGTTTTTGTGCGGTATGGAGGTGGATTTGCGCGGATTTAGCAGACTTGGCAAAAGATTTCTAAAAAGCGTGGTGGTGTATTTTGTCGTGCTATACGCACTCACAGCGATTATCGTGCTTGTATTGGAGCTACCAAATGTCTTTATCGCCGCACTTCCTGTGATGAGTCTTGGTATGATAATGACGCTGATAAAAGACTATGGCAAAGACAAACTTTGGCTAGAAATATCCTTAGCCGTAGGCGTGATAGGCGAAGTCATAAGTATCGCTATCCTAACCCTTATCAGCGGATTTTATCATTATGGCAATTCGTTGCGTTTATATGAAAATCTAACTGTTCTTTTGGTGTTTATGCTTGGAGTAGTTGGGATTTTTTGGGTGTTTAAAATGCTATTTTGGTGGTTTCCAAACTTCAAACTCTTTCTTATGCCTTATGATGATTTGAGCAATCGCGATATTAGATTTGTGGTTATGCTTTTTATTGTGTTTGTGGCATTGGTGCTGTTTCTTGACTTAGAAGCAGTGCTAGGGGCGTTTTTGGCAGGGACGATTGTGGCGATATTTTTTTCTTATAAGCACGAGTTAGTTGGCAAACTAAATGAAATCGGGTTTGGTTTTTTTGTCCCGCTATTTTTTGTCTATGTGGGAAGCACGCTAGATTTGAAGCTGATTTTGCAAAATCCTAGCTATGTTTTAGAGGGCGTATATATTGCAGTTGCTATGCTTGTTTTAAGGCTTGTAGCGGCAAATATGGCGTTTTTTCGGTATTTCAAAAGTGCCAAAAGCACCACACTTTTTGCACTAAGCCACGCTATGCCTTTGACTTTTCTTGTCGTTACTGCCAAAATCGCAGATGATTGGAATGCCATAAGCAAAGATATGTATTATGCGTTTTTGATAGCAGCGATGATAGAGGGCATAGTTTTTAGCATAGTTATCAAATTTCTTTGGAATCTATGGAAAAAGCCCCATAAATAGCAAAAATATCAAAAAAACACTAGCCTACACTAGCCCTATTTTCTAGCTTTGCCTAAGCTAGAAAACACTTATAAAATCCACTATATTTTAGATTCTATTTGTTTTATTTTTTATTCTGCTTGATTAAATAAGTGCTAGTATAAGGCGTTTCATCGACATTGTGCAAATGCTGCTTAAACTTTAGTGCCTCATTAAACTCATTTTTTTCGTTAGTAGACATTTTTACTATCACGGCTTGCTTTAGGGATTTTGCCCTATCTAGCTCTTTGGCTAAAATGCTAGCACTATCAGCTTTTGACGCTACGCTTAAGTTGGCATAGCGAGTATCTAGCTCATCTATGATAACTCCCCTGCTAAGCAAAGACTGATAAAAAAGATTTTCTAGCACATTGCTATATGCGTTAAACTCACGCACCACAAAATCCTTGCTAGAATTTGTAAAAATACTATTTAGATTCCCGCTACTTATCGCTTTTTTTAGTGTTTGGCTAGTTTGGGTATTTTGCGCCAAATACACACCATTATCAAGCAAAAACTCCAAAATCCTAGCCGCGTCTTTATCGCCCATTTTTACCGCACTAAGCAGTGCATTTATCGCGCGAGTATTTACCCCTGCAAGTGCGAAGTGTGCATAAGACTCTACCAACGCCTTTGCATCTTTGCTAGCTAGCCCTACGCAAAGTAGCTCTTCGCCCACCCTTGCGCTAGAATCTAGCTCTAAAAGCTCCTTTATGTGATTTTGATTTTTTTCGCTACCAAAGGCAAAAGACAACGCACTTTTGGCAAAGTCAACGCAAGCCTGACACTTTATCTCGCTATCATCTGTGGCTTGTATGGAATTGATTTGGTTTAGCAAGGAGTGAAGTTGCAAGATATAGAGTTTGCCAAGAGTGGAATCTAGCGTGGCAAGTTTTTTGATGATTTCTGTGCTATTTGGCTGTTGTATGGATTGGGTGATTAGGCTTAGGGCTTGTTGTTCTTTTTGGGAAATTTTGTAGCTTTGTGGATATTGAGTGGCTTTTAGCTGACACTTTAGTGTGCTAGCTTGCAGGGCGGATAGACACATTCCAAATGCTAAAAAAATGCTGTTTAAGATTTTGATAGCGTTTTTGTCGTGGGATTTTAGGGGACTTAGGATTTTTGAGATTCTTTGTCGTGCTGTCATTATTTTGTCCTTATGCTTTAGTTTTGGTAGTTTGATTTCTAGGATTTGATTTGGCAAACCCTTACAAAAATCTATCTTTGGCTAGAATCTTTATTTGAGCTAGAATCTCTTTTGCAGATTTATTATTGCAATGCACCCAAAATCGCCTCCACACTCTTTTTAGCATCGCCAAAAAGCATTTTGGTATTTTCTTTGAAAAATAGCGGATTTTGCACGCCCGCATAGCCCGTATTCATCGAGCGTTTAAACATTATCACACTTTTTGCTTTCCATACCTCAAGCACAGGCATACCTGCTATGGGGCTATTTGGGTCATCTAGTGCGCTTGGGTTTACTGTGTCGTTTGCACCGATGACTAGCACGACATCAGTGCTTGGGAAATCTGCGTTTATTTCCTCCATTTCTAGCACGATGTCATAAGGCACTTTTGCTTCTGCTAGCAATACATTCATATGTCCCGGGAGTCGCCCTGCCACAGGGTGTATGCCAAACCTCACTTCCACTCCTCTATCTTGGAGCTTTTTTGTCAAGTCATAGACAGGGTATTGGGCTTGCGCGACTGCTAGTCCATAGCCCGGGGTTATGATGACAGATTTTGCGTTTCCTAGCAGTGTGGCTACTTGCTCGGGGCTTATTTGTGTGTATTCTCCTCCCTCATCTGCGCTAGCACTTCCTCCATCTGTGCCAAACCCCCCTGCAATCACGCTAATAAATGAGCGATTCATCGCCTTGCACATAATGTATGAGAGAATCGCCCCAGAGCTACCCACAAGCGCACCTGTAACGATAAGCAAATCATTTCCTAGCATAAACCCCGCTGCAGCTGCAGCCCAGCCCGAGTATGAGTTTAGCATAGACACAGCCACAGGCATATCTGCTCCACCGATAGAAGCGACTAAATGCCAGCCAAAGACAAGCGCGATAAATAGCATAGCACTTATAGCGATGATTTGTGGAAGCATATCATCGCTAGCTACAAACACGATAAGCGCGATAAATGACAAAACAAGCGCGGCTAGATTCCAATAATGTTTAAAAGGCAAGTTTAGCGGTGCGCCAGATAGGATTCCACGAAGTTTGCCAAACGCTACAAGCGAGCCTGTGAAAGTAACCGCCCCGATAAACACACCCAAAAACACTTCGACTAGGTGGATTGGATTTGCACTTGCAGGATTGCCAATCTCATCAAGTCCAGCAGAATCCGCACCAAAAAATGGCAACATAAGCCCTAGTCCAAATTCTAGCCCAGAATCAAGCCCGCTAGATTCTAGCTGCTCAACCAATCTGCTAGAATCTTGTAAATCGCCTATAAAGCTATTTAGTCCCACTAGCACAGCACAAAGCCCCACAAAGCTATGCAAAATCGCTACTAATTCGGGCATTTGTGTCATTTCTACCTTTTGGGCTAAAATCACTCCTATGCCACCACCTAGTAGCATAGCTGCGATGATTAGGGCGAGATTGCCTATATCGCCACTAAATATTGTCGCTAAGAGGGCTAAAGCCATACCTGCTATGCCAAAAAGATTGCCTCTTTTCGCGCTTTTGTGTTGAGATAGTCCAGCAAGAGAGAGGATAAACAAAATCGAAGCAATGATATAAGCACCGTTTGTTAGATTTGCATTGTCAAAAAAAGTATCAAACATTTTGCCTCCTTATTTCACATTGCCAGACTTAGTAGCATTGCTAGTTTTGGCACTGCTAGATTTTGTAGTTTTGCCCTCTTGCTTATCATCTCTATCAAGGCGAAACATTTTTAGCATTCGCTGCGTAACGAAAAATCCACCAAAAATATTGATACTAGCGATAAACACACCCACAAAAGCAAGCGCGCTAATTAGGCTTCCCTCGCCCATTTGTAGCAATGCCCCCACCACGATGATGCCAGAAATGGCGTTTGTAACGCTCATTAGCGGGGTGTGAAGTGCGTGATTTACATTCCACACGACATAGTAGCCCACCACACACGCAAGTGCAAACACCATAAAGTGCGACAAAAACTCACTCGGCGCATTTGCACAAATCCCAAAAAACGCCAAAATCCCTACAATCCCAAACCCAAGTGGCGCGTAGCTAGAATATTTGTGCCAAATCTTTCTTAGCGGGCAAGATTTGCTAGAATCCACCCCACTTTGTGCGCTATCCTTTTTTGCCAAATCCTCTTTAGTAGAATCTTTTTGGCTAGATTTTACCAAATCATCTGCGGGATTTTTTGTAGCAGAGACTTTTATAGGTGGTGGTGGGAAAGTGATTTGCCCGTCTTTGCAAACACACGCACCGCGCAAAATCTCATCATCAAAATCAATTTCTAGCTTGCTTTCTTTGCCTTCTTTACTTTCTTTACTTTCTTGGATAGCTTGGCTTTTCTCACACATTAGCTTTAGCAGATTTAGCACATTTGTCGCATATAGCTGTGAGCTTTGCGTAGGCAAGCGTGAGGGCAAATCCGTATAGCCGATGATTTTTACGCCATTTTTGCTAACTATTAGTTCGTTTGCTTTTGTTAGCTCGCAGTTACCGCCGTTTTGGGCTGCCAAATCCACAATCACACTGCCCTGCCTCATAGATTCTACCATTTGCTTGGTGATGAGTTTGGGAGCGGGCTTGCCCGGGATAAGCGCGGTAGTGATGATAATGTCTACTTCTTTTGCTTGGGTGGCAAAAAGCTCCATTTCAGCTTTTATATAAGCCTCACTCATTACCTTTGCATAGCCATCGCCACCGCCTGCTTCCTCTTCTATGTTTATTTCCAAAAATTCCGCACCCATAGATTGCACTTGTTCTTTGACTTCAGGACGCGTATCAAATGCCCTCACAACCGCACCCAAGCTATTTGCCGTGCCGATTGATGCTAGTCCAGCTACGCCCGCGCCGATGACTAGGACTTTTGCAGGGGGGATTTTGCCAGCAGCAGTGATTTGACCACCAAAAAACCTCCCAAAGGCAAAGCTAGATTCGATTATGGCGCGATAGCCTGCGATATTTGCCATAGAGCTAAGCGCGTCCATACTTTGAGCGCGTGAGATTCTAGGGACGCAGTCCATACTAAGTGCATTTATGCCTTGCGCGTTTAGGGATTCTAAAAGTGGCTTATTATGCGCTATGCCAAGTAGCCCGATTAGAATCGCGCCTTTTTTTAGTTGCTTGATTTCCTCATCGTTTGGGGCATTTACTACCAGGACTATGTCGCTAGATAGTGCTTGATTTTGGGTGGCGATTGTCGCGCCATTGTTTTGATACTCCTCATCACTAAATCCAGCTTTTGCCCCAGCACCTTTTGCTACCACTACGGCAAATCCTAGCTTTTGCAGCGCACTCACACTTGCAGGAGATGCACTTACCCGTGCTTCGTTTTTTTGGCTTTCTTTTGGAATGCCTATTTGTGGGATACCGATTTGGGATTGCGATGTAGCTGTGAAAAGTGTTTGTTGCATTTTTTATCCTTAAGTTTTATGTTTCACACTTTTTGGAGTTAGAGTAGTTTGGAGATTTCGCGGTGGGATTTGAAGTCTATGCGCTATGTTATAGCAGTTTTTTAAATATTTAGTTATGCCCAAATTAGCATTATTTTTATAGTGAGGCTATGGCTTGCGTATGAGATATTTCACTAATGCTAAATATGACAAAAGTTTGGGATTATGGCAAAATATTAGAATTTATGGCAAAAGTTGGCATTGCACACCATAAAAACTCACAATACGACACAATAAAACAACGCAAAACACAAAAAATCCCAAAATATTTTTCCATTTTTTTTTTTTTTGTTTTAGTTGTGTTATAATCACACGATTTCTTGCAAAAAAGCGCAAAATATCCACAAAGCCTTGATAAAGATTGGGTATGAAAAGCGTGAAAAACAAGAAAAGCACTCAATCTAGCACAGACAAAAAAGAAGCAAAAAGGAGATGAAATGCTTACTACAACAAAAAACTGCAACCACACCCCAAACAACAACCCTAAGCATACAAAGCTAAAGCCTTTGGGGAAAGTGCTTTTGGCAAGTGCTTTTGCTCTAAGTGTGCTAAGTATCGCAAATGCACAGCCTGAAGCGCAAAATGAAGCACAAGCACCAGCCAACACCCAAGAAGCAACAAAAGAAGCAACCCAAGAGGCGACACAAGAAGCGACAAATCAATCCGCGCAAGAAGCAGCAAGCGAAGCGACAAATGAAACAAGCCAAGCGCAAACGCTTAACCAAAAAGAGCCTGTGCAATCCATTAGCACGCCTTGTGGGGAGGGCTGCGGAGTGCCACACACACACACACAAGAAAGCGCAGACACGCTAGGCACAGGAGAAAACACCCAAGAGCAATTAGCCCAAGAGGAGCAAACTCGCCCCTTTGAAATCGAGCCTATGAATAAAGAAAAAAGTGGTGTGTTTGTGGGGCTAAGCATCGGTGTAGCATCTCTGAGCTACAATGGAGCTATAAGCTACCTCGCCACTCCAACAGGTGGAGCGCAAAACACTTACACTTCATCAGCCTCACTAGATAGAGCCACAGGAATCTATGGAATCCTAGTGGGATACAAGCACGCTATCACGGGTGGATTTGGCTTGCGATATTATGCAGACTTCAACTACTCCTATGCTCACCAAAACAAAATCTGGGGTATGAACTATAATTTAAATATTGATGGTCTACTAAATATCGTAGAGAAAAACAACAATTTCTTTGGGTTTTTTGCTGGTGTGGGGCTAGGAGCGCAGAGCTATGGCTGGAGCAATAAACTGCTAGAAAATATGCTAGAAGCAGCAGGAGATGCAGCTGGAAGTGGTGGCGTAACTCTTGCACCCACAACACTTCCTACAAACTACAAGGGCAAGAAGTTTAGCAACCCAAAAACTAGCTTCAATGTCGCTATAAACTTCGGTGTGAGGGCAAATCTCGCTAAGCATCACGATGTCGAGCTGGGCGTTAGGTTTCGCCCTGTGAGAGCTACACTAGGTAAGCCAGATAAAATGGAATCAAAACCTGCTAATGGTGGAGGAAACGGCAATGGCGAAACAACACAAGTAGGCACAAAAGCGGTGGTTGGCTCAAACTATGACATATTCTTCCGCTACAATTTTGTGTTTTAGTTTTTTTTGGGTTTAGGGTTTTGGGGGCTAGAATCGCACGAAACCTTATGCGAGGGGATTTGGTTTTTTGCTGGGGGTTTGGAGGGGTATTGTGGTTGTTTTTAGTATATGCGTGTCAATATAATCTATTAGAATTTTGGGGGCATTTAAGGCTATTTCTTTGTATTCTTGGATGGGTTGCATCATTTCTATATCATTATGATATTTTTCATAATTTAGCGTTTGTATAGCTGTTTTTAAGTCTTTTATGTCATTTTTATTGATTGATTCTTTTTCTAGTAAATCATCAATCAAATTAGGATATTTTTGGATACTAGCAACAATATCAAAAATATCTCTTGTTTTATTATCAAGTTTTCTAAAGCGGATTTTGTTTGCGATAATGTCCTCTATGGAATGAATATAGACACTTTGGCTGAAAAAAGATTTGGAATCATCTAATAATGCTTTTTCAATAAAAGGGCTAGCAAGTATATCTATTTTTATGTTTTCTTTTGTGCTAAAACCAATATGGTGGGCAAGCTCTGTGTAACTATCATTAAACTTTGAATTTTCTAAAATCCAAAGTTTTGGGCTAAAAAAGGAAAGAT
The DNA here is from genome assembly GCF_000507845.1 of Helicobacter macacae MIT 99-5501. NCBI lineage: Bacteria > Pseudomonadati > Campylobacterota > Epsilonproteobacteria > Campylobacterales > Helicobacteraceae > Helicobacter > Helicobacter macacae. Next base: position 1,161,542 of record NZ_KI669454.1, on the reverse strand, counting down.
ATTGTCTATCATCTACAAATAAATCAATATCAAAACTCCTCCTATGCGCTAGATAATACATTGTTAGTGCAGTTCCTCCACCAAAAGCTATGCCATCTTTTATAGCTCCTCTATTCACAGATTCATTAACGATTGGCAAAAACTGCTCTAGCGCGTATATCTGCTCTGTGCAATATGTTTTTATAAAATCAACATTACTTTGCGTAAGGTTTAATTGATAAGGCATAATCGATATTTTCCTTAGGTATATGTGGATATTCTTGCTTAAATAATTCTATTTCTTGTGGCTTTGCTTCTTCTTGCATTGTTGTGATTGCATATTTTTCAAGGCTGGTTAGAGAATTTTCCTTTTCTTTGATATGCAAAAATAAATCGCACAAACGCTTAATACTTAGATGATTTCGTTTATTACCTATGGAGCAATTTATCGTAAGCAACAGCATCGGATTTGGTTTTTTATTTTTTTTCATTTTTATTTTTCCTTTTTTTAGACACCTACATTTTGGCAAGATTATAATACTTTTTTTGAAGAAATTGCTAAATCTCATTATTTTTTTGACATTTATCATAACTATCTAAAAGTTTATTTCTAAAATCCTTAAAACTCATAGCAATTTCTGCGCTTTTTGTGGGGTGTTTTTTTAGTATGTCTTGTAATTTTTTGATATATTCAGGGTATTTGTTTAGATAAATATCTAGTATTTGATTTAGACTTTCTCTAGCTTGTGCAAAATCAACTCCTAGATTTTGACTGACTAAGTGAAAATCATCGATTTTTATATTGTTTTGTTTGTTGTTGATTAGCAAGAGGCATTGAGTATTTTCTAGTTTTCTTATGGGATAAATATTTAGAATGTCATAAGCTGGACTTAGCTTAAGCGCATTATCTTTAAATACAAAACTGATATTTTTTTTGTGCAAGTCGTTGTTGTGTAGCAGCGCATTTGCATAGATATATTTTATAAATTTCATTTTTTCTGCATTATCTAGCCTATCTCGCAGAAAAGTTGCTATGTCCTCAATATTTCCTATTTCTTTTCTTTTGCTTTTTGTTAGTGCATTAAGCGTTATTTGTGGCATTTTATTGCCATTTTCATCTATATCAAATCGCTTAACCACATAATGAAACTCTCCAAAATGTCTATCACAAACAAGCGCGTTAAAAGGCACTTCAAACCCAAATTCGCGCATAAAACTCATATTTAGATGTTCATTTACTGCTAGATTTGAGTATTCCTCATTGTCAGGCTTGAGGATAAAATCTCCATAATTTTCTGTGATTACATTATTTGTAATGCTTACTTGAAGTTTGTGCTGTGCGCCACTTAGTGATAAAACTTGGATTCCATTATTTTTTGGGTCAATATCCCTGCTTGGATACAATGCACTTGGATTTATATCGATTTGACAATCTAGTATCTTTGGAAATGCAAAATCTAGTGATAGATTTGACATAATTGGCTTATCAAAATTTGTTTTTGTGCTTAAATGTGAAAAATCAAAATCCCCGATGGTATTTCTAAGGTAGGGCAAAAGCTCGATAGGGTTTTCTGCATTAAAACTTTTTTGCATTATTTTTAAATCTATACCCTCTGGCAAAATATCCAAAATCTCATTTATCTCATCATTTGCTAGGACAAAACTATTATTTTTAAGCAAATAATATTCTCCGCTTAGCAACTTAGCATAGAGTTTATGTTGCTTGTAGATATATGTTTCATTTGTTTGATTTTTATTGCTTAGAATTGGTGGCATAAATTATCCTTATGATTCTTTGGATATATAATTCCCAATATTGCCTATGTCTAAAAACTTCTATCCTTAAATGATTTTTAACGAACTAGTGAAGTTTTATTGTGTGAAAAATTTTTAATAACTGCTTGGATTATAACACAAAACCTAAATTTTATGAATCTTAAAATCTAGCACCATTTAAACTATGCTTTTGCAGAAAAAGAATAAGCCACGATAAGCAAGGACACAGCTAGTGCATACTAAGCACTTGAAATAATCTCACAGGGCGAAACTCTGTCTCCTCACAGCTGACATTTATACAAAATTTATTATGCGTTTTTTTAGAGTGCGTATGCCCGTGTATGTTTAAGCTACATTCGCTTAGCCGATACGCCTCATCTAGCACATCTCGCGCTTCCCAAAATCTATCATTACTCTTGCGATTCATCACGGGAAAATGGCTAAACATTATCCGCTCTTTGCCTATATCTAGCACGATAGCATTTGCATAGATATTTTTGACTTGCTCTTTACCAAATTTTTCTACTAGCCTACGCAAAATTTTGCTTTTTTGCGGGATTTGTAGCTTTAGCTTTTTGCAGACTTGCCATTCCTCCATTTCTTGCACTCGCCAAAACTTGCCAATGTCGTTATTGCCAACAAGTAGGATTTTATCCCCGCTTAGCTTTGGCAAGTATTTATACCCATCATCAAAATACAAATCCCCCAAATGCAGCACTTTATCGCCACGATTTACTACTGTGTTCCACTCATACACACTCAAATCCTCAAACACCTTAAAAGGACTTCTTTTTAGTGCTTCTTTGCGAGAAGGTTCTTTTTTCATCACGGCTTTATGCCCGAAATGAGAATCAGAAATCAAAAAAGTATCAAGGTTTATGTTGTATTTCATTGTTTTTTGCTATTGTTCTTTTTGCAATTCTTGGCTTAGGGCTTCATCACGGAAAAACTCTTCAGGTGTGTTTATATGCGTGATGAGTCCGTTTTCTAAGTGGTAGATTCTGCTTGCAAGCGAAATTGTGCTAGGGCGATGAGCGATTAGGATAATGATTTTATCTTGTTTTATGGATTCTATGGTTTTGCGTATTTCCTCCTCTGTCTTTATGTCTAGCGCGGAAGTGGCTTCATCAAATATAAGCACATCGCTATTTTTATAAATCGCCCTTGCAATGGCTATGCGCTGTCTTTGCCCACCGCTTAGATTTGTGCCAAACTCATCAAGCCTTGCTTCTATCCCACCCTCGATACCTTGCACGAAATCCCACATTTGAGCTTTTTTTAGCGCGTCTATCACGCGCTCATTGTCTATCGTGCTTCCATAAGCGACATTTGCCGCAATCGTGTCATTAAAAATAAAGATTCTTTGCGTAACGATACTGATATTATCACGCACAGATTTTTGGGTAAATTCTTTTGTATCCACACCATTTATCAAAATCCTCCCACTACTTGGCTCATAAAGTCGCAAAATCATATTTACAAGCGAGCTTTTGCCAGAGCCAGATTTGCCAACAAGTGCGATTATCTCGTTTCTAGCCACTTCCAAACTTACACCATTTAGGGCTGCGACTTCATCATAGCTTAGTTTGGTGCTTTCTACTTGTATGGATTCTATTGGTTTATTTAGTGTGCGATTCCCATCGATTATGGTTGGGCGCAAATCCATAATATAAGCGATTCTCTCCCCTGCTACAAGTGCGCTTTGAAAGCTCATAAAAATCCCAACTAGCCTTTTGATAGGTGTCCAAAGCATAAATAACGCCGCAGTAAAAGCACCAAACTCGCCAACTGTCATTCGCTCCTGTATGACTTCGTTTCCGCCTACAAAGATAACCAAGCCTATGGCGATTGCGCCCAAAAACTCCATTAAAGGTGTGTTGATTCCACCGATTAGCACGCCTTTTATACCTAGCTTAAAGAGGATTTTGTTTTCTTTTTTGTAATGCTCTAATTCTAGCTGCTCGCCATTGTTTGCTTTGATGATTTCAGCACTAGAGAAAATCTCGGTAAGTTTTGAGGCAATATCTGCACCCTTATTCACGCCTTTGCGCGTTAGACGTTTTACGTGTCGCATAAGGATAATCACAGGCACGACAGAAAAAGGCAACACCACAAATGAATAAAACGCAAGCATAGGACTTTGATAAATCACAACCACGATAAGCCCCACAATAGTGAAAACCTCGCGGACAAAATCTGTGCAGTAGTTTGCCACTGCTGCACGCACCATTTCTATATCGCCTGTTACACGTGCTAGTAGCTCGCCTGTGCGCATTTTGTTGAAAAACTGCAAATCAAGTCGCAAGGTGTGCTCTAGCACATCTTCGCGGATTCTCCGCACAATGTCAGAGCCTATGTAGTTGATAAAGAAATTTTGTGCATAAGAACCAGCTCCTTTGGCAAAATACGCCACAACCACCAAAAATGGCACGATAGTTAGCATTTTTGCATCTTTGTTTAGAAATATATCATCAAGGGCGGGTTTGATAAGATAAGCAGAGCCAGCTGTCCCAGCTGCGGTTATAGAGCTAGAAATAACGACTAAGAAAAAAAACAAATAATAGTCTTTTATGTAAGGATAAAATCGTTTATAAAAACTTTTTAGCGTTACTTTGGGGGGGTTTGTGGTTTGTGTAGCGTTTTGCATTTTTTGCCTTTTGTTGTATCTTTGTAGATTTTATGCAAATTTGCAGACTTTGGGGCTTGTGGATAAAACTTGCAGATGAAATTGTAGCACTATGATTTTAATGCGAGATTTTGGAGTGCAAGTTTTTTTTTGGACGCAAAAAATCTTAAATACTAGATTTTGGAAACAAGATTTTGCTTTTTGGTTTAGTATTTTTGGGCTTTTATTCTAGCACTTCATAGCCACAATCTAGGATTTCCTCTTTTATCGCCTCAATACTAGCAGGTGCGTCAAACTCGATTTTGACAATACCACTTCCCTGCATTTTTATCACTTCCACTTCTATGTGCTTTACACCTTTTATGCCTTTTAGAATGGATTTTACTTTGCTTGCGCAGTTTTCACAATGGATACCACCAACTTTTAGAGTGAGATTTTGCATAGTTGCTCCTTTTTGTTTTGGATTTTGTTTTTTATCGCTTTTTATATTTTTTGGTGGAGCATCTTCCAAATCTTACTTGATTTATCTAAATCGCCACAATCTTTGCGCATTTAAAACCACACTAAGGCTACTTGCGCTCATTGCAAATGCGGCAATCATAGGATTTAGAAGCACACCAAATCCATACAGCACACCGCACGCTAGCGGGATACAAAGCGCGTTATAACAAAACGCCCAAAATAGATTTTGCTTAATATTTGCTAGCACTGCTTTGCTTAAGCTAATCGCATAGTAGATTTTGCCTAAATCGTGGCTATAAATGATAATATCCGCGCTTTTTTCGCTTACCTCACTTGCTTCTTTGAAGCTAACTGAAATATCACTTGCTTGCAGTGCGCCCACATCATTTACGCCATCACCTATCATCATTACGAGATTTTGGGGGTTTTTGGAATCTTTTTGCGCAAATTTTTGTGTGTATTTTTGCGTGGATTTTTTTGTAGATTTTTGACTTATATTTTGGATAAATTCTAGCTTGTCTTTTGGGCTAGCTTGCGCGATGAAATCATCTATTTGCAATTCTTGTGCCACGCGACTAACATTGCTAGCAATATCCCCACTTAAGATATGTGGCGTGATATTGCGCCTTTTTAATGCTTCTATCAGTCTAAAAGCCTCGCTTTTTATGCTATCTTGCAGATAAATCACGCCTAAGATTTTGTATGTGTTGTCTTGGTTTTGCACTCCTAGATACACGCAAATCGCGTCTTTTTCAAGTGATTTTAGAGATATACTAGAATCTAAATTTTTAAAAAACTTTTCACTTCCTAGCACAAAAACTTGCCCCTTTTTATCGCTAGCTTCTTTCATCGTGGCTTTTATGCCTAGCCCTGCGTAAGCGACAAAATCGCTAAAATCATAGCTCTTATTAGCCACGCTTTGTGTAGCTGCTTTTATGAGGGCTTTTGCGATGATATGCTCACTACCTCTTTCTATGCTAGCACCCATAGCCAAAATCTCATCTTTTGATATTTCGCCAAAAGGTAGCACTTCGCGCACTTCCAGGGCAGAATCTGTAAGCGTGCCTGTTTTGTCAAATACAACATCGCTGACTTTTGAGGCGGTTTCAAAACTTTGCGCGTTTTTGAAAAATACGCCATTTTTGTTTGCTAGGGCATTGCCTATCATCACTGCTAGCGGTGTGGCTAGCCCCAAAGCACAAGGGCAAGAAATCACTAGAGTGCTGATAAAAATCTCAAATCCAAAGCTAAAATCTTTTGCCACACTCCAAATGCTTCCTGCGATAAGTGCGATAACAATCACAGCGGGGACAAATACACTTGCGACTTTATCAGCTATGCGCGAAATGTGTGGCTTAGAAGTGATAGCCTCCTCTATGAGTGCTATCATCGCGCTTAGGCTGCTATTTTTTGCGCTAGAAGTTGCACGCATTATAAATGCTTGTGTGGTGTTTAGCGAGCCTGCAAAAAGTGGAGAATCTATACTTTTTGGCACGGGCAAAACCTCCCCGCTTAGCATTGACTCATCTATGGCACAATCCCCGCTAGCCACCACGCCATCGACAGGGACAAAGCTATAAGGCAAAACCTTTAGCAAATCGCCCTCTTTGATAGAATCTATGGGGATATTTGACTCTACTTTATGTGTGAGTGAATCTAGCTTTATGGCGTTTTTGACATTGCGCGATAAAAGCGCGTTTATCACTTCGTTTGCTTGGGATTTCGCACTTGATTCTAAGGATTTGCCACAAAGCACAAATGTGATAATCACACAAATACTCTCAAAATATAAATGTGGTATCTCTCCGCCGTGTGTATGAAACATCAAAAGCCACAAGCTATATGCAAACGCACTTGCGGTGCTAATAGCGATTAGAGAATCCATAGTAGGTGTGCGGGCAAAAAGCGTAGCAAAGCCCTTGAAATAAAAATCCCTCCCCATATGTGCGACAATGAGTGTGCAAATAATCTGTGTGGCGATATTTATACCAAAATCATCAAATGGCGCAATAAGCACGCTAGAGCTAAACATAGGAAACATCGATAAATATAGCACAAGAAGTGTGGCAAGCACACTACACAAAATCCGCAATTTTGGTGGCAAAAGTCTTTTGTCAAGGGAATTAAAAGAAGTGATAAAAAAGCGGAGTTTTTTTAAGATTTGGCTTGGGGGTTTTGCTGTGGTTTGCGCGTGCGTTGTAGTGGAATTTGTGCCTAAAGTAGTTGCGCTAGGTTTTGTAAAATCTAGTTTTTGCTTTGTGGCAGAATCTGCTACAAATGGCGAAAATCCTAGCTTTGAGATAAGGGCAAAAATATCATCTAAGCTAGCTTTTGTGCTATCGTATTTGACAATAGCAGACTTTGTGATTAGGTTTATTTGAGCGGATTTTATAAAATCTTTGCGAGATAGCGCACGCTCTATGCTTGCACTACACGCTGCACAGCTCATACCCTCGATATAAAACTTCGCACTACAAATCCCATCTGTGTTTGATTTTGGCGCAGTGCTAGCTAAAGTCTCTGCTAAATCTTTTTGTGATGAAAAGTCCATATATGTATCTGTGCCAAAATCTTTTTTCACAAATTTTTATTTTCCCAAAAAGTTTTTCCCAAAAAGTTTTTCATAGAAAGATAGCTATTTAGCGCAGAGATATATGCCTTTGCAGTTGCACTCATCGTGTCAATATCTATGCCGTGTCCTATCATTGCTTTTTTAGCATCCTCAAAAGCGACTTTGACTACGACTTTGGCTAGGGCGTCTTTGCCTTTGCTTACGGATTCTACCTTGTAGTCAAGCAAATGCCCGCTAATATCACTAATCCTATCAATGCTTTTTAGCACGCAATCTACCGCGCCATTTCCAAGCGCAGAATCGCTGTATTCTACTTCTTTTATCTGCTTACTTGAATCTGATTCTAGCTTGCTGATACTCACAGCAGCGCAAAATTTACCACTACTACACGCGCTTACTTGGAGTAGATTTAGGCTAAATACTTGAGGAATATGGCTTGATTGCTCACGCAAAATGGCACTAATATCCTCATCAAAGACTTCTTTTTTGCTATCGCAAAGTTGCTTAAATTTACCAAAAGCGACTAGGATTTCCTCATCATTTAGCGCAAATCCTAGTTCTTTTATTTTATCTTTAAATGCCGCCCTACCCGAATGCTTGCCCAAAATCAATCCACTAGAATCTGGTATGCCAATATCACTAGGTCGCATAATCTCGTAAGTCTCTGGGTTTTTTAGCACGCCATCTTGGTGGATTCCGCTCTCGTGTGCAAATGCGTTTTTGCCTACGATAGCCTTGTTTGGCTGGGGGCGGATACCTGTTATGTCGGCTACTAGCTTACTTGTGGCATAAATCTCTTTAGTATTTATGCGCGTATCAAGCGAATTTTTGCTAGGATTTTTATCAAGGGTAGAATCTATCCCAAATAAATCTTTTCGTGTCTTTAGTATCATTACGATTTCTTCTAATGCGGTGTTACCTGCTCTCTCGCCCAAACCATTTATCGTGCACTCTACCTGTCGCACACCACTTTGTATCGCAGCGATAGAGTTTGCCACCGCTAGCCCCAAGTCATTATGACAATGCGTAGATAGCAATGCTTTCTCCCCAAATCTCTCATAAAGAAAGCTGTGGATTTCACTCATAAATGAAGCGATTTCATTTGGCAAGCGATAGCCAACAGTATCGGGCAGATTTATCGTGCTAGCCCCTGCTTCAATCACAGCTGGCAAGATTTCTTTTAAAAACCCTATATCACTTCTAAGTGCATCCTCACAGCTAAACTCCACATCTTCGCATAAAGACTTTGCAAGTCCTACGGCATTGACAGCGCGTTTGATGACTTCATTTGGTGGGAGTTTTAGTTTGTATTGCATATGGATTGGGCTTGTGGCGATAAAGGTGTGGATTCTTTTTAGTTTGGCTGGGGTTATCGCCTTTGCTGCTGCTTCTATGTCGCTATCTACCGCACGAGCAAGTGAGCAAACGCTCGTAGTAGTAAGCCTTGAAGCGATTTGGTGTATGGCTTCAAAATCTCCCGGACTAGACGCTGCAAACCCTGCTTCAATGACATCCACGCCTAGTTTTTCTAGCTGCAATGCGATTTGGATTTTTTCCTCAATATTCATAGAAGCTCCGGGGCTTTGCTCCCCATCTCGCAATGTCGTATCAAATATGATGATTCTATCGTTTGTTGTGTTTTTCATTGTTTTTCCTTTTTTTTGAATACTAGAGATTCTTTAAGTGCAAAAGGCGGATTTCGCGCTAAAAGTGTTTATTTATTTTTTAGCATTTTTTAAGGAGGACTTTGCACATAAGCACGATAAATCGAATAATGCCATAAAGCATATATCCGCTTAAAAGTGCGCAAAAAATCTCCACATAAAATTTTGAACTAATAATCGCCGCAAGGGCGATTAGCAAGATGACAAATAGCTTTAGATTCCATCGCAATTTTTTAAAGCTAGGGTAGCGGATATTGCTTACCATTAAAATGCTTAGCAAAAATGCCAAAATAAGAAGCGCGTAGCTGAACTTGGGTGCTAAAAATCCATAGCGCAAATCAAGCAAAATCCAAAGCACCAAAATCACCGCTGCACTAGGTATGGGAAGCCCTATGAATGTATTTGGCTCGGTGTTGCTTGTCGTTACATTAAACCTAGCTAAGCGAATCGCGCCAAATATGACAAACAACGCACAAACAAAAATGCGATATAGTCCATAATCCCCGTCAAATCCGTAGCTTGAGCCGATTTGTGGAATGTAGTAATAAAGCAACATAGCAGGTGCTACGCCAAAGGCTACAATATCTGCTAGAGAATCAAACTCCACGCCAAACTTGCTAGTAGTGTGTGTAAGCCTAGCCACTCTACCATCAAGCCCATCAAACACCATAGCAAGCACGATAAGCCACGCCGCTAGCTCAAAGCGTGTGTTTGAAGCAAGCATAATGCTTACTATTCCGCAAAAGATTCCACCTGCAGTAAATAGGTTTGGCAAGATAAAAAGAGGGTTTATATTCATCGCCTTATCCTTATGATTTTGCTAACTTCTGCTAGATTTTGCAGATTTAGCTATGTTTTGTGCTTGTGTAATTTAACTTAATACACGGCTTGCAAATTTAAGAAAAGCACTACAAGATTTTATGCCCCTTGTTTTTTTTTTTTTCTCATTTTTGCAATTTTTATCAGGTATTTTTGCTTTTTGATGACTTAGCGTAGATTTCCCACCACACTAACGCCTGCTTGGATTTTGTCCCCAATCCTGCTTATCATCTCGATATTGCCATAAACACGCATTTTTACTTCGCCTACTTTCATAAAGCCGATTCTATCGCCCGCTTTGTATTCGATAGGTGCATAAAACGAAGAATGCCTAAAAATGCGTGGCAAAAGCATAATTTCAAAGTTTTTGCTTTTTGCGTGTAGGCTTTCATTTAGGCTTTCATTTAGCGGAGAAAAATACGCCAAAAGCCCTGCCTGCTTAGAAATAGATAGCTCCTTGCAATTCGTAGGTGCACGCACCAAGCCCACATCAAAAAACCCCACCTTGATATGTATGCAAACACCGTTATCTAATTGCTCAATATTGCTGATATAGCCATCTATCGGGGCTAATACAATGTCTTTGCCTTGTTGCAAGGCGATTCGCTCAGGATTTCTATAAGCCCAAATCCAAGCCAAAAGCCCCAAAACACCGATAAATGTCCCAAATGAAAAATCAAAAAACCAGCAAAAAACTATCCAAATCCCAAGCGCAAAAAGTCCATTAAAGCTTTCTTTTGTAATGATTTGCGTGTTGTTCATTTTAGCTCCTTTGTCTTGGTATATTTGGTTTATAAACCTTATTTTATTAAGATTTCTAAACCTCCTCCTCTTGTTCTTGCGGGACAATGCGCGTTGGCATATCGTTTTGTTTTTCAAAATCAGTGATGATTTCGCGCACACGCGTGCCGTCAATAACCTCTTTGTCAAACAATTCTTTTACCATTAGTTCTATCGCGCCATCATAGCTTTTTAGCGTCTTTTTGACTTCACTGAAGCGAGAATCTAGCGTAGCTCGCACAAAGCTATCCACACTCTCTGCAGTTTTTTCGCTAAATTCCCTTGAGCTACCAAGCCCACCACCCAAAAATGCGTTGCGTTGCTTTTCTAACACCATAAGTCCATTTTCATTTGTCATACCATAGTAGCTTATCATCGCTTTTAGTATGTCAGTAGCCCGCTCTAAGTCATTGCTAGCACCTGTGGAGATTTCGCCCAAAAACACATCTTCAGCTGCACGCCCACCAAGTAGCACATCAACCTCTGCTAGCAACTCGTGCTTTTGCATAAGGTATTTGTTTTCTTCAGGCGTGTTTAGCGTGTAGCCAAGTGCTGCCATACCACGCGGAATGATAGATACCTTATTGACTTTGGAAGCACCCTTTGTCATTTCAGCTATGAGGGCGTGTCCGCTCTCGTGATAGGCTACTATTTTCTTTTCTTTGGGGGAGATTCTGCGAGATTTTTTCTCTAGCCCTGCGATTCCTCGCTCGACTGCTTCTTTTAGATTGCTTTGAGATACTTCTTTTTGGTTGTTTCTACCTGCAAGTAGTGCAGCTTCGTTGATGATATTTGCTAAATCAGCTCCCGCAAGTCCTGCGGTAAGTTTTGCGATTTCTTCCAAATCAACATCGCGTGATAGCTTCACAGCTTTGATATGCACCTTTAGAATCTCTAGCCTACCGCTAAAATCTGGCTTATCAACCAAGACTTGCCTATCAAATCGCCCCGGTCGAAGCAATGCAGGGTCAAGCACTTCAGGGCGGTTTGTCGCAGCTAGCACAATGACAGGGGCGTTTTCACTACCAAAGCCGTCCATTTCTGCCAAAAGCTGATTTAGTGTTTGTTCTCGCTCATCATTCCCGCCTACCATTCCACCCGCAGCGCGAGATTTGCCGATAGCATCAATCTCATCAATAAAAATAATGCTAGGTGCTTCTTTTTTTGCCATTTCAAACAAATCACGCACGCGACTTGCACCAAGCCCCACAAACATTTCTATAAAACTACTCCCACTCATAGAAAAAAACGGAACATTTGCTTCGCCTGCCACTGCCTTTGCAAGCAAAGTCTTACCTGTGCCCGGTGGTCCTACAAGCAAGACGCCTTTTGGGATTTTTGCCCCCACAGCAGCGTATCTATCAGGGTATTTTAGAAAATCCACGATTTCTACAACTTCTTCTTTTGCTTCTTCATTGCCTGCCATATCATCAAATTTCACTTTGGGTTTTTCAGCATTTACGAGCTTTTTTGAGCTTCCCATACCAAATATCCCACCGCCCATATTTTTTTGCATTCTGCTTGCCAAAAACATCCAAAGTCCAAGAAAAATAAAAATGGGTAGCAACCAGCCAAACATATCTGTCAAAAAGTTGCTCTCGCTAAACCCACCATAAGGAATGCCATTCTCTTCTAATAACTGAACTAGCGTAGGGTCGGCTACTTTTCGCGCTATGAAAGTAATCTTTGCACCATTAGAATCTATACCATTTGCCTTGATGATAGTTTGCCCTATGCTTACATTGCTTACTTGACGGCTAGAGATGAGCTGCTTTAGTTCGGAGTATTCCATACTGCGAGTCGCATTACCACCAAAAGCGGTGCTAAAAAGCGTAGAATCGCCACTGCTAAACTTCACTACAAACATAGCAATCACGGCAAAAACGATAAAAAGTAAAATAGGATTTTGCTTCATTGGTGGTGTTTTTTGTGGTTTTTTACCACCATTTTGTTGATTATTTTGTGTATTTTGTTCCATTGTTTCCTCTTATTTCCTCTAAAATAATTTGTTTGTCAAAAGACTTAAAAGCCACATTATATTATATTTTGGCAAGAAAATTAGCCAAATTTGGTTGATTTTGGCTAATGCTAATTCTGCAAAGCAAATTTTAGGCACACCCACTCATCTTTGCACTTCTCATCAAGCAAAACAAAGGCAGAATCTTTGGCACAAAAATGTGAGATGATAAGGGGAGCTTTGCTCTCAATAATTCCCGATAATATCAGCAGAGGAGTAAAAATATGTTTATCGCAGTTTTTTGGGTTTTTGCGATTTTTGACACGATTTAAGGCAAGCGCAAAATCATCTCGCAAAGGCAGTAAAATATCAGCCAAAATATTTGCACAAATAAGGTCATATTTTGCATCAAATGAGGGGTTTGCTAGCATTTTATCAAGCGTGCTTTGATATGCTTTGTCATAATCCGCACGATTTTGCGCGAAATTTTTACGCGTTTGCTCTATGGCGTATTCATCAATATCGCACACATCGACTTTTGCACCCATTTTTACCATAGCTATGCCCAAAATCCCACTTCCACAGCCCAAATCTAAACAAACCTTATTGCGCAAATTCCACTCCAAATCGACTTTGTGCAACTCCTCTAGGCACAAAAAAGTGCTTGCGTGATGTCCAGAGCCAAACGCTAAAGACGGGTCAATGATAATGTCTATAAGTGTGCTAGATTTGGTATTTTTGAGTGCTTTTGTGCTTTTTGGTGGCTTTGTCGTTTGGACATAGCTAGATTTTGGTGGCTCACACCACGAAGGACGGATATAAAATCTCGCACACTCTATGGGGCTAACACCGCGCTTATACGCTTCTATCCAATCAATATTTTCGCATTTTTTTACACTATAAGCAAAACCTACTTTTTCTCCTACGCGCTCGCTTAAAGTTTGTGTAAAATCCTGCAATTCTTTCAAAAGACTTTGTGGGGTGGATTCTGCGCGGACAATCATCATTTGGGATTCTATACCTTTTGCTTCAGCTATCGCTAAGTTTGCGCAAATTTCGCTAAAATCAGCATTGCAACAATGCCATATAGGATTTGAAAGATTTTTGGTTGGGGTTTTTGTATGGTTTTTTGTGGAATCTTTTGCAGGTTCTCTTGCAGATTTTGCAGAAGTTTTTGTAGTGGATTTTGTAGATTCTTGGTTAGATTTTTGAAGCTCTTTTTGCGTTATAGGCTTTTGCTCGATAGCCTCTCCCGTCATCTCAAGCACATAATCGCAAAAAATGTCAAAGTATCCTGTGGGGACAATGCAAGTCTCATAATAATGTGTTTTCATAAAAACTATATAACTTCTATAATCTTATGATTTTTGAATTTTTGCAATCTTTATAAAACTATATGAACTCTTATGTGGCTCTACACTTAATAGTCATTTGCCAAAAGCAACGCAACTCAAATACACAAAATATATGTCAATCATTTACACCTAGCACGACCTCTAGCTTTTCTTTTAGCACTTGAGGGGTAAATGGCTTCACAATGTAGTTATTCACGCCAGCTTTTAGCGCGGTAATGACTTCAGACTTGCCACCCTCTGTGGTTACCATAATGATTGGAATCTCCTTGTATCGCCCATCAGCGCGAACCTTTTTTACCAAATCAAGCCCATTCATTTCAGGCATATTCCAGTCTGTTATCAGCACCCCTATGCCCTCTTGCCCATCCATAATCTCCCACGCTTGCACCCCGTGCTCGGCTTCTAAAATATCTTGGTAGCCTAGTCGCTCAAGAGTGTTTTTTATGATTCGTCTCATTGTGGAGCTATCATCAACGACTAATAATCTCAAGGGAAACTCCTTTATTTACTTTGCTTAATCAATGCAAGGGCAAATCTTACGCACCTTTTAAATTGCGTAATCATAACATAAAACCATTAAGATTTATCCCTTTCTTTGCCTTTTTATTAGATTTTGTTTATGGTTTTTGTGCGCGTTTAAAAATCACACAAAACTAGCGGTTAGCCTCTTTTATCGCTTCTTTTAAGTTGATTTTCCCCTCATAAAAAGCCTTGCCGATTATAATCCCACCAGCTAGATTTTCGCCCTCAAAAGCCTTTTTTAGTTTGGTTACATCTTCTATGCCTTTGCACCCGCCACTTGCGATAGTTGGCTTGCCACAAGCCTTTGCAATAGAGAGTGTGAAATCAATATTTATCCCGCTTAATGCTCCATCTTTTGAAATATCTGTGCAGATAACACCCTCTATGGCACTATCTCTATACTCCCCTGCTAGCTCTAGCGCATCTATCTCACTTACACTTCCCCAGCCCTCTACTGCGACTTTGCCACCTCTAGCGTCTATGCCTACCACCACAGGATAGCTACTTGCCACAGTCTTGGTAAATTCTACATTTTTTAGCGCGATTGAGCCAAGTATCACTCTATCCACACCGATATTTATATATCGCTTGATAGCCTCTTCATCGCGAATTCCACCTCCTACTTGGATTTGTAGTGAAGTGCTTTTACGCAAAGATTCTATCAATGCTAGATTTTCATTCTTTCCACTTAGTGCACCATCTAAATCGACAATATGCACCCACTTTGCCCCAGCCTCTTCAAATAAACGCAAAAAATCGTGTGCTTCTCCATAGATTTTCGCACTATCAAACTCGCCTTGATATAGCCTAACAGCCTTGCCGCCTTTTAAATCAATCGCAGGAAAAATCTCTAGCATAATAAATCACCTCTAAAAATAAACTTAAAATCAACTTTAAGAAAACTCTTTGGCAAAAAAACAAAGCCAAAATTATAGCTTTTTATCGCAATTTCATCTGTGATTTTGGTGATGATTTTGACAAAAATGCTAGAATTTTGGTGCAGATTTTTTAAAATGGAGTTTTTTATAAAATGGATTCTACAAAAAATACAGATTTTGATACATTGCAGCCACTTTTAAAATGCTTTGACTATCTAAAGCCTTATTATATCGACACACTTGATGTTATAGGTGTTATGCTTGAGATGATTTTGCTAAAAATCAAAAAGCCAAAACAATACTCTAGCCTACTCTCATCTGTCAATAAAACAAAAGCTAGCAATAAACTACTTGAAGTGCTAAAAACTACCCTAAAAGAACCTAAATACACTACCTTACTACTCACACAAGAATCCAAAATAAACCCTATAAAGATTTTGCGATTTATTGAGCAAAGCCACATATCAAAGATTTCAAATGAGTTAATTGAGGAGTTTTTGCACCTTATCACACAGAAAAAAACCTCTAATAAGCTGTATTTCTACTCCACGCCTAGCGAGATAAATCGTCTTTTGGTAGGGATTTTGGATATAAAAGATAATGATGAAGTGTATAACCCCTGCTATGGAATGGGAAGTGTGTTTTTGTGCTTGCCAAGCAAAAAAATAAAACTATATGGCGAGGAGCTAGATTCTAAACTTTCTTATCTTGCTAGGCTTATTGCGAGCATTAGCGGGATAGAGGAGACACATTTGGGTGTGGGCGATATTTTGGAAAATCCACTCTTTAGAGTCCAAAAAAACACACAAAACACAAAACAAAACGCTAACCAAAGTAAAAATTCCACGATAGATTCACAAGATTTTGACTTTATGAAGTTTGACAAAATCCTTTGCAATCCACCGCTAAACGCACAAATGAGCACTGAAAATTTAAAAGATGATATGAGGTTTAGGGAAATGGGAATACTAGCAAAATCCTATCCCGAGCTAGTGTTTTTGGTGCACTCTCTTGCTCACCTAAAGCAAAAAGGCGTTTTTATCGTGCGTAATCAAACATTGCTAAAATCCTCGCTAGAGGGCAAGCTACGCTCCTATCTGTGTCAAAATGGACTTATAGAAGCTATAATCGAGCTACCCAAAAATATTTTTCCTCATCAAAATTATGATTTTTCTGTGATTGTTGTCTCTAAAGGCAACAAAGAGATTTTGCATATAAACGCAAATAACGAGCATTTTTTTGCCAAAGACGGCAAGTATAATCGCCTAAAAAATATCGAAAGACTTCTAGAAATCTATCACTACAAAAAGCTAACTCCACATTCTGCGCTAACTCCGCTTGAGAAAATCTCTCCAAAAGACTTGCGAGCCCAAAGCTACATAAACTTGCGACTTGTGCCACCTACCCCACTACCAATCACTGCCAAAACAAAAAAACTTGCCAAAGATTTTAGCTTGCAAGATTTGGGTGTAGAGATATTTCGCGGGCAAAGAGTGCAAGGCACAAGCCAAGATGAGCCTATTGAGTTTTATGACATAGGCATAGCAGATTTTGCTATCTGTGGCTTTACGCAAAGCTTTGAAGCAAAAAAAGACAAAGGCAACGCTGCCAAAATCTATAAATACCGCATAAAGCCTTATGATATTTTGCTATCTTTGCGAGGGGTAAGCCCCAAAATCGCCATAGTAGGACAAAACGCGTTTGCCAAAAAAGAAGTCTTACAAAAAGATGGGGTTAGCATCTCTAGCATAAATATGATTCCAAGCGTGGTAAATGCTGGAATCATCGTGCTTCGAGCTCCTAGCAAGCAAGTAGCTATCGGGCTTTATTGTTATTTTTTCTCCACACAGGGCGAGGAAGCATTATCACGGCTTTACAAAACAAGCACCGATGTCGCGATAGACACCCAAAGCCTGCACTCTTTGCGCGTGCCAAGCGACTATGACAAAGGCTCTATGGATAAAATCGCTAGACTTGATAATGCAAAAGAGAGAATCTATGCAATAGAGTGGGAAATACAAGGCATAAAAGATGGCAAATAATAATGCAAAATCAAATACAAAATCCAAAAAAGCACAATCATCACAAATGCGGATTTTGAAAAGCGAGATTGTAGATATTACACACGGGAAAGGGTTTTGCATAGTAAAGCCACTAAATCTTTATGGCTGTCATTTTGGGGATAACTGCTTTGTGGGTCCATTTGTAGAAATCCAAAACGAAGTAACTATCGGGCATAATTGCCGTATCCAAAGCCACAGCTTCATCTGCTCGCTTAGCATTATCGGGGATAATTGCTTCATCGGGCATAGTGTGGCGTTTGTAAATGATTTGTTTAGAGAGGGTAAGCCAAGTGCTGATAAAAACAAATGGCGTGGCGCAAGTGTAGGAAATAATGTAAGTATCGGAAGTAATGCTACGATTTTGCCTGTGAAAATCTGTGATAATGTCGTAATCGGCGCGGGAAGCGTGGTAACCAAAGACATAACCAAAAGTGGAATCTATGCAGGCAACCCTGCCAAAAAAATCCGTGATTTGTAAATAATAAGCTATCAAAAATATCCAAAAGTATTCATCATTGCTAGATTCGGCTTGAAAGCGTGGAATCGTAGCAAAAACAAGCGCGGCAAAGTTTCTTTAGTAATTCAAAAAATTCGTCATTGCGAGAGAATCCGCAAGGATTCTCGTGGTAATCTATATCTTTGTCCGTCATTGCGAGAATCGCTTTGGTGTTCGTAGCAATCTAAAAAGTTCTTCATATTTGTCATTGCGAGGCAGTGGCTAAGCCACAACGAAGCAATCCACGCTTTTATTTGTCATTGCGAGATTTGACGAAGTCAAGTCGTGGCAATCTATGTCTTTTTTATGGATTGCCACGCTCACTTCGTTCGCTCGCAATGACGATTGGCGTGTGGATTACTAAAGAAACTGCGCTACGCTTGTTTTCTAAAGAAACTTCGCTTCGCTTGTTTTGCCGCGTAAGTCTTGCGACTTACGCGCAATGACAAAATGACAAAACCATAAAACCTAATCTAAGCCTTATACCAAATGCCCACGCTTAAATCAAACCATTTATTCATCAATATAGTAGATTTTTTTCTTGGACTTTTTAGGCTTCTTTGGCTTAGATTTCTTTTGTGAGTTCTCAAGTGCGGAGCGAGAGATAGCATTGCCGTCTTTGTCTTTGACATAGTCCGTGCCACCAAACCAATACGCGTATTTGAGATTCAAAGTCGTAGTTACGCCATTAAACCAATCATCTGTTTTTACGCTTTGTCCTTGAGCGTTTTTTTCTTTGGCAAAAGTGCTAGCATAGAAAAGCCCATCATAGCCAAAGCTTAGCTCGTGATTTTTCTTTATCATCCAAATAAAATCAAGTGCTAGATTCCCATACACTGCAGGCAGGGTTATTTTGCCCGTGTTTTTAAAGTCTTCACTTTCGCCAATCCTAAAACTTGCTTGTTTGCCATTTATGATATTATACTTCACGCCCACTTTCAAATTTGTGCGAAACTTATTTCCCCACATTTTGTAGTATCGCACAGCTGCGCTTAATTGTGGCAAATGCCAATAGATAGAATTGTAATATTCATTTGCTCCCAAAGGCATAAAATCTACCCCATCAATTGGAATAACAGGCTTCATAAATTTCATAGGAAAACTAGATAGCATATCATAGCTTAGCCCGACTTCAGGACTTAGGTAGCTATTTCGCTTGAAGTAATAAAATGTAAAACCACCGCGCACTTCCGCGCCTACGCTATACATTAGTGGCACGCTAGAGTTTTTTGAGTCGGAGTCTATTTTGTTTGTTTTTCCGCCCGCTTCAAATCTAAATTGTGGCAAATCCGCTCCACCACGAATAGTTGCTTTGATAAACCCCTCCCATATTTTAGAAGTAATCGCAAAGGTTTTAAAATAGTTTAGCCCTGCTTGGATACTATTTGTCTGCACTGTGGCAGGTGCGCCAGCTAGGGTAGTATCTGCGTGAGAAAATTCATACCCCATATACGCACCAACGATTCCGCTTGCCTTCAAATTTCTTTGCAATCCTACCAATGCACCACCTGCGTATTCTATGGCGGAGCTTTTTGCACCCATATCTACGAAGCTATGCACAGCATAAGGAAGTGCAAAAACTCGCCAATCTCGCCTACCCGTATAGGGGATAAACATTACATCAAGTTGGTCTATGACTTCAAAGTTGTTATATCCTTTGTCTAGATTTTGTCCTTTGGACTGCTCTAGGGTTAGCTTGGCTAGCTTATCACGCATTTTGTCGATTTTTACTTGATTTTTGCGAGTTTGCTTAGCAAACTTAGAGCTACGGTTGGTTAGCCTAGACATATCGTATTGGATTAGCCTTAGCTCTACTTCTTGGTTGTAGTATCTATCGCTATGAAATGTCTTTGTCGTCATCGTATCTAGGATATTTTGTGTCATCGCTTGACGGCGCATATAGCTTAGGGCTAGAGAGCGATACACACCCGCGCCGTAGCTAGTAGCGACATCAGCTTCTAGGATAAATCCTGTCTCCCCCTCTTTGATTGACACACCGGGCGCAGCTGTTATGCTACTGTATCCTATTTTATAGTTTGGGTTATAGGTGTTGCCATCGTTTGTTAGCACAAGGTATTGGTAGTTATACCACGAGCCTGCCTGTGCATTTGGTCCAATGGAGAGATATATAGAGCCATCTCCTATCTTTATCCTATCGCCAATCGCCCCTGTCGAATTAGATATAGTAATGTGTTGCCCTTTTAATGCATCGGTTCTAGGCACGCTATTCCAAGCAGTAGAACTAGCATTTATGGTAAGAGATATAGAGTGAATGTTGAGATTGGTTATATCTGCCCTTAAATATGTGCTTCCTAAATAAGGAGAAAACACGCCTGCTGTTCCCACAGTAAGTGTGCCTATTTTGCCAAAACCTGTAAGAGTAGCATTTTTTGTTTGGTCATTATAATTAACAGTCCCACTACTTCGTATTTTACTTACAAAACTCCCTGCACCACCGATAGTGAGTGATGATATATTTGAGGTATCGTTTAAAGATATTCCCTCACCACCTACACTTGCCCCACCACTCACGCTTACACCACCACTAAAACTACCTTTTAAAATAAGCCCTCCTATACTAGTGCCACCACTTAAAACTATCGATGAATAGCCAACACCCGTAAAGTCAAAAGTCGTGCTAGAAGCAGAGGTGTTTAGAAAATTTAGCGATGAATAAGTGGTAAAAGTTTTTGATACAGTGCCTGCACCCACAGATAATTTGGCGTTTGTCGTGCCAAAATTGTAAGTTTTATCATTGTCGGATTGAAGCCTGTTTTGTAGTTCGCTAGCACTCATAGAGCCTGTGAAATCAGTTGCTACAAGTGCTTGACAAAAAAGCCCCGATATGATTGCTACTTTGGCTAGGAGTATTTTTGCGCTTAAGTGGTGGTGGCTTTGTTTTTTAAAAACCCTTTCCTTTGCGGAGGGGGTTTGGGGGTGGGTATCTTTTGCATTAGAAAAAGCGTGGAAAGATTCGTCATCACTAAAGAAACTTCGGCTTCGCCTTGTTTTGCAACGCTCACTTCGTTCGCTCGCAATGACGGAAACATTTGAATTTGTATTGTTGGTAACGGAAATATTCGCACTATTGGCAGTTGTTAGCTTTACTTGAAGTGCGGAAGTGGTATCTACCCACCCCCTAGCCCCACTCGTGCTGCGGGAGGGGGAACTAACATTATGCCCACTCGCAATGGAGGGGGAACTGATTAAGCGTGAACTACTCTCTCTCTCTCTCTCTCTCGTTTGTGCCTCAAAGCACTTATACATTTTGTGCTTTTATCTATATTCATCGTATCTCCTTAGGAAGTAATGTTTTTTTGGGTTATGTCTAGTTTATTACAAACCCTATAAGTTTAACTCAAAAGTAAAGCAAAAAATCTAAATTTAAGTCTTTTTGGTATCTTTTTATCTAATATATGAAAAATCTATATAGGTTTTACAAACTTTCTTAAAAATTTTTTAAGGATTTTTATACAAGTTTAGCAAAAAAGGTTATGTAAAAAAAATGTAGATTTATTAGACTCTCATTAGTGAGAATGTAGGAAAATCTATAATCTCAAAAAAAGCAAAAGCCACAGCAAAAAGGAGCAAAAATGAGTAAAAATGCAAACCAAAAAGTAGATATGAATATCTTTAGAGAATATGACATTCGCGGGATTTATGGAGAAAGCCTCACAAAAGAAGTCGTGCAGCATATAGGACTTTTGCTTGGCAAGCGCATACTTGCTAGCGCAAGCAAGACAGTCGCCATAGGATATGATGCACGCACGCACTCCCCCACGCTGTATGAATGGCTAAAAGATGGCTTTATCTCAAGTGGTGTGGAAGTGTATTTTATGGGTATGATTCCCACGCCTGTGGCGTATTTCGCCACATTTGCGAGCGAAAAAATAGACAAAAAAGCAAATATCACAAGCTCTGTGATGATAACAGGTAGCCACAATCCGCCACAATATAATGGATTTAAAATCACTATTGATAGAAAGCCTTTTTATGGAGAGGATATAAGAAATCTGGGCGCAGAGCTAGCACAAAGCGAGCTAAAAGCACTAGACACAGCGCAAAATCAAGCCAAAAATCTAGACGCGCTAAAAAACTATGAGGATTTTTTGGTGGAGCATTTTGCGCGATTGGAGGATTTCCCTTACCAAATCGTGCTTGACTATGGTAATGGCGTGGGTGCGCTCGGGCTAGAAAATGTGCTATCTCGCCTAAAAATAAAGCATACAAGCCTATATGAAAAGCCTGATGGCACATTCCCTAACCACCACCCCGACCCAAGCGAAGAAAAAAACCTCGCTGATATTATCAAGTATATGAAAGAAAATAGCACGTCTATTGGAATCGCTTTTGACGGAGATGCGGATAGAATCGCGCTGATGACGCAAAATCATCTCTACAAAGGCGATGAAATGGCGATACTATTTGCACGAGAAATCGCCAAAATCACGCCAAATCCAACTATCATAGGCGAAGTAAAATGCTCTCAAATAATGTATGATGAGATAAATTCTCTAGGCACAGCCATAATGTATAAGACAGGGCATAGCAATCTAAAAGTAAAACTAAAAGAACTAAATGCGCAAATGGCAGCAGAAATGAGTGGGCATTTGTTTTTTAATGATAGGTATTTTGGCTATGATGATGCGCTATATGCGGCATTGCGCTCGCTAGAGCTATTTGCAATGCACACACCTAGTGAAGTAGAATCTAGCATAAAATCCCTACCCAAACTCTACTCCACTGATGAGGAAAAAATCTCAACCACAGAGGAAGAAAAATTTGCCAAAATAGCAAATCTAAAGGCAAAGCTAGAAGCCATAGCGCGAGATAGTAGAGATATAACCATACATACAGAATCTCATCGCAGATTCCCAAGAATTTATGATATTATCGACATTGACGGGGTAAGAGTGGTGTTTGAAAACGGCTGGGCTTTGGTAAGGGCTAGCAACACCACGCCCGTGCTTGTAACGAGGTTTGAAGCAAAATCAAAAGAGGAACTAGAGCAATATCAAAATGCGATATTTTCTGTGCTAAGAGAATGCTAAGAGTGTGGCTATGGAGCTAGAAAGAGGGCTTTTGGAGGGATTTTAGCAGTGCAAGAGGTGCGAGGGGTGTAAATTTTGCACTACAATTTTGCACAATGATATGGATTATGCTAAGGCGTGTGAAATCTAGCAAGTGTCAAAAAAATAAGCAAAAAAAAAGAAGCTAAAACATAAAAAATCTAAAAACTAAAAATCAAGTAAAAAAGGGCTTTGTAGGACAAAAATCGTGCAAAATGCCCTAAAAATAGGGAAAATTTTGCACTTTTTTATAAAATTTTGCGCAAAATCCTTGATTTTAGGGAAAAAATTGTATAGAATAAGCACGCTTTAAATTTCACCTCAAAGGAGACACGATGAATAAAGCAGAGTTTGTAGAACTTGTAAAAGAAGCTGGCAAGTTTTCAAGCAAAAAAGGTGCAGAGGACGCAGTAAACGCTTTTGTAGCAGCTGTGGAAAAAGCACTTAGCAAGAAAAAGCCTGTTGAGCTAGTTGGCTTTGGCAAATTTGAAGCCACAGTGCAAAAAGGCAAAACTGGTAAAGTTCCCGGCAGCAACAAAACTTACACAACTAAGGACAAATATGTTCCTAAGTTTAAGCCCGGTAAGAGCTTGAAAGACCTAGTAGCTAAGGCTAAATAAGTCTTCTTCCCCCCATTTTTATGGGGCTTGTCCCCTCTTGTGGGGGCTTGTCCCCGTAGCTCAGCTGGATAGAGCGTACGATTCCTAATCGTAAGGTCGTGGGTTCAAATCCCGCCGAGGACACCACTTTTTACTTTCTTTGAAACTTTTTGTTTTTTTTTTTTTTTTTTTACACTTTTTAGAATGTTTTTACTATCCCCACCAAAATATCTACTATTTTTGCGATAAAGAGAAACAATGATAAGCGACTTTAGACAAAACCTAAAATCTATCCAAGACAAAGTCCAAAAATACTCCCAAATCTACGCACAAAAACACAATATAAAAACCCACGAAATAAAGCTAATCGCTGTATCAAAATACCACAGCACGCAAGAGATTTTGACTCTGCACTCTCTAGGGCAATGCTACTTTGGCGAAAACAAAGTCCAAGACTTGAGGCAAAAAATTGGCGAAATAGACTCCAAAAGTCTTGTTGGCAAAAACTCTATTGATAAAAATCCTATCAAATGGCACTTCATCGGCACACTTCAACGCAACAAAATAAACTCCCTCCTTGCACTTCGCCCAGCACTTATCCACTCCATAGACTCCCTACCATTAGCTCTAGCCATAGATGAAAAATGCCTAGAATTAGGCATAACCCAACCTGCGCTATTGCAAGTAAATAGCGCAAATGAGCCTAGCAAGCACGGATTTAGCCTAGAATGTGCTAAAGAAGCTTTTCTAGAAATAAAAGACCGTGCCAAAAATCTCAATCTATGTGGGATAATGACTATCGGTGCGCACAGCGATGATAGAAGCAAGATAAATGATAGCTTTGCAATCACAAAAGAGCTGTATGATAGCCTCTCTAGCGCAGGTGCTAGTGTGCTATCTATGGGTATGAGTGGGGATTTTGACTTAGCGATACAAAACGGGGCAAATATGCTTCGCATAGGCTCGGCACTTTTTTCCACAAATAAGCAAAATCCGTAAAAACACAAGCAAACATATTTTGTTTATTTTTGTAACCCTTTGTCAAAAAGAAACAAAAAGCTACGCAATATTTTTAGTCGTTTTAAAACTCTTTGGCTAGAATGTTTTTGGATTCCACTTTGAGATTTTTTTGATTTTTAAAAATTCCATAAAAATCAAAAAAGACAATTCCAAACTACTTAAATCACAAAAAGGACTAAAATGCAAAACTCTAAAAACCTATCCACTACTGCCGCTTCGCAAAGCACTACTTCGCAGAGTGGCACTTCACAAGACAAAGCAGATTCTACACCCGCTACGAACCAACTATCAAAGCAAGCCAAAATCCGCTCTATCATCGCAGCAAGTAGTGGAAATCTCGTAGAATGGTTTGACTTCTATATTTATGCCTTTAGCGCAGTGTATTTTGCGCATACATTTTCTACTTCGGATAATCCCACGATTCAGCAGATAAACGCGTTTGGGATTTTCGCGCTTGGGTTTTTTATGCGTCCGATTGGCTCTTGGCTCTTTGGCTCTCTAGCGGATAAAATCGGGCGTAAGTCATCTATGGTGATTTCGGTAGTGCTTATGGCACTAGGCTCTTTTATGATAGCAGCTCTGCCTAGCAAAGATAGCGTGGGGGAATTTGCCGTGATACTTTTGCTTATAGCGCGACTTATTCAGGGCATAAGCGTGGGTGGCGAGTATGGCATAGCAGCGACTTATCTTAGCGAGCTAGCAAGCGAGGGAAAGCGCGGATTTTACTCATCTTTTCAGTATGTTACACTCATCGGTGGGCAGCTTTTGGCAGTGGCAAGTATCAGTATAATGCTATATTTTTACACCGAAGCAGAGATGAAAGAGTGGGCTTGGAGGATTTTGTTTGTCATAGGTGGGGTTTTGGCACTAGGTTCGCTTTTTGTAAGAAGCATTATGCAAGAGAGTGCGCAGGATTTAGAGAAGCACGAGGATAGAGGCACGCTAAAAGCACTACTTCAAAGCTGGAAGCCCTTTTTGCTCGTGGTGGGAATCACTTCGGGTGGCTCTCTAGCGTTTTATACTATCACAACTTATACAAAGACTTTTATGATAAATTCTGCGCATATCAGCACGACTACTTCAAATCATATTATGCTTTACGCGCTATTTTTGCTTATGTGTATGCAGCCACTTTTTGGGCTACTAGGGGACAAAATCGGGCATAAACGGTCTCTCATCATCTTTGCTACCCTAGCAATGTGTGGAATCTACCCGCTATTTATGTTGCTAGGAAGCACGCAAGTGAGTGCAAATCCATACTATGCCTTTGGCGTGATAGTCGCACTTTTTGTGATACTTAGTTTTTATACTTCAGTGGCTGGAATCTTTAAAGCAAAGCTATTTCCTATGCACATTCGTGCGCTTGGCACGGGGTTTGGCTATGCGATACCAAATGCGATTTTTGGTGGCTCTGCGCAATATGTCGCGCTAAATTTCAAAAACGCAGGTGTGGAGAATGGATTTTTTATCTATGTAACAATAATGATGGCACTCGTGCTAATCGTAGCTAGCCTACTACCCAAAAAGGGAATAATCAACTAGGCAAAATCCACAAAAGAGCAAGAACTACAAAAGCAATCTCGCCACAAAAAGAACAAAATCTAAAAACCAAGCGAACCAAAAAAATCTAAGATTCTTTTGTTTGATGATTTTATTTGCTTAAGGATTTTTTACTTACTTAAATTTTGGTTGCTTAGATTTTGCTTGCTTAATTATTTTAGATTTTACTCGCTTGGTTTAAGTGTAACGATAAGGCAAGTTTTTGGGGTGTCGTTTTTGGATTCTTTTGCTTGATAAGTTTCGATTTTGTGATAAGGGTTTTCTAGCAAAATTTTCGCACTAGAATCTATGGTAGAATCTCTTGTAGATTTTGTGTCTTTTTTGGTGCATTCTTGGTAGGATTGCTCGCTAAAAGTTTCAATCGCATAAGGAATCTTATAGACTTGCAAAACTGCAGGCGTGGTAAATGCTTCCCCAAAATGTATCGGCAAAAGTGCCTTTGTGATAGCATATCTACGCGCTAGCTCTTGTGCAGTAGGAGTGTAGCCGATAGTGCCTTTTATGAAAATTATCGTGTCATAGTCTTTGAGTAGCTTTGGCTTTTTCCATTTGTGCCACCATTTGTTTGGATTTCGCCTGTCTTGCAAATGTGTGGTGTAAGTGGGGTTTGGCTTTATTTTAATCAAATCATTTATCAGCAAATTTGCCCGAAACATTGTGTATTCTTGCTGCTTTGCAAGCGCGTTACCATAGGCATTGGCATAAAGCACACACTGATAGGTTAGGATAAGCACAAAAGCTCGTCCCAAAAATTTAAAAACTTTGCCATTTTGAGAATATCTAAGACAAAACAAGCAAAGCACAGCTACAAAAGCACCGATTCCATTAAACACTCGTGGTGCAAATATAGGCTTCTCTAGCACCAAATACGCCCCAAAAGACAAACCTAAACTCACGCCCAAAAACAAAATAGCGCAAATAAATATGCAAACTTTGCCTAGCAAAGAAGCCTTAGTATTTTTAGATTCTCTAGCAAAGTCCCCAAAACAACAAACAATCACAAAAAACACACATAGTGCGCAAAAAATAAAGATAAATGGACTCCACGCCATATCACTAAGCAAGTGATGAAAATAAGTGCTTATGTTTGCATATATCCCCCCCCCCGAACATTTCACTAAAAGAAAGCATTTTATCGCTAGCATAGCTGTTTATATCAGTTTTTCGCACAAAAATCACTTTGTAAATCCCGCTAGCAAGCACAAAACTTCCCGCACAAGAGAGCACAAAAGCCAAAATATGCTTTTTGCTAAGACTTTCAACTGTCATCACAAAGATAAAAAACAAACAAAGCACGATATATACGCTATTTGCAGCTTGGTAGCTTAGGTATGAAAACACTAGACAAACCACGCTCGCAGCGCAAAACACAACTAGATTTTTGCGAAAGATAAAAGGCAAGCACACGCACAATAGCGCGAAACTCATCGTAGCACAATCAAATCTATATGAGATATTTTGCAAAAAATATGGACTTAGCCCAAGCGGTGCTAAAGCGATGATTCCCCAAAAACTAAAGCCACCATTTAGTGCGTATAAAATTGCCATAGACGCAAGAGTGAGAAAGCAAATACCTAGCAGCTGATAAAGCGGGGAAATATCCAAAATCCCATCAAAAAGATTTAGCACCTCTACCAAAAATGTCGCCATATAGCGAGAAAATCCGCTAAATCCTTGACGATTCATACTCCTAACCCAATCATCTAAATAATACGCATTCCCTCGCAATAGCGCAAAAAGCGCGACAAGATATAGACAGACACCAAAAACAAAAATAGCCCTAAATCGTGGTGTGTGAATAAAATCTAGCAGATTTTGCTTAAAAACTGCATAGTGTTGTGGGATTTTTCTTTGTGGCATTTGTGATTCCTTTTAAGTTAGCGACTTGTGGCTAGTGGCTTGGATTTTGGCAAATTTAATTTTTGCTTCACTCAAATAGTGCGTTTAGAGTAGTGATAAAATGCAGTGCATCTACACTCACTCCCTGCACCATCATAGAGAAATGCAGATGCGCACCGCTAACGCGCCCTGTATCGCCACTTAGCGCGATTATTTGTCCCTTTTTTACGCTATCGCCCACTGCGACTTTTAGCTCACTGCAGTGAAAATAAGCGCTATAAATCCCCTCTCCGTGGTCGATGACTACGCTTTTGCCCGATAGAAATCTCTCCTTTGCAAGTGCTATTTTGCCATCATTTGCTGCTTTTATGGGTGTGCCAATAAGTGCGCGAAAATCCGTGCCTGCGTGGTAGCTCCTTACCTCGTTGTTAAACATTCTAGCATTGCCATAGTGGCTTGTTATCACGCTCCCTAGTGGTAGCTCAAATCTCTCACTCCATAGTCGCTCTTTTGTGCGCGTTAGGTAGATTTTGTTTGCTTCCTCTAGCTCACGCGTTATTCTCTCCTGCTGTGCTGCGTTTGGACGGACTTTTGAAGTATCTGTAACTGTAATTTGCTCTTTTTTGTAGTTGGCAGCTTTTACTTCCAAAATAAGCCCCTCTTTTAGAGTGATTTTGCCAAGATTTGCGCGATATGGCACGCCCACAAGTGCGATTTTTGTATCTGTCTTTGTGGGGTGTGCTAGCCAAGAAATCGTTTTTGCGCCAAATTTTAGCGACTTTGGATTTGCCTCATTTGTAGTGAAAATATATGCCGTGCCATTATAAGCGATATGCGGGATTTGTGCTGTGATAGCACTAGGGGAAGTAAGTGGTGTTTGGCTTTTGGGTGGTGTGGTTGTGGTAGTTTGTGGTTTTGGCGTATTGCTTTGTGCGTTATTTTGCTCTTTTTTTTGAGCATCGTTTTGGGGAGTTTTTTTAGTGTCTTTTTTGGCAGAATCTTTATTTTTTTCTTGTTTTGGATTTTGTAGCGGAGTGGATTGATTTTGCTCTATGCTTTGGGCTAATGTGCTAGCTATAAAAAACACGCATATATATAGCTTGATATTTTTCATTTTGCTCCTTTTTTTTGTGGGTTTTGGATTTGGCAGTTTTTGCTTTAAGGATTGAAGTGGTTTTAAGAGATTTTGCCTAAAGCCTTAGAGGAGCATTTTACCCAAAAAAGCACAATCATAAGCCAACTAGCTAGCCACAAGTCAAGCCACCACAAAAGCGCGATAAAAGATTTAGGCTAAAAATCTCTAGAAATAAAATCTCATTCCCACCAAAACTTTAAAAATCCCTCCTAATGCGGTTTTTTCTAGCATTTGTGGCACTTTAGCACTTAAGTTTGCCACTCCTCCTCCCACTTCAAAATACGCGCTATGCCCTTTTAGAGAGATAAACTCGTGTCCCATTCCACCTTGCACTTCATAATAATATGGCGAGCGAGAAAAATCCGTATGGGCAGAATCTAGCAAGCCAAATCCAGCACTAATATGCAGATATGGACGAAAAAATGGCAACCCTATGCGTGAGGCTAAAGAGCTGCCAAGTGTCGCGCTAAATATGACTTTTTCGTGTGCGATGAGGGCTAGGCTATCATAAGAATCGCTGTGTAATTTTATGCCTTTTGCTTCAAGTGATATTGCATTTCGCACCTGCCACACTTCGCCACAATAGATACAAAAACCAGCTTCTACTCCACCGCCCATCATCGAGCCAAAATTGCCAAAAATCCCTAGAGCAAAATTTGAAGTAGGGCTAAAATCTTTTTTGGATTTTGATTTTTTACTAGATTTTGTGCTTTTTGATTGACTAGACTCTGCGCTAGATTCTAGTGCAAAATCCTCGCTAGAATCTAAGCTAGATTTTGGGCTAGATTTTATGCTAGAATCCGCCATACAAACACTCATACAAACGCTTCCAAACACCACACAAAATGCAAATACAAAAACCCTCATAGATTCTCCTTGTTTAGTGCATTTTCGCACTTTTGCGCTTCTATCACATTTTGCACTTTATCACTTGCCAAGACAAAATTGAGAAAACATTTTATCTAGCATTTCCTCATTTGTATATGGCGAAGTGATTTGCCCGATAGATTCTAGCGTATCTTTTATGTGATAAGCAAATAGCTCTAGCTCACTTGTATCTAGCCTTTGCAATGCTAAATCAAGATTGGCAATGCTTGTTTTTAGGGATTCTAGCTGATAGGACGCGCTTAAAATCACTTCGCCATTTAGATTACTTTTGGCAATGATTTCTTTTAGCTTCTCTTGTAGTGTGTGTGCAGTGTGCTCGACATCTAGCGCACTTATGGATAGGCTTTCATCACATAGATTTTCTATACGCTTTATGTCTTGGTTTTTTAGGACATTTTTGCAATCGCTTTTGTTAAAAATAGCTAAGATTTTTTTGTCTTTTTTGTTTTTGCTTAGCGCGTCTAGCACTTGAGTATCCTCGCTATCTAGCGGGCGTGAGCTATCAAAAATCGCAAGGACAATATTTGCTTCTTGCAAGGCTTGCAAACTTAGCTGTATGCCTTTGGATTCTATCATATCTGTGCTAGTGCGTATGCCTGCGGTGTCGATAAGACGCACAATGCTACCGTCAATTATGATTTCCTCTTCGATTCTATCGCGTGTCGTGCCTGCGATATTTGAGGTAATCGCCCTCTCTTGGAGCAAAATCGCATTTAGAAGCGAAGATTTGCCGACATTTGGTTTGCCAATAATTGCTAGCTTCCACGCGTTGCCGATTTTGGCTCTAGTGGTGGAAAAATCATAGATTTTAGCAAGCCTTACTCGCAAGGATTCTAGCTTGGTGCGTATATCGCTTATAAGCTCGCTTGGAATATCCTCCTCACTATAATCAATCATCACTTCCGCACTTGCAAGCGCGAAATACAGCACCTCACGCACCTCACGCACAAAATCCCCTAGCGAGCCTTTTAGCTGGGATATGAGGGCACTTTGCAGATAGGCATCTTTAGTAGCTATCATTTGAGCGATAGCGTTTGCTTGGGATAAGTCAATGCGTCCATTTAGAAACGCCCTCTTGGTAAACTCCCCCCCGCGTGCGAGCCTAGCACCATAGTGCAAGCAGGATTGTAGCACCTTTTGTGCGATAATATCACTTGCGTGGCAATGCACTTCGATGACATCTTCGCAAGTGTAGCTATGGGGGGATTTGTAGTAGATGATGATAGCTTCATCTAGCAAGATTCCCTCTTTGTCATAGACATTGCACAGCGTAGCGTGGCGTGGGGATAAATCGATAAAATCTATTTTTGATTTTGCTTGGTGTTGCGTGAAATTTGTATTTTGTGCTTGTGTGGCACTTGGATTTTGTGTAGGGATTTGATTTTTGTCTTTGCTAGATTCTTGGTTAGTTTTTTGATTAGCTTTTTGGTTAATTATTTGATTGCTTGGATTTTTGGAGTTAGTGTTTAAAGTGTTGTTTTTTACAGGCACAGCAATGAGAGAAGCGATTTTTAGGGCTTGTGTGCCGCTTAAGCGAACTATGGCTATGCCCCCTCCTAGCACACTACCCGCTCCACGATTAGCCCCACCACTTACTGCAATATTTGGCGTTGATATTGCTACGATTGTGTCTTGTGTATCACTAGAGCATTGTGAGCTAAGGTGTGGGCTAGATTCTTGCTTTATTGGCATTTTTATTTATTGCTTTTATCGGCTTCTATTACTTGCGCTTACTTCGCGCCTTGTGCTTGTAGGGCGGTAAGTGCAGCTACACCCACAATGTCTTGTGCGCTACACCCGCGCGATAAGTCATTGATAGGGGCTGCCATTCCCTGCGTGATAGGACCATACGCTTCTGCCTTAGCGAGCCTTTGGACGAGTTTGTAGCCGATATTTCCAGAATCTAAATCAGGGAATACCAGCACATTTGCTTTGCCTGCGACATTTGAGCCTTTTGCTTTAGATTCTCCCACGCTTGGCACGATTGCCGCATCAAGCTGAAGTTCCCCGTCAATAGCAATGTGTGGCGCGAGCTTTTTGGCAATATCACGCGCCTCTATCACTTTATCCACATCGGCGTGCTTGGCACTACCATAAGTGGAGTGGCTTAGCAATCCCACATAGGGCGTGGCTTTGGTAAGGGCTTCAAAGCTCTTTGCCGAGCTAATGGCAATGTGTGCGAGCTCCTCTGCGCTAGGATTTTGCACCAATCCGCAATCAGCAAACACAAATGTCCCATTAAGCCCAAAGTCGCAATTTGGCACAACCATCACAAAAAAGCTCGATACGATTTTAGAATCTTTTGCCGTGCCGATGATTTGCAGTCCCGCTCGTAGCACATCAGAGGTGGCATTTATCGCGCCTGCCACCATTCCATCTGCCTTGCCACTTCGCACCAACGCCACGCCAAAATACAAAGGATTATTAAGGAGCAAATCTTTTGCTTGCGCACTATCCATTCCCTTTGCCCCGCGCAATTCTACAAAAAGTTTGATAAACTCCTCCAAAAGCGGGCTATTAGTGGGGTTTATAAACTCTGCTTTGGATACATTTAAGCCCTTGTCTTTAGCGCGTGAGTTTATCTCGCCCTCATCGCCTACCAAAATCACCTCTGCAAAGCCCTCTGCTAAAATCGTGCTCGCCGCTTCTAGCGTGCGTATGTCGCTTGTCTCTGGGAGCACGATTTTTTTAATATCTGCCTTTGCCTTTGCTTTAATGTCATCGATAAAACTCATTTTACACCTCTTTTTAGGAAATTTAAGACACTAAATATTATGCTATTTTGATAAATTTGCGATTAAAAGATAGTTTTCTCATTTGGCAAAAAGCACAAAAGATTACATTTATACACACTTTTTATGAAAATCTTTTGTGTAAAAAAAATCTCGCACTTTATTTGTGCTTTTAATCAAATGTCCAAATATAGCGCAAGCCCACACTCCACCGCTCCTTGAAGTCGCCCCTTAGGCGATTTGTAGTGGTTGTAGTTTGTCCATTTGATTTAGCTACACGCTCTTTATTTGCTTTGTAATCAAGCTCAAACATAGGCAAAGCAAAAATAAACTCAACACCACTATTTCTAGCGATATTTGCTCTTAGCCCCACATTTATGCCTAAATCAAACCTGCTTTTTGGGAAATTGCCATTATTTAGCCCACGCAGTTCTCTGTCAATACTATCTATGTCTTTGCCCAGATACGAAATCCCACCGATTCGCACCCCTGCAAATAGCCCAAGTCCAAACACACGCTTCACTACGATAAAATTCATCATCATATCAATATTTAGCCCATATCGTAGCATTGTGGGGGCATAAATTTTATCATCGTTTTTTATGTGCGTTTTTGTGGCGTTTAAGTCTCCATATACACGCACTCCAAACTGCACCACTTGCTTAAAAGGCTCTAAAAACCCCTGATAGCCCAAGATAATTCCACCGCCCGCGCCATAGCCATTTGCGCTGATAGAATATAGTGGCGTTATGGTAGTAGTTGTAGTAGTGCCACCTTGTGCGGTGGATTTATTGTCTACGATAGTGGTTTGTGTTTCGCTGTATTGTGTAAATCCAAATGAGCCATAAGACGCACCAAGCCCTAGTATAAATCCGCTTACTTCGCCACTATTTATGGATTTTGGTGATTCAAATAAATCGCTTGATTTAAGCCCTTGTAATGATGAAATCATCACAAACCACACAAAAAATAAATCTTTGATTGCTCTTTTCATTGTCTAACCCCCCTTTAAAATTTATATCCCACTTGAAACCAAAACTGTCGTCCCATTTCATACACCATAAATGTTCCCGCAGAAGCAATCCCGGGAGTTATCGCGCCATTAGTGGTGGTTGTGCCTATGGCTTGGAGCGTTGTCATATTGCGTGTGTTAAGCACATTATAAATATCCACATTGACATAAAGTATGTTTCGCATTTTTTTGCCACGATAGACATCTACTTCCATTCCTAGTCGCATATCCCAGCTAAATGCTGCCTTGAAGTGCATTTTGTCAAACCGCTGATAATTCGTGCCATTTATGCTTATGGTTTGCGCGGTGTTTATCATTCTATCAAACCCACCGCGATAGCGGAAAAAGTTGTTCCACAGCCACTTTGTGCGCGAGATTTTGAAGCTATGTGTGGTGGTAAGTCGCAGGGTAAATGGTCGCGCGAAGTTTTCCACAGGTCTATCACGGTAGCGTATGAGAGCTCCGTCATAGTAGATAAGCTCATTATTAGCATATTCATCATCATCTCTATCCACGCCGTTATGCGTATTTAGCCAAATGTTATAACTGCGCTTTACTTGCGTAACATCATAGGCAAACAAATAGTGATGAGCGATTCCAAAGGTGTTTATGGGCTGTGTGTTTTGCAACATTACCGCTATTATGTCGCTTTGTGAGCTACCGTTATTGTTCCAATACGAATCACTGCGCGTTTGAGCATTCCCCGTATCTTGCCTCATCACTTCATCGCGTCCAAATCGCATAATATACTTTGCGCTTAGCTCGAAGATTCCGAGTTGTTGTGTGATACCGCCCATTAGTTCATCATCATAAGGCACGCGAAGTTTTTCAAAGTGAAAGAAACTACTTAGATTGTAATCATTATTACGCTTCCAATCGCTAGGCTTATTTGCGCCACTACCGCAAGTATATCCATTTGCTTGACTATTATCACCACACATTTGCCTGCGCCACACTTCCCAGCTTTTGCTCTGCTGTGCATAGAGCCAAAAGCTCAATAAATTGCGCCCATAGTAGCGATTTGCCCCAAATGTGAGTTTGGTTTGCCACTCTCTTGGTGCAGGTGTAATGTAGCTAAGCGAAAATCTCGGCGCAAT
This sequence comes from Helicobacter macacae MIT 99-5501, assembly GCF_000507845.1. Lineage (NCBI taxonomy): Bacteria > Pseudomonadati > Campylobacterota > Epsilonproteobacteria > Campylobacterales > Helicobacteraceae > Helicobacter > Helicobacter macacae. The sequence goes on along the minus strand of NZ_KI669454.1, from coordinate 1,126,642 downwards.
AGTGTGCTTGCCCATATAGCTATCGCCATCAAAGCGCAAGCCCGGACGAATGTTAAGAAGCCCCATAAAGCCAAAATCTAACTGCATATCATTTTCTGCGTAGATTCCATAACTTAGCCCATTAAAGACAAAATTATTTGCTTTGTTGATTCGTATTTGTGTGGCAAATTGCCCGCCAGCACCACTCCCGCTTGTCATAGGTTTTCCGCTTAAGAGCAGTGGCGAAGAAGAGCAAAGCCCATCATATCCTAGAGAATCCACCCCGCAAGATTGCTCCGCAGTCATTCTTTCAGGATTGCCCTGCATCCAATAATGGTCGGTTGGGCGATTGCGCCCAATGTAGAGATGAGAGATTTCAAAGCCTAAGCGGATATTGTTGCTTAGGCGGTGGATTTGCAGTGGCTCAAAGCTAAAATCACTTTTGTAAGTGGTGGTAGCTTGGGTTTGGTCTAAATCGCCAAACCCACCCTCAAACACTAGCGTAGAAATTCCACCAAAATTTTTATCCACACTGCGAAACCATTGATAAAAATAGTTCGCATCGCTTTTGCGTGAGTTTTCTACATAAGATAGTCCTAGCGATTGTGTCCATAGAGCTTTTGGGAGCTGCCATAACGCTTTTAGTCCCGCTTGGTAGCCTCCGCTTCGTATTTCATAGTAGCTATTTGCCGCGGCGTCATTGTAGTAGGTGTTATACTGCGGGGCATAGCCTAGATTTGCTTCTAGGGTGAGATTTTCGCGTGGATTCCAATGTGCTTTTAGATAGTAGTTGTAGGATTGGCGTTTGTTTTCACGCTTTTTGTCTAAGTCATTACCATAGCGATATGAGGCAAGATTGCGATATGAGCTTAGCGGGATAATGCTCTGTGTAGTGGTAAAGCTCGCTACTAATCCTAAATCTTTAGTGATATGCCCTTCTAGGCTTGATTTGATAGAGTATTTGAAAAATTCTGGTTGGTAGCGTTCATCTGCGCTTAAAAAGAGATTGCTTTCTGCACGCTCATCGTAGTGATACTTGGTGAGTGAGAATTTTTGAGGGTCGGCATTGCCTTGTGTGAATTGATATGAGATATTGCCGTGCCAGCCTTTGATACCTCCACTATCTTTGCGTGCTCTGCGGACATTTGCCTCTACCACCCCACCGCTAAATCCACCATAAGCCACGCTTACATTGCTATCTTGCACGGTTATGGATTCTAAAAGGCTTGTGTCAATGTTTAACCCTTGCGAGCCTGTGGAGCGTATGGAGGTTTGGTTGTTTGTGGTGCTGCCGTGCGGGTCTAAGTCGTTGTTCATATTAAACCCATCAAGTTGGAAATTATTTTGCCAAAAAAGCCCGCCACTTATGGAAATGTTTGCAGGGTCGATTTCACCGGGGGAAGTGCTTCGTAATTGAGAGTTGTCAAACTGCACATTTGGAAGTAGGCGCAGGATTGAGGTTATATCGCCATTCCCACTTGGGTTTGATTCTAGTAAAGTGCGTGAGATTGTCCCCGCACTTGATGAGTAGGTAGAGGAAGAGTCTTTGTGTCCGTAGGCTGTGATTTTGCCTAGAGAAGTTGCTTTTAGGTTGTCGTTAGAATCTGTGTCGTTTGGAGGTTGATTTTGGCTAGTATCGCCCCCCCCCCCCCCCCCGATATTATCTGGCGTAATGCTATTTATTTTTTCTGCGTTGCTTGAGGGTTGATTTTGCTGTGCGTGGGAGAGATTGGCAAATAATGCTAGTAGAAAATTTGCTAGCAAGAAAGAAGCGCGAAATCCACTAATTTTTTGTTTGTAGAAATGCTTTTCAAACTCCATTTTTAAGCTCCTTTTATTTCTTGTGCCATTATCATTTTTATACACAAAATGATAACGACTAACAAAATTGAAATATTGTAGTCCTAAGTCGCTTAAAAATCGCTTATATCAATATATGAAGCATAATGAGAAAGCAAGCTATTTTACGATATTTTATAAGCATTGCTAAAAAATCAAGTGAAAATTTTTGCAAAAAGTTTTTATATTTTTGCGCGTGCGATGACGATATAAAATGCAAGACTAAAATAAAGGACACCAATGCCACAAATGCCACCTAAAACCACCAAATATATCGCTATCCAAACAACAACACCCACAAAAAAAGAAGCGCACAAAATCGCAAAATCCCTGTTAAAAAAGCGACTATGTGCTTGTATCCAAATCCGCAAAATCACAAGTCTTTATGAATGGCAAGGGGCAATCTGCAATGAAAGAGAATATCTCTTACAAATAAAAACGCACAAAAAGCACTTTGAAGCAATCGCCCTTTTTATCGGCAAAATCCACTCTTATGACACACCACAAATTATTTCTTTGCCCATAGAATCTATGAGTGAGAAATATCAAAAATGGCTAGATAAATCTATAAACTAATGTAAAAAAAACTAAAAATCCAAAGCCACTTAAATGCAAAAAAGAGCAAAAACTATCCAAGCACACGTAAAAATTCCGCTTTGACAAATCCGCGCAAATCCCCCAAACTAGGAATGCTTAAATCCTCGCTTAAAAAGTCATTTTCCAAATCGCTATCCAAAAACTGCTTAGTCTTGCGCGTGTGCCTATCTATGCCTACTTTGCCAGAGAGTGAGAGCTTCTCGCCCCCTGTTATGGGGGATTTGATAAGGTGCTTGTTTTCCCCATTTATCCGTGCCCAAGTCATCTTGCTTACCAAGCCCACATCATCTCTTATGCCCGAGTTATACGCATAGCTGCCAATCCCAAAGCACAAAAACTCCGTTGGGTTATAGCCATTGTCTTTGCACCAATCATACACCGCCCTTGCACGCTCCACCGTGATAGCATCGCCATAGATTATGCGCACTTTGCTTAGGGAGAAATACTCATCAACAAGTCTTATCACGCCTTTTCTCGCCCGCTCATCGCTTGAGCCTGCATCGCCTGTGAGGATTAAAAACGGGTCTCCAGAATCAGGACGCAGCACGATAGGAAATGCGCGATTTTGTATCATCTCATTTGCCTCTTTATCGTGCTTTAGCCCTTCGATAATCTCCCAAAGATTCCAAGTATCAGACACGATTGACACCATTGATTTGGGGAAAGCTCTCATAATGCGCTTAAAGCTCTCCACCTCGCCACTTTGCCCGCCTAGACACATTACGCTATGCTCGCTTGCAGGGATTGAGCCAACTAGGTTTGCTTGCGCACCGTATTCATCATAGAGGTGCTTTAGTGCCATCATAGAATCCGTGCCATTAAAAAACAAAATATGTCCCATAGAGGAGTTGTAGCAGTCCTCTATGCCGTTCATTCCGCGCTGTGCGAAGTCGTGGAAATTGTAGCTTTCATCAAGGTAGTAGCCCAAGCAGTCGTATTCTATGCGCTTAAAGCGCGCTGCGTTTGTCGCCACAAGGCAGGATTTCCAAATTTGAGAATTTAAATAAGTCTCTATGAAATTTACAAACCAGCAGTGCTCCTGCTTGGTTGATTGGAGCGTGATGATGGGCGAGTGCGAGGGGATAAAGCTCCCTTCAGGCACGACTTTGAAGTGGATAGGAATCTCATTTGGCAGGCTAAGCCATTTATCAATGAGGAAATGGTAGGATTCTTGGGATTTATCTAGCTTCATAAAATCGCTGTATAAAAACTCCAACCCAGATTTTATGCTTGCCTCACTAGCGGCTTTAAATTCTGCATAAAGCGTTTTTAGCTTGGCGATTGCTTGGCGCATACCAAAGGCTACGATATGCCCATTTAGCGCGCTCAAATCAAGTCTAGGATTGCGACAATAAAGCACGCTATACACAGACTCTAAGCCCTGTGGATACATACTCGCGTGCGTGTATTTGTAGCAATCAGCGATAAAAAGTAGCGTGGGGTATTGTGGATTTTTTAGATTGTTTGTCATTGCAAAGTCCTTAAAAAAGCGTAAAAATATTGGTGTTTTTGCATTGTGCTTTTCGCGCTTTTTTGCGCTCAAATCAGCAAAATAGCAACGCAAAAGTGTGATAAAACAAAAGTTTTGGATTGTAGCAGATTTTAGTGATTTTGCAAGTGGTTTTGAGGTTTTGCAAAATCTTATAAGCGTATTTTGCGAGGGTTTTTGTGTATTTTTTTTGTAGTGGATTTTGCTTTGTAGTTTTTTGCAGTGGTTATTTTTGTGGTGCTTTTGCTAGCAGTTGCTCTCGCAATGCGCTTAGATTTTGGCTTAGCCTTACCTCATAAGTTGGGATTGGTGTTTGATTTTCTTGTGGATTATCTATTTGTTTTAGATTTTCATTTAGCTTTGATACTTCTTTTTGTGCATACACTCGTATTTGCTCTAGGCTTGGTTTTTCATACACTCGCACGCCGTTTTTAAAATATGGGATATGTAGCTCTTTTGCCATATAGTTTTTGTCGTCCAAAATCTCATTTAGATTTTCATCGTGCAAATATAGTTTGTCAAATACCGCTTCCCCACTATTTTTGTCAAAAAATCGATAGAGTTTTTTATAATGTGGCAGGCTTATTTTGCTTGCTTCCTCGCTTATTTTTATCGTAGGTGTGATTTTGCCATTTTGCTCTTTTGCCACGAGCTTATACACACAGCCAAGCACGGGGGCACTTTTTGCAGTGATTAGCCGCTCACCTACACCAAATGCGTCAATGCACGCGCCATTTTGCAAAATCTGCTTGATTCTTATCTCATCTAGCGCACCGCTTGCTACGATTTTTGCCTCATTTAGCCCTGCCCTATCAAGCATATCTCTTAATCTCTTTGATAGCGCACACAAATCGCCAGAATCAATCCTAATGCCATAATTTTTTGCCTTTCCACTTGTGGCTTGTAGCAACTCTTTTAGCGCGATTATTGCGTTTTGTATGCCACTATTTAGGCTATCATAGGTGTCAATGAGTAAAATCGCGTTGTTTGGATATAGCCTGCAATATTCTCTAAATGCTTCTAGCTCGCTATCATAAGCCTGCACCCAGCTGTGAGCCATCGTGCCTGCTACTTTTATGCCATAGATTTTGCCTGCAAGCGTGCAAGCAGTGGCTTGCACACCTCCTATGTAAGCCGCTCTAGCTCCACTTAGTGCGGCATCTATGCCTTGTGCTCTGCGTGAACCAAACTCTAGTATCGCTCTATTTTGTGTCTTGCTTTTTTTGTCTTTAGTGTCTTTTGTGCTAGGAGTTTGGGCAGCGCGAACTATGCGATTTGTCTTGGTGGCGATTAGGCTTTGGTGGTTTAGTGCTAGGAGGATAAAAGTCTCTAAAATCTGTGCTTCGCTAGCCTTTGCCCGCACGGTCAAAATCGGCTCGTTTGCAAAAACTACTTCCCCTTCACGCACACCATAAATATCCCCACTAAATTTGAATTCTGCTAAATATGCCAAAAAATCAGGGCTAAAAAGATTTTGCACGCGCAAAAATTCTAAGTCTTGCGAGCTAAATTGCAGGTTGGTGATAAAATCCACAATACTATCTTGCCCACTAGCGATGACAAAGCCACCATTATCAGGCACTTGCCTAAAAAACACATCAAAGTAGCAAATCGTGTCTTTTATGCTTGATTTTAAGTAGCCATTGCTCATCAAAAATTCATAAAAATCACAAAGCAAGGCTAAGTTTTTCTCTCTAAAAATTGTCTTGCCATAATGGCTTTGTGGCAAGTGGGCTTGTGGAGAATGGCTTTGCGAAAAATGGCTTTGCAAGGAATGGTTTTGTGTGTCATATTTGGTGTTATTTGAATTGCTTTTGGCGTGCATTAAAAGTGCCTTTGTGCGATATTTAGAAATTGTAGTTGGAGTTTTAAGATTGGTGTGTATTATAGCCTAGAATCTATTTAAAAGCACTTCAAATTTGGTGCTTCCAAATATGTAGCTGTGTAGCAAAAGTTTTTAGGAAAAAGATTTTAGATTTTGCAAAAATGTAACCAAAATCTTATACAAATCCTATACAATTCCTTGCTTTGTCTATAAAGCACATATCAAACTATAAAGGAAACAAATGCAAAAGGAAATGCAAATGAGAGAGAATCTCTCACACAGAGCAAAAGGCAAAATCGGATTTTTGGCTACTTGTATTTTCGCGCTATCTACAATCTCCCTAGCAGAAAATACACAAAACTTCGACCCAAAAAGTGCAAAAAATCACTTAGTTATTAAAATGGAGATTTTAGATAACAAGAACAACAAAGAAGCAGGCGAAGTCGTAGCGGTGCAAACACCTTATGGAGTAGCATTTTTCCCAAATCTAAAGGGACTAAAATCTGGGCTTCACGGATTTCATATCCACGAAAATCCAAACTGTGGTAGCAATGAAAAAGGGCTAGGTATGCAAGCGGGGGGACACTGGGACCCAAAGAAAACAAATAGACATTCATTCCCTTGGGATAATGAGGGGCATAAAGGGGATTTACCTTCATTGTTTGTAGAAAAAGATGGTAGCGCGAATGTGCCTGTGCTTGCCCCCAAAATCAAAAATATAAACGAAATCAAAAATCGCGCTTTGATGATTCACTTCGGCGGGGATAATCACAGCGACCACCCCGCACCTCTTGGTGGTGGTGGAGCAAGAGTAGCCTGCGGAGTTATCCAATAATAATTTTTCTTACGCGCAAGACTATTTAATGCTTCTTGCGCGAATTGCTACAAATGATTTCTAAGCGAATACAAAAAGGTGTTTTACTTATAAAGTATTGCTTTTGGTGCAAAAACGCTTTTTGCGATAGCCTAAAACACAACACTTCTATAATGCTGTTAAATTCTTACGATTAAAATCTTTGCTTACCCTAACTAATCAGATTTTTTAATCACGCTTTTTTTATTTACACCAAAATCTTAAATTTAGGCTTTTTGCTTACACGCTTATAACCTCACAATATAGAAAATTTAAATGCAAATTTTTGCTATAATGCACGCGCAATGCTTGATAATCGCTTCACGCAAAAGCGCAAAGAAGCAAGATAAATCTAAGGAGTGCAAAATGGCATACACGATAAAAGAAGTAGAGGAAAAGACAGGCATTTCAAGTCATACTTTGCGATTTTGGGCGAAAAATAACTTGTTTCCGTTTATACAAAGAGATGATAACAATATACGCTACTTCAGCGAGAATGATTTGGGCTGGGTAGCTACGGTGCATTGCCTTAGGCAAAGCGGGCTAAGTGTGGGGCAAATCAAAGAATATGTAGACTTGTGCCTAAAGGGAGAATCTACATTTGAAGCAAGGCTAGCCATAATCCAAAAACAACGCGATGAAACCCTAAAAATCATCAACGAATACCAACGCGCCCTTGACAAACTAGAATCTAAAGTGCAGTTTTATGAAGATGCTATCTATAAGCGCGAAAGAGAAAAAATAGAAAGACTAAATCCAAATGAGCTAAAAGGCTACTTTGAAAATCCTCAAAACAAGCACTACAAAGGCGTAGGAGAAAATGCTGCAAAGACTTTGGCAAAATAAAATCCATTAAAAAGCCAAAATCTAAAAGCACCATTACAAAAACAAAAAGGAGAGAATATGTTTGAGGAAATTGAGTTTGAGAGAATCAAGCGACTACCAAAATATGTCTTTGCAGCTATCAACGAAATCAAACTAAAAATGCGTCAAAATGGCGAAGATGTCATTGACTTTAGTATGGGCAACCCAGATGGTGCTACACCGCAACATATCATTGACAAACTCTGTGAAGCAGCCCAAAAACCCAAAAATCACGGCTACTCTGCAAGCAAAGGAATCTACAAACTTCGCTTAGCAGTGAGTGATACCTATAAGCGCAAATACGGAGTAGAATTAGACCCCGAAACCCAAGTCTGCATAGCTATGGGAAGTAAAGAGGGCTTTGTCCATCTTATCCAAGCTATCACAAATGTGGGCGACACCGCCATAGTCGCAGAGCCTGCTTATCCTATACACTACTACGCTTTTATGCTATCAGGAGCAAATGTAGCGACATTTGGATTAAAATGGAATGATGAATACGAGCTAGATGAGGAGGCGTTTTTTGCTTCACTAAAAGAAACGCTAAAAAACACGATGCCAAAGCCTAAATTTGTCGTAACCAATTTTCCACACAATCCAACAACTATCGTTGTCTATAAGCGGTTTTATGAAAAACTTGTAAAGCTAGCAAAAAAAGAAAGATTTTATATCATAAATGACATTGCGTATGCGGATTTGAGCTTTGGGGGGTATGTCGCGCCTAGTATCTTTGAAGTAGATGGCGCACTAGATGTCGCAGTAGAGAGCTACACTCTCTCAAAAAGCTACAATATGGCGGGCTGGCGTATCGGCTGTGTGGTTGGCAATTCTAGGCTTATAGGGGCGTTACAAAAGATAAAAAGCTGGCTTGATTATGGAATCTACACACCTATGCAAATCGCTGCAACAATCGCACTAAATGGCGAACAAGAATGTGTCCAAGAAATCGCTAGGAAGTATGAGGAGCGAATGGAAGTGCTGATTGAGAGTTTTGGTGTGGCTGGCTGGGATATGAGTAAGCCAAAGGCTAGTATGTTTATATGGGCTAGGATTCCGCAAGTGGCAAGACATTTAGGCAGTCTAGAGTTTTCTAAAAAACTCCTGCAAGAGGCAAAAATCGCTGTAAGCCCGGGGATAGGGTTTGGCAACCACGGCGATGAATATGTCCGCATAGCCCTAATCGAAAATCGCAACAGAATCCGCCAAGCTGCCAAAAATCTAAAAGCGTTTTTGAAGCAATTTTAGCGCACATTTGGCTTATATAAAGCACTTTTATGCTATGATAGCAAAATCTAAAAAGAGGCTTTAAGAGATACAAAAAGGCAAAAAGCCAAAATCTCTACACGAAAGGAATCCAAAATGTCCAATCTTGCAAATGTCGATAAAATCACCAATCTCCACAAAAACAACGAACTTCAGCTACTCTGCTTCCGCATAGAAAAAGGTAGAGATTTATACGCAGTAAATGTTTTCAAAATCCGTGAGGTTGTGAAATATCGTGGCGTGATTACTATCGTAAGCCACGAGCCTAGCTCGCTTGTAGAAGGGCTTATCACTATTAGGGAGCTTACTATCCCGCTTATTGATATGCGCAAGTGGTTTTTCTATGATGCGAGCAACAAAACAAAAGACTTGCGTCCGTATCGAATCAAGCAAGATGGGCAAGATGACATTGTGATGATTTGTGAATTTTCACGCTGGACAATAGGCGTGCGCGTATATGAAGCAGATAGAATCCTAAGCAAAAAATGGACAGAAATCGAGCAAAGCACAGGTGGCTCTGCGGGCAATCCTAGCAACAAACTTGTATCTCGCACTCGCTATTTTGATGGGCGGTTAGTCCAAGTGGTAGATATTGAAAAAATGCTTGTTGATGTGTTCCCTTGGATAGACAAAGAAAAAGAGCAAGATTTAGAAAAAGTAAATAAAGTCCGCACGCGAAAAGAGATTTTGCTAGCTGATGATAGCCCAAGCGTGCTAAAAACAATGCAAATAATCCTAGACAAAGTCGGCGTAATCCATCACGATTTTCCAAATGGTAGACGGCTTTTGGATTATCTTTTTGACCCAAGCACTAATATCGAAAATATCGGTATGATTATCACGGATTTGGAAATGCCTGAAGCAAGTGGATTTGAAGTGATAAAGCAAGTCAAAGAAAATTCTGCTACTTCAAAGATTCCTATCGTGGTAAATTCATCTATGAGTGGCTCAAGCAATGAGGATATGGCAATGTCGCTAAAGGCAAATGCTTTCATCTCTAAGTCAAATCCGCTAGAAATAGAGCGAGCGATACAAGACTTGATGATAAAGTAGCACGAAAAATGCAGTAATTTGGGGGCAAGGTTTATAAACCCACACAAAAATTAGAGAATCTAACAATGTCGCAACAAGAAAACACAAAGCTAGCAGATGATTTATCGTCCCAAGAAAAAGTTTTAAGCGAGGATTTTGACTACTTTGCTTTGCCCTCTCCTTGCTATGTGCTAGAAAATCATAAGCTAGAATCAAACCTTGAGATTTTAGATAATATCCAAAAACAAAGTGGTGCGAAAATCTTGCTTGCACTGAAGGGCTATGCGTTTTGGCGCAAATTTGACAAAGTGCGCGAAGTGCTAGCTGGAAGTAGCGCAAGTGGAATCTATGAGGCTACACTAGGGTTTGAGGAAATCGGTGGCAGAGAGAGCAGCAAAGAAGTATGTGTATTTTCCCCTGCATACAAGCCAAGCGAGATAAACGCACTTCTATCCATAGCTACGCATATTATTTTTAACTCCTTTGCCCAATGGCAAAAATACAAACCCTCAATAGAATCCAAAAATGCACAACTAGCAAAACTCGGCTTAAGCCCTATCAGTGTGGGACTACGACTAAATCCACTTTTTAGCGAGGTAGAGCCTGAAATCTACAATCCTTGCGCTAAGTATTCTAGGCTTGGGATTACTCCTAGCGAATTTGAAAAAGGCTTAAAAGACTTAGCAAAATCTAGCAAAAAGTGTGAAGAAAACAAAAAGCATAGTGTAGATTCTGCGCTAGAGGGAATTGAGGGGCTACACTTCCATACACATTGTGAGCAAGGTGCAGATGCACTAGCTCGGACGCTAGAGCACATACATAGGCACTTCTCTAGCGCACTTAAGCAGATGAAATGGATAAATCTAGGTGGCGGACATCATATCACCAAAAAAGGCTATGACACTGATTTGCTTATCTCACTTATCAAAGACATAAAATCAAAGTATGATGATATTGAGGTGTTTTTGGAGCCCGGTGAAGCTGTGGGCTGGGAGAGTGGGTTTTTGCTAGGAGAAGTGGTAGATATAGTAGAAAATGAAAAAAAAATCGCTATCTTAGATGTAAGTGCCAGCGCACATATGCCTGACTGCCTAGAAATGCCATATCGTCCAAGCGTGATAAAAATCTCACGCAACCAAAATCGCACTAGCGATAATAATGACAAAAAAGTGCTATGCGAAGCAGACAAGGGCGAGTGTGATTCTAGCACTAGCAAAAGTGGCGGTAAATATGCCTATCGATTTGGTGGTCCTACTTGCTTAGCGGGCGATATTATCGGGGATTTTAGCTTTGATACTCCGCTAGAAGTGGGGGATAGAGTGGCTTTTTTGGATATGCTACACTACACGATTGTGAAAAACACAACCTTTAATGGCGTGCCTTTGCCAAGTCTTGGCATAATAGAAACAAGCAAGTCTAGCAAATCAAGTGAATCGGGTAAAGAGCGCAGATTTCGCTTGCTAAAATCCTTTGGCTACAATGACTACAAAGAGCGAAACTAAAACTTCTGCTAATAAGCAAAATTTAATGCAATGAAAATCAACAAGCTAACAAGATTTTGCCTAAAAATATCTGCAAAATGGAGGATAAAAAATGAGTAATGCAAAAAAATATGTCGTAGGCATAGTTGGTGCGACAGGTGCGGTGGGAGAAGAGATTGTCCGCGTGCTAGAAGAAGTGGGTTTCCCACTAGAGAGAATCGTCCCACTTGCCAGCAAAAATAGTATCGGCAAAAGCATAGAGGTGCAAGGCAAAGAAGTCGCTGTGCTAGAAACTACCGATGAAGTATTTAGCGAGCAAGGGATAGAAATCGCGTTTTTTTCCGCAGGCGGAAGCGTAAGCGAGAGATATGCACCAAGTGCTGCAAAATCTGGTGCGCTAGTCATTGACAACACGAGCTTTTTCCGTCTAGATAAAGATGTCCCTCTAGTAGTCCCTGAAGTAAATCCACAAGACATAGCCGATTTTGCCAAAAAAAATATCATCGCCAATCCAAACTGCTCTACAATCCAAATGGTGCAAGCCCTAGCCCCCTTGCATAAGGCGTTTGGCATAGAACGCGTGGATGTCAGCACCTACCAAGCAGTAAGTGGAGCTGGCAAAAAAGGAATGGAAGAGTTAGTCTTGCAAATGCAAAAATTCTTTGCTTTTGAGCTAGATTCTGCCTCGCCTAGCGTGTTTCCTCACAGAATCGCGCTAAATGTTATCCCACATATTGATGTGTTTATGGAAAATGACTACACAAAAGAAGAAATGAAAATGATAAAAGAAACGCACAAGATTATGCACGCGGATTTCCCTATCAGCGCGACTTGCGTGCGCGTGCCTGTGCTGCGAAGCCATAGCGAGAGCATAACTGTTAGATTCTCTTGTGAAGTAAGCGCAAAAGATGCAAAAGACGCGCTAAAATCTGCGCAGAATATCGTGCTGATTGATGAACCACAAAATGGTCTATACCCTATGCCTACAATCGCCACAGATACCAATGAAACCTATGTGGGGCGAGTGCGTGTGGATAATTTTGATAAAAAGATTTTGCATTTTTGGTGTGTAGCTGACCAAATCCGCGTAGGAGCTGCTACAAACGCCGTGCGAATCGCGCAAAAATGGTGTGAAATAGCTAGAGGCAAATAAACACAAATAAAACTAAAGTAACATTATTTATAATCTCTTAAGCCAATATTTTTCAAAAAGTTAAATAATTTATCAATGTGTTTTTGTTTATCGGTAATCATATCCCAAAGAATTGTTTTGATATTATATTTCTTAACCAATGTATTTATATTTTTTGGACAATATAAAAATTCGGTTATATTTTCTTTTAGACACAGCACTCTCACGACTTGATTTACGATAAGATTATTCATAAAATAAAATCTAAAATCATCATTTGCCAAATATGCTTTTTGTAGCAACTCTACATAATAGTTTATCTTTTTTTCACAAATATCTCGGTTAATCACATTTGGCTTATAATTTATGATTAGATGCTTTATTTCTTTGTCTAATTTTTCGTTTCCTAATAAAATACTTTTAGAAATATTTGTTATGCTTGAACCGTGGTAGAATTGTATATACTCGCAAAAATTATGGACAACAGCGATTTCAATGACAATATGGCTATGAATATTTATAATGATTTTTTCATCTAACGCGTATATTTTAAAATATTTCATTTTTTCAAAAAAGTTTTTTAACAATTCGTATACTTGTGAAATTTTTTTCTTTGTTATGAGGATTAAATCCAAATCGGAAAAAATATTTATATCGCATCTGCCAAGTCCTCCAAAAGAAACAAGTTTTTTATAATTATTTGATTTTAGTATGTGGATAACCTCGCTTAAATAATGATAATGCTCTAATGGTAGTCTTTTGATAAAATCACTTAAATTATCCATAGTATTTATTTTGTAAAATATTAGATATACCTTTTTCCATTTTTCTTGCAATTTTCCACGAGTAAAATAAGCATTCAAATTGTGAATCGTTTTTTCTATATTATTTATAGATTCTGGGTATGGAATGCTCTCTAACATTTTCTTTTTGGTTTTTAGTCTTTTTAGGCAAATATTTAGGGGAGATTCTATGTATATGATAATGCAGCTATTTTTATCCAAACTTTCTATAATATTTGTGGCTATATCTCCAAATCCAACCATTTCGATAATGGCGTTTTGAGTTTTGTTTATGGATAGATAAAATTTATTTTGGGCTATGTTTTCGCTTTTTTTGCTGCCATTTCCATATTTTTTGCGAAAATCATCAATCGATAAAATAGGATATTCTAATCCTTTACTTTTAAGATATAGTTGGATTTTCTTAGCAAATGTGCTTTTCCCTGCATTGATATTTCCTAATATAAAAAACCTCATAAATTTTATCCTATATAAACAATTATTTGCTTATTTGGATTCCCGCTGGAATCATTTTTTTAGGTTTATCCATATCGTGGCAATAATCACAACATTCAAAAAAGTCTTTGGAGTAAAAATCTACAAAATCTTGCTTTAGTGTCTTGGAATCTAAAGCGATAAAATCCCCACTAAATTTTTCTAAACCAAATATTTTACTCATAGAGCTTGCTCTCGGGCATATAAATATACCGCCGTTTTTATCGCTGTTTGAGCCAATATAAGATACGCAATACATTCCGCACATAAGAAAGTTTTTTATTATATCCTCCCTTTTCCTATGTCTTTTAAAAACTTTGCCAGCTTCAAACCAACTATCATCTCCCCCACTATTTAGAACAAAACACTTTATTTTATTTTTAGCAAGCTCATCTGTTATGGCATTTAGCTTTTGTTTTGTGGTTTTATTAGTATGTTTTGTATAGTCATCTATAAAAATCCTTACTTTATGGCAGTTTTTAAGCTCTGAAATCAAGTTATGATTAAATGGTATAGTCGCATTAGAAATAATATCAAAACTTTTAATTTTATTTTGATTTTTTATAAAATTAAGCAATTTTGGTAAATCTTTAAACAAAAGAGGTTCGCCTCCAAGAATTCTTATAGAAGCTATACTATCTACGCTATTTAGTATTATATTGAAATCTCTTATTATATTTTCTAATACTCCGTTATAGTGAGATTCATTTGGTATTTGTGGCATTAAATCGTGGCAATCCTTGCATCGCAAAGTGCATTTTGTCGTTACGACAATCTGCAAATATGGCAAATCAATTTTTCCAAATAAAAATCTTGCCATAATATATAGCTTATAAACAAACAATAATTTTAGTTTAATAAAAATAAATCTAGTCATATTGTGTGAAATTTTGTAGTATAATTTTTTATCTCTATCAAAACCAAATACACACCCCCATTTTAGCATAGTGCAATGCTGGTTTATATATCTCTGCATAAAAATAGGATTTTTAAGTGTTTTATAGCGATTATATACACCCATAATCAAATATCCTTTTGATTTAGTAATTCTAAAATAGAAGATTCTAATTTTATCTCATATCTATCACCGCGCCAAACAACATAAAGCTTATATTCCTCAAGCCATAAAATACAACCCTCAAGCATATATATCCATTCATTAAATTCGGCGATATTTTTACCGAGCAAATATGCAAGCAAAAGCATAATGAGTGAATCGTGCGTTGCAAATATATCAAGCCTATACAAGCTCTTTTTATCTGTTTGTTTCTTTGCGGTATTGTCATAGAAGTCCATTACTTGCAGCATTTTTGCCACACTTAAATTGACAGGATATACTCCATCAAAATACTCCCCATCAAGCATTTTTTGTAATAAAATCTTCATTTTTTTATCATAGTCCCTAAAAACTTTATCCCATTTTTCTTTATTTTCTATCCACATAGTATGCAAAATTTTCTCTTCTTGTATAGGGATTTCCTTGCGGTAACCTTGCAAAATCATTTCTACCGTTTCTTTACAGCGAGGCGATATACTTGTTTTTACCTTTTGTATATCTACTTTAAAATTTTTATCTAAATGCCCGCCTAAATATTTTCCAAACAGCTTGGCAAATTCTTTTCCCTCTCGTGTCAATCCCAAGCTAAAATCAGCATTTCCGTCATTGTCTTGAGGACGGATAGAATGTCTTAATAGCAATTTAGCATTTGTCCCGTTTGGAACGAGCTGTAAATTTTTTATCATACTTTCATATATTAGCATTTTACTTTTTCCTCACTTTTATGATATTTATAAGTTTCCCCTCTATGATATTTTCAATCCTTAAACCGCTTTTTTTAAAAAGATTTTTAAATTCTTTTAAGCTACGCTCTTTACCTCCCAAAAAATTTAGTAAATGAAAGCAAATATCCAAATTGCTTAAAGTCTTTATATCTACAAAACTTTCAAAAACAAGCAATACGCTATTTTTACTCATATTTTTGGAAATGTTTTTTAAAATTTTTATCGCATTTTCATCGTCCCAGTCGTGCAAAATCCTGCTAATAATAAATACATCTGCTTTAATATTAAAAGGTTTGAAAAAATCAATTTTCTTAAATGTTTTATTTTTGATAATTCTAAAATCTTTTTTGTCCGCATAAACAGGCTTAATATTAGGGAAATTTTTATAAATACTATCAAGCAAAACCCCGCTACCACACCCAATATCACATACTATTTCTCTATCAAATGCAAGATTAGAAATATGATAATCTTTTGTATAAAATTGAGAAATAAAACTAAATTTTTTTGCTTCATCGCTATTTTTTTCTTGCGATATATAATCAAAATAAGGCATACCAAATTGTTCGCTAAAGAACTCTTTATTATATTTAAGACTTTTTTCTAAATTTTCGCTTATGATAAATGGCAATCCCTGCCAATAGCAAATAAGCGGTTTGAGGCTTAAAGCAATATTCCCTTTTGTCGTAAGTTCAAATTTGTTTGTGATATAGTTATTGGCTATAAGCCATTGCAAGATAAGTTTTTTAGGATAGCTTTCTAATTTTATTTTTGATTTATTTTTTAAGCTATCCAATACGCCAAGTTCTAAAATGCTATGAAGAATACGCATTTTGAAAAAAGAAAACGCTTCATTTGATATGTAATTCTTGATAAAATCCTCATTATTAGCCAAAATCTTATGTTGATATTTTTGAGATTCTTTAATAACGATTTTATTTCCGTCAAAATCCAACCCAAACGCTTTTGAATTGTAAAAAGGCTCTAACCTTGCATATCTTTGCTTATAAAGTTCGTTTCCTTGCTTATCAATATGAAAGTATCCTTTTGCATCTTTTGCGACAGCTACGCCTTTATGAAATGGTTCTAAAATTTCATATTCTTTATTATAAAGTCTCTTGCCATTTTTCAAAATATGAACGCATTTGCCATTTTCTAACAACGCAACGGCGATGCCATACTTATAATCGCCTACATAACAAAATTTTTCTTTATATAGCGGTTTGCCAGATTTATCAATATGGAAATATTTACCTTTGCTATCTTTCGCTACACAAGATCTTTCAACAAAGTTTCCACACCAAAGAAATCTGCTTTTATAGGCATCTTTACCATTTTCTAAAATATGATAAAACCCGCTTTCATCACTCACACAAGCCAATCCCTCATAAAATCCAAAAGCCTGTTTAAATTCTCTTCCAAATAGCTTTGTATTATTTTTATCTATAAAAAATGCTTTTAGTAGTTTATCTTTTTTATTAGCCAATTCATATACGGGAGCTATTCCGTTATGAAAACTTAGGACTTTAGCATATCTCTTTGTATAAAGCGGTTTATTACCTATTGTATGGTGCGTTTCATCAAGTGAAATCTCTATTTTCTCATTAGACATTTTTGACAAACCTCCTTATGGGTATAGTTTTGCAAAAGCTCTATATATTGCGCCGAATTTAATACTTGGGATAAATTTACTTGATTTATATTGCCAAAATCTCCTAATTTTTTTCTCTCTTTATCTGGGGCGCAACACACCGCAATATCTCCTTTGTAATTTATCCAAAGCTCTTTGCCCAAAAATGGACACTCCCCTTTTGTGATTCCGCTAGATTCTAATAAATAAAAATTTTCTAATTTTATTTTTTTCCTATAACTCTCCAATGACATTATGAGTTTATTCCACAAATCTATATATTTTTTATCTTTATAGATAGCTTCATTTTCTAATTCTTTGTGAGTTATCCATAATTGATGCCCTTTTATACGATTTATTTTATGTTTTATGGCATATTTGATAAGCGGTTTTATAGATTCCATATTGCTTTTCATAAATGTCATTTGTAGCGTTATGCTTACTTTGGGATAAAATGTGTCTCTCAAATAGCATAGCTTTTGGATTTTATCTAAAATCTTTTTTGTATTTGTATTGCGCATAATTTCTTCATTTACCGCAGAATCCAAACTATTAAAAGAAATTTTTATATCGCTTAATGCGGGCAAAAGTCTATTTTGTATATATGTTTGGTTATATTTTTTGTTAAAAAGCTGGCTGCCATTGGTGGTTAGATTAAGTTTTATATCGTTATGCAAACAAAAATCCACTATCCTATCAAAGTATTTATATAGGGTTGGCTCTCCCATTGTTGTGGGGATAATTTCGCTTACGCCCATAGATTTGGATTGATTTAGCGTTTTGTTTAATATATCTAGTGGCATATCAGGACGGCATTTTCTAAAGTGCGCGTTATAAATACTATGAGTATCGCACATTTTACATTGATAATTGCAAGTATCTGGATTTGTGTCAATAGTTATTCTTTTTAGAGAGGTTGGCAAATTTGATATATTTTCTCCTTTGATAAGGCTATGATATATGCTAACTATTTTATTCACATCTTTTTGTTTAGAATCTACTTTATCTCTATTGTCTTTGATTTTATTAAGTATTCTGCAATCTTGCTTGATTTTTTTGATGACTTTAACTAAATCATTAGAATCTCCAACCTCAAACAAAAATCCATCATTATTACCTACAAGCTCTTTCATACCACCGATATTTGAGGTTATAACTATAACGCCCGATAGAAACGCCTCTTGGATTACAAGCGGAGAGTTTTCTAACCAAACCGATGGGACAATCAAAATATCAATAAAATCCAAAATCTTATCAACTTCAGAATTATCATAACTGCCCATAAATTTTACATTTTTTTGTAGCTCTAAAAACCTCATTTGCGACTTAGCGACACTTCCATAAATATATAAATCATCATTTGGCAAATCCCTAAAAGCATTTAATAGCACGCTAATACCTTTGGTAGGGATAATCCGCCCCATAAATCCAAATCTAATTTTTGAATTTTTTCTAAAGATTCTTTTTTTATATTTTATGGCTTGCTTATCAAATCCATATTTTTGATAGATGATTTTAGATTCTGGTATGCCCTGCTGAATGAAAAAATCACGCACGGTATGAGAGGGCGAGATAAAAATATCTATTTGCTCTCGCACTTTATCCATTGCTTTGAATATTTGCTCTACTTCTTTTATCTCTGGCTTGTATGGAGAGCATTTTTGACAATTTTGCACACTTGGTTTTAGGCATATTTCATTGTCTTGATTGATAAGTTGCCCTTTTACGCAAAACAGCCAAAAATCGTGTAGCGTGAAAACCACTTTCTTACCCAAAGATTTTGCAATAGAAATAAGATTTATGGATAAATGGCTAAGATGCCCAAAATGCACAATATCTGGTTTTACTTCATTTATGTATTCTAAAAATGCTTGTTCTATATTTGTATCAAGAAATTTATCTCTATATAGATAATCTTTTGGTTTATTGATGCGTCTAATATGTATTGGATTGCATTTTTTATATTTGATTACCTCATCATAGAGGGCGTAAGGCTTTAAAAATTCATTTTCTATGCGAGTAAAAACAAAAACATTATGCCCTCTTAAAGATAGCTCTTTTACAAGCGTAGCCGAATAAACTTCGCTCCCTGCCATAAAATCTGGCGGAAAACCGTGTATGACTTTTAATATTTTTAAGTTCGCCATAAAAATACCTCTACATATATTGATTCGGTTCGTATAATACAAAAAAAAAAAAAAACGGCGTATCTACCTTTGCAAACTTTTTAATCACTTATCGTGTAAGGGCTAAAAACTTTATTTTTCATATTAAAATACCTTAAGCATATTTTTAGATTATGCTATAATCGCTTTTCTCCATTTTCCATTGGTTTGGTGGTGGCTGCTCTTTAAGATTTAAGAGAGGAAAGTCCGAGCTACATAAGACAAGGATTCCATTTAACGAATGGCTAGGGCGACCTAAGGGAAAGTGCAACAGAAAATAACCGCTCATTTGTGCTTATTTTTTGCAAAAATGTTTTTGCAAGCATTAAAAAGCACCGCTAAAAGAAGGATAAGCACAAATGAGTAAGGGTGAAAAGGTGGGGTAAGAGCCTACCGACTGCTAGGCAACTAGCAGTGCCGTGCAAACCCAATCCGTAGCAAAAAGGGCGTGGTAAATGTCTTAGATTTTGCCCTTTGCTTGAGGTGTGTTGTGAAATGCACCCTAGATAAATAGCCACCCTCGACAGAACTCGGCTTATACCAAGCCAATGGATTTTTGGATTTTAAAAATATTTCCTAAAAACTTTGATATTTTTTTATAGATTTTTTAGCTTTAAAATCTGCGTTACTTCTCTAATATTCCCAAAATCTAGCTATTTTTTACTAAACTTACAAAATGATTTGCATTTCTAAAATATTTACTTTTTAGAAATATTATTGCTGTCAAAATCTAAATCAAAAGGACAAATTATGTTGCGAGTAGATGACACCTCTAGCCCTGATATTAAATGGGGAAATGATACTATTATGGGTTTGGAAAATGAACCAGCTGTAAAAGCCCTTGAAGCATCGCCAAAAGAATATGTCATAGCAGATTTGAGTAAGGGATTTTATGGTGGAAGTGGAATAGTCATAGATTGGGATTTTGTCGATACGGAATAGCTTAGGCGACTCTTAATAATAGAGGCTATTAGGTCTGAAAAAGAACTTTATATCTACTATCATACAGGTGGACAATAGTGAAAAAAATCAAAAAAATTTACATTGCTATATTTTGTGTCTTTGTCTGTTTGCTAGTTTTAGTTTATTACTATTACTTTATTTATCTTTCAAAGTCGCCATTTTACGCGCTCTTGCAAGATGTGGAGGATAAAAAGCTAGATATGGAAGTGTGCTACTTTGAGTATGCTTTGCACAATTTTAGAAAAATCCCTGATATTTACACCTTTTGCAATGATGACAAACAATCAAACAAAGCAAAATATAACCTAAAGCAACACCACCACAAAATCCACTATGACACTTACAAATCCACCCTCCAAAATGCCATAAAAAACAGCACGCAAAAACTCCCCACAAAAAAAAGCAAAGCCACTAGAAAGTAATATAGAAACTTTAGAGGGATTTTATAGCGGTGTGGCGATATTTTTTACTAAAGATTCTAAGCCAATATATGAAATAAAGCTAGGTATCTGCCCTAAAATCAATGGAAAAAATTACGAATACAACGAGGATTTTTACGCCACGCTAGAATCCATAGTAGCCACGCAAGACCCAGCTAGAGCGAAGCGGATACTGACTTACAAAAAATCAAACTCATCTTATTATGATATATATCATATTGAGAGTATGTCTTGTGTGGATTCTTATGAATCCGAAAGTGTGAAATATTGCTCTCCTCAAAGCCAAAGACAAATGATTGAAAAAGCATATTACGAATGCTTGGATTTTTGGTGGGAAAGCAAAAGCGAATGTGAAATAAAAAGAAAAAAGGATATGGATTTTATCAATAAATACTACGAAAATATACAAGGAGAATGTATTTTCTCGCTTGATTAGTGCATAAAAATCAAAGGAAAAAATAATGCAAAATAAACAAAAACGATTAACTTTTTGTGTGCTTGTTTGCTTCACCATTGCTTTAATAGCTGTGATTTTATCTTATCACTTTATCTATCTTTCAAAGTCGCCATTTTACGCGCTCTTGCAAGATGTGGAGGATAAAAAGCTAGATATGGAAGTGTGCTACTTTATGAACTCGCAAAAAAACGCTGAAATGTTAAACAATATTTATTCTTTTTGCACGGATAAAAAAGAAAAAAATCTATACTATCACAAAATCCGCTATGGACAATACAACGAAGCACTAAAAAACGCAAAAATACCCAAAAAAATTCCAACACAAAAAACAATGCTTTTAGAAAATAACAAAGATATGATTGGGTTAGATAATGGCGTGGCGATATTTTTTATCAAAGATTCTAAGCCAATATATGAAATAAAGCTAGGTATCTGCCCTAAAATCAATGGAAAAAATTACGAATACAACGAGGATTTTTACGCCACGCTAGAATCCATAGTAGCCACGCAAGACCCAGCTAGAGCGAAGCGGATATTGACCTACAAAAAATCTCGCATACATAATGACAAAACCTCTTGCTTGGATTTTTATATAGCTCAAAAAGAAAAATATTTTTTGCGCGATAAGCGAGTGCAAGCAATAGAAAAAGTGTATTATGATTGCTTAGATTTCATCAGCACAGACAAAAAGGAGTGCGAAGCAAGGAGAGAAAGAGATATGTGGGTTTTAGAAAATGAGTTTGATGAGGATAAAGAGAGAAAATATTTTTTGGGAGAGTGAGGTTTTGAAGCGATAGAATTAGAGGCTAACTAAATCGTGTGCTAAAAACAAAAACCCAAGAATTTTGCAAAAAATACCTTAAAGCTGTTTTCAACAAAAACTATCTCTATAAAACATTTTTTGGCAAAAACCTTTTACAAACCCCCTCTACGCAATATATACAAAATTCATTAGCTTAAATTATTTTTTAGATTATTTTTTGCGTAAGATTTTTGCGCAACTACTTCAGTGTATGTATTTTTCAAAACTTTCAAAATAGATTTTGCTTGCTTTGCCTAAATCTATATCTATGTCGGCTATGCAAATGCGCAAGTTTGATTTGCTTGCCTCCTCACAAACTACCCCGCCACAAACTTTCCCCACCTCATAAAGCGGTATATTTAGCAAATCCGCGCTTTTTTGCAATGCCGCGACTTGACTAGGAGCGCACTCCACTAGAGCGCAACTTTGAGTTTGGGCAAAAAGCCATTTGCTGGATTCTGCCTCAAAATCATTACTGAAATCCTTGCTAAAACCCCAACCAAAATCCTTACTAGGATTTTTAGATTCCATAGATTTTAGCACTTTGCCAAACCCCCTTGCATCTACGCCCTTGCCTCCAAGTATTGCCATTTTTGCAAGTGCGATAGCTAGCCCACCTTTGCCGATTGCCTTTGCGCTTAGGATTTGCCCGCTTGCTATGCCTTTGTGGAGAAACTCCCACAATGCCCTCTCTCTATCCAAATCTATACGCACCTCCCCGCACAAGTCCCCACCTATTATTTTTTGTGCTACACTCCCGCTAAATCCGCTTATATCACAGATATTGCCAAGTAGCAAAATCACATTTCCATTTTCTTTTAACGCAGAATCGATTATGTAGTCTGCACCACTGCGTTCATTTGTGCCCGTAGCACTTATACCCACGCTAACGATAGTGGGCGTAGGATATATGTCTATTTCATCGGTTTGGTTATAAAGCGATACATTGCCACTTACCACAGGCGTTTTTAGCTCCTTGCACGCCTGCTTTATCCCCTCACACACTTCGCTAAACTGCCACATTACTTCAGGATTTTGAGGGTTACCAAAGTTTAGGCAATCACTTATCGCAAGTGGTTTTGCACCCCTTGTGGCTAGCTTTCGTCCTGCTGTGGCTACGGCGATTTTGCCACCCTCGCGTGGGTTTAGATAGCATATTTGTGGCGCACAATAAATACTCATTGCTAGTGCGTTGCCATTTTCTTTTACGCGCACCACACTGCCATCTAGCTTGCCACTTGGCACTATCGTATTTGTCTGCACGGTGCTATCATATTGGCTATATATCCATTTTTTATCACAAATATCTATATGCCCCAAAAGCTCCCTAAAAAGCTCGTTGTTTGATTTGCCATTTAGGTTTTTTATGAAGTTAGAATCTAGCTTGTTGATTTTGTCTAGATAATTTGGCTTTTGCACTTCCCTCTTTAGCACGGGGGAGGCTTCACTTAGAGGTGCAATAGGGATTTTCCCCACGCACTCTCCCTCCCAAAGTAGCTCCATAATCCCACTATCTGTTACCTCACCGATAATCGCGCAATCAAGCTCCCATTTCTCAAATATTTCTTTTATCTCGCTCTCTTTGCCTTTTTTGGCACAGATTAGCATCCTTTCTTGACTCTCACTTAGCATTAGCTCATAAGCATTCATTTGAGATTCTCGCATAGGCACTTTCTCCAGCTCTAGTCGCATACCGCTACCACTTCGCCCTGCCATTTCAAAGCTAGAGCTTGTAAGTCCTGCTGCGCCCATATCTTGGATTCCTACGATTAAATCGCGTTTGAATAACTCCAAACACGCCTCAAGCAATAGCTTTTCTGTAAATGGGTCGCCCACCTGCACAGTAGGACGCAAAGAGGTAGAATCCTCGCTAAAGCTATCGCTACTCATCACTGCCCCACCTAGCCCATCACGCCCTGTCTTGCTTCCTACATAGATTACGGGATTGCCCACGCCCTCTGCTTTTGCATAAAAAATCTCTTCTTTTTTTGCTAGCCCTAGACAAAAAGCATTTACCAAAATATTGCCATTGTAGCAAGGCTCAAATGTGCTCTCCCCCCCGATAGTTGGCACTCCCATACAATTCCCATATCCGCCGATTCCCTCTACAACGCCAGAGAGCAAATATTTGTGCTTTTTGCCTATGGTGTCCTCTCTACACACTTCGCCAAAGCGGATAGAATCTAGGCTTGCCACAGGTCGCGCTCCCATCGTAAATATATCACGCATTATCCCACCTACTCCTGTGGCAGCTCCTGCAGTTGGCTCGATGAAACTTGGGTGATTGTGTGATTCTACCTTAAATACCGCTGCCATACCTCCACCTATGTCGATTACACCTGCGTTTTCGCCCGGTCCTTGTATCACATACTCCGCGCTTGTGGGGAATCCGTTTAGATAGATTTTGCTAGATTTATAGCTACAATGCTCGCTCCACATAGCACTAAAAATCCCTAGCTCTACAAGGTTTGGCTCACGCCCCAAAATCCTTAAAATCTCACTATAATCATCTTTGCTAAGTTTATGACTACTAAGGGCGCAATCCATATCAGCTATGCAAAATTTTTTGTGTAAATCGCTTCTTTTGGTGAGTGTGTCGTGCGGCATTGCAAATCCTTTGGTGCTAAAATCTAAAGTAAAATCAACTCAAATAAAAAATACCTAGTATGTGGCAAAAATTTCAAATGTGAAGTATAGCAAAATCAAGTATATAAGGTTTTTGTTTGTGGCGCAAACATTACTAGGACTTAGCAAAGGAACGGCTTTTGCTAGAATCCTTAGAAATCAAACAAGCAGGCAAATGCCACAAAATGCACAAATGGAGCGCAGTATGAGAGAAGTCAAAGAGACAAAAAGGATTTTATTAGCGGTAGCTTTGCTAGGGATTATAGGCGTGCTATCTATGGGCATAAGCCACGCAGATGAAGCACAAGAGCCAAACCAAAATGGCAGGTTTACTTATGGGCTTGATAGGGATTTGAGCGAAGATGAGCTAGCACAAATGGGCTCACAATATGATGATAAAAATCTCCCCCCACCCTCGCAAAACCCAGCACTAAATGGCAATACGCCTACCGCGCAAGGAAATGGTAATGGCAATGGTAATGGTGGTAATGGAGATGCCACCCAAGCAAATAATGGCACAAATGGAGCGCAACCACAGCAATCAAACCTACTTCCGCACGAATATCCCTCTGCTGATAGGCTTACCTCGCCAGATATTCCCACAGCACAGCTAAAAGCGGGGATAGAATTTGCCAAAAGTGGCGACTACCAAAACGCCTATGATTCTTTCAAAAAGTCTTGCAAGGGTGGAAATCCTAGCGGGTGCTTTGCCATAGGAACTATGTATGCCACAGGAAAGGGCGTAGATACCAATATCCGCCGCGCCAAAAAATATTATGAAATCGGTTGCTCTGCAGGCGACCCTACCTCTTGCACCAATCTAGCAATGCTATATAATGATGACAAAACTGCGACAAAAGATGACAAAGAGTTAGCCGCACAATACTATATGAGTGCGTGTGAGGGAGGAGATGCTATAGCGTGCAATAATCTAGGATTTATGTATGCAAATGGCGATGGAATGGCAAAGGACTTTTTCACTGCGATAAAATACTATAAACTAGCTTGCGAGGGGGGAAGCAATCTAGGTTGTTACAATCTAGGCTTACTAAGCAATACCAAAAACATATATGGCAAGAAAAAATCCGAGCTAAGCCAAGCAGACCTAAACTACGCCGCGTGCAATGCAGGAGATATAGTAGGGTGTAGCAATCTAGGGTGGATGTATGCAAATGGCGTAGATGATGTCCCTCTAAGCTATGCCTATGCAGCGAAGTATTTTAAAAGAGCGTGTGAAGCGCGAGATGTCAAGTCGTGTAGCAATCTAGGCGTGCTATACCAAAAAGGGCTAGGTGTTACCCAAGATACAAAATACGCACTTGACTTATACACCTACTCGTGCAATGCAGGACTACAACAAGCTTGCGATAACTATCGCATACTAAAAGAAGACTTGCATATCAATCCAAAGCCAACTTACAACATAAAACCTCGTCCAAACAAGCAAAGGCAGTCTTCTGTCTATAAGAGATAGGGATTTTTGGCTTTTTTAGATTTTTTATAAAATCTACCTCACAAATATGCCATATAAATATTCCCTACAAAAGGCTTGCACAAATCTACCCTACAAAGACACTATCGCTCATCACAGGTTGGAGATGAGCGATTTTTAGCATAGATAAAATCTCTTCCACGCTACGATTATCGCTTATGCTAAATTGCTCATCTCCCTTTTTTTCGGCGTCATCGCCACGGGATTTTTTCTCCTCCGCGCTTCGCTCTCCTATCGCCACAGATACTCCTGCAGAGATTTTGTTTGCACCTAGTTTTATGACATTGTTGCGAAATCTCGCCCCCTCCCTGCTAGAAATCGTAATACTTGCATAAGGCAAAAAGAGGCGATACGCGCATAGCACTTGCAAAAGCCTAGATTCTGTAACGGCTTTTGGGTGGATTTTGGGGTTATTTATGATAGGGCGCAAGCGAGGAATTGATAGCGCGATTTCTGCGTGTGGGTATTTGCGCTGCAAAAAATACGCGTGCAGAGCGCAGCTTAGCGCGTCTTTGCGAAAATCATCTATGCCAAGCAATGCACCAAATCCAACACCTCTCATTCCTGCTCGCAACGCCCTCTCTTGTGCATAAAACCGATATGCAAACGCCCTCTTTTCGCCCTCTATGTGGATTCTAGCGTATTTTTTGGGGCAATAAGTTTCTTGAAAAAGCGTTACAAAATCACAGCCACTTTTGTGTAGCAGCTCATATTCATCAACATTTAGTGCGTAAATCTCCACGCCTATGACTTTGAAATACTGCTTTGCTAGCTCGCAGGACTTGGCTATGTATTCTACGCTTGCGTATTCTCTACCCTCGCCACATAGAAACAAAACTTCTTGCAAGCCACTTTTGGCGATGATTTCTAGCTCGGCTTTGATTTCGTCATATTCTAGTTTTGCGCGTTTGATTTTATTCCCCTTTTGAAATCCACAATACACGCATTTACTTGCACAATGATTGCTAAGATAAAGCGGGGTAAAGACATTTATGGAGTTGCCAAAGTAGGATTTCACTCTTTTTTGAGCTTGGGTGGCGATTTCTTCTAAAAAAGGCTGTGCTGCTGGACTTAGTAGGGCGCATAAATCGCCAATATCTAGGTAGTGCTTGCTAAGCGCGGATTTTACTTCTTTTGAGCTATAAGCATCAGGGTTGTAGGATTCTCTTATCTCAAGCACGCACTCTAAAATATTAGAATCAATGTCTTGCATTGTGCTTTGAAATTCCCATACACTGCTAGGATTTACCATTTTTATCCTTTATCTAAAATCTTGTCTAAAATAGTGTGCAAAAAAAAGCGTGTAAAAATACAAAATCACTAAAATTTATCCCTACAAAAGCAATCCTAAAAAATGATTTTACAAAATCAATCTTGCAAAAAACTTGTAAGTGGGCTAGGCTTGCTTGCAGGCGAAATGTCTTCTATCGGCGAAGAGGGCGTAGGAGCGGATTCTTGCGCTAAGCCCGCAAGATAAGCTAGCCTACCCGCCTCTATACCTAGCCTAAAAGCGTGTGCCATCTGTGCTATGTCTTTGGCATTAGCAATGGCTGTGTTTGCCATTATCGCGCTTACGCCCATCTGCATAGCTTCGCAGGCTTGGGCTGGAGAGCCTATACCTGCATCTACAATGATTGGCAAATCTATCTCACGAAGCAAAATCTCTATAAACGCCTTTGTTTGTAAGCCTTTGTTTGTGCCGATAGGTGCGCCAAGTGGCATTATCGCGCACGCTCCTGCGTTTGCCATATCTCGCGCAGCATACAGCTCTGGATACATATAAACAAGTGGAGTAAAGCCCTCTTTTGCTAGCATTTCAGTAGCTTTGGCACTTTCATAATTATCTGGCAAAAGATATTTGCTATCGCTTATGACTTCGACTTTGACTAAATCGCTTTGGCAGATTTCGCGCGCCAAAAGGGCGATACGCAAAGCCTCTTTGGCATTTCTAGCACCGCTTGTGTTGGGCAGTAGTGTGATATTTGGCGGGATAAAATCTAGGATATTTTCTAGCCCACCACGATTTGTTCGGCGCAAAGCAAGGGTGATGATTTGGGCTTTTGCTTGCTTGATAGCAGAATCTATAAGATGAAGTGAGTATTTGCCCGAGCCAAGTATGAAGCGCGAGCTAAATGAATATTTGCCAAGACGCAAAATATCGCTAGATTTTGCAAAATCTACTTGCCTGATAGAATCTAGTTTTGTGGAATCTAGCGAGGTTGTAGAATCTGTTTGCCTTGTGGAATCTATGGAAGTTGTATTGTTTTTTTTGTCGCTTGTTTTACTCATTTTTTTACCTTTTATCGTAGTAGTTTTGTCGCTTTATAAGTTTGCTTTTGTAGATTTTCCTCACAATCCCCGCTTCATAATCCCTTGCTTCATAATCCATTTTGGGCACACAAAATCTCTAGCACAAGGTTTGCCTGATGAGCAGCACAAATATTTACACGCGGGCTCATAAGTCCTCTGCCATAGCCTGCTGCACTAAGCAAATCCCCACAAATATAAAATCTATCGTTGATTTTGCGTGTTTGTATCGCGTTTGAGTCCCCATAGCCTGCTAGCCCACTAGCACATATCAGCGTGGAGTCTGGAAAGTGTGTGTGAAAATTCTGGGCAAGCATAGCTTTGGCGAAAGGATTATCAAACGCTTCACACACGATTTCACAGCCCTCAAAAAGTGTTGGGATATTGCTAGGCTCAATTTTGGTAGTGAAAATCTGCGTAGTGATAAAAGGGTTTATCTCTTTTATGTGAGAGCGTAGAGCTTGAGTTTTTAGCTTGCCTAAGTCGCTTATGTTGTAGGCTTGTCGGTTTAGATTGCTAGGCTCGATAATGTCAAAATCAATCAACACCAAATGCCCAACCCCGCTTCTAGCTAGCATTATTGCAATATGTGAGCCAAGCCCTCCAAGCCCGCATATTGCTACTTTTGCTTGCTTTAGGGCGTTGTGCACTTTTGGTGTGTGTCGTGCGCTCATCATTGATTCTAATGCGTCTTGTGGAGGCATTTTCCCTTTTGGGATACACCACAGCTCATCGCCATTTTCTAGCGTTTTTGCTTCTTTGCTTGCAAAGCCATTTACTATCCACACATCGTTTTCATCGCAGTTTTGGCTAGTAAAAAAACTTAGGGAATCTGTGATTTTGGTTTGGTGCTTTTTGCCATTAAATAGTATATTTTTCATTGTGTTGCTTTAGTGTTGTGTTAGATTTGCTCTGCATTTGGGGATTATCCACCACCTACAAAGCTAAGGATTTCTACCTTATCGCCCTGCTTAAAAATCACTTTTTCAAACTCATCTTTTGGGACAATTTTGCCATTTAGCTCTAGGGCGATAAGCGCGGGGTTTAGTCCCTTTAGCTCTAAATATTCCATAAGGCTAAGGCTTTTTTGCGTGAAATTTTCTCCATTTATACACATAGATAAACTCCTTAATGCTAGAAGCAAATTCCCTACTATCACACTTTTTGGGCACACTTTTTGGGAATCTTGTAAGATTTTTTAAGAAAAGTTTTTAGACTTTTATTTCTCAAAGTATGTCTAATGTATTTTGCAAGTTGCTTAAATATGGCAGAGAGGAAGGGATTCGAACCCTCGAAAGCTTGCACTTTACACGCGTTCCAGGCGTGCTCCTTCAACCACTCGGACACCTCTCTAAAATGCGCTAATCAAACCGCAAAAAAACGCGCAACACTTCACTTGTGCTAGCTAAAAATCTAGCACTAATAAAACCTCGCTATTATATACAAAATAAGCAATTTTTATGCAGATTTTAGGCAAAATAGCGCGTTTTGCTTTTGTGAAACCCCGTGCAAGGAAGCAATTATCTTAGGCTTACAAAAAGCCCAAATCTACCCGTTTGTATGAGAGTTTTCTCACAACTTTCACTTGTCTTTTGGCTACGGATTTGCGCTTTTTGCCCTCTGCTTTCTTTATATGCTCTGCGATATGAAAAAAGCCTATCCTCACAGCAGCTACACACTTCCAAAACCTCGATATTCTCACGAAAAATCCCAGCCCTATCGCACTCATCTAGCAGCATCAAAATCAAATCCAAAAAATATTTCCCACTTCTTTTTTCTATGTATTTTTTGCCAAAATCTTTTTGTATTTGGATTGCCAAATCCTCCCCCACCTCATAGCAACATTTTCGTATAGACGCCCCGATAAATACACGCAGATTTTGCGTCTTTGCGCCATTTGCAAGCAGTGTGTTTATGCCGTTTGTAAGGATATGAGCACATACTCCTGCCCTACCCGCGTGAAGTGCGACAAACGCACCATTTACGCAATCAAAAATCAACACAGGATTGCAATCAGCCACCAAAATAAGCGCGACTAGGTTTTTATGTGTGCAAAAAATCCCATCGCCCTGCCCTAAATTGCATTCTTGCAGATTGTGTTGATTTTGCAAGTTTTGCGCTGAATCGGTGGCTTTGTCATAATCCGTTTTATCACACGCTAGAATCATACTTGAGTGGATTTGATTGCAAAAGATAAGCGTTTTTTGCGGAAAATAAGTAGAGAGAATCTTAGCGCGATTATGGGCTACATTTGTGGGATTATCGCGTGTATGATAGGCTAGATTTAGACTATGATATGGAGGAGTGCTTACCCCACAAAGCCTAGAAGTCAGCACAAAATCAATCTCACAATCCCTAAAAACCGCGCTTTGCTTGCTTGAGAAAAATACGGATTCATCGCTATTGCTGGACTTATCACTATGTGATATTTTTTGCTTTGGTGTTTTTTGGGTTGTTTTTGTGATTGCTATATTTTGGGGTGGCATTTTTTACCTTTTTTTAAGATTTTGGCAAATTTTACAATATTTTTTATGCTAGAATTTTGCTTATTTTGCTTTATTTTGGCTAGGCGCAAAGATTTTAGGCAAAGCTAAAGAAGCCAAAATGTTTAGGACAACACAAATAAAGGGGATTTATGAAGCACTTTTATCGGTTTTATCACAAGTTTTTTTGCAAGATTTTTTGTGGGGTTTTTGCAGTTGTGTTGCTAGGTATATCGCCAGCACTTGCTGATTGGCAAATGTTTAGCGATGGCGTGGATACATATTTGTTTAACACCCAAAATGGCGATGTGTATGTGAGGTTTAGAAAAGGTGGCAAAAACTATGAAGATGTCTTTGTCAAAATGCCAGCGGGAGTTCGCCCACAAAGCAAATCTACAAAGCAGCCAAGCCCACAGCCCAAACCCACAATCACCCCACCAAATCAAGCGCAAAATCAAAATAATGAAATCACTCAAGCCCAGCGACTAGAAGCGATAAAAAAATCTCAAGAAATAATGAGTAAAAGCCTAGATTCTAGCGGAATTGATACGGGTTTTTAGCAAAAAGATTCTATCAAATATGCAAAAAATAGAGATATTTTCTGCAAAAGGGCTATGCGCTACCTCGTTTATTAAAACAAAATTCAAAAGACTTTTTCAAAAAATTCACTACCTTTGTTTTATGAAAAAACTTCGTTTGCTAATTTGTGCCTAAACTACTTCATTGCTTCAAGGCAACAAAACAATATCACCCCCAAAAGCTAAGGGCTTCTTGTAAAATCTCTTTCGCACCTTGTGCTATCATTTTGTCTGCTAGATTTTTTGCCATATCATTTGCTGTTTTTTGTAGCTCTAGCAAAGATTTTTGCGAGCATTTTTGTGGAATCTCTTTGATAGATATTTCTAGAGATTCTCTTAGTATTTTTTCTCCGCTTGGTATCCCCACTATTGCATTTATCTTGAGTAAATCTACTTTGTGAGAATCACTCACTATCTTGCAGTGAACGCCAATAGGGACTTGACACCCGCCATCTAGAGCGCGGATAAACTCCCTCTCCGCGCTAGCACATATCATCGCTTCTTTGTCGCTTAGTTTTTCTAGCAGCGAGGTTATCTTTTCATCATTTCTGCACTCTATGCCAAGTGCTGCTTGCCCCATAGCAGGTATCATCTCATCTACTTCAAAAGCCGTAATATGCGGGATTTGCTCATTTGTTATACCTAGTCTTTTTAGCCCAGCAGCTGCTAGCATTATGGCGTGAAATTCGCCAGATTCTAGCTTTTTTAGCCTTGTTTGGACATTGCCCCTAAGGGATAGTGCTTCCAAATCAGGGCGTTTGGCAAGTATTTGCATCGTGCGTCTTAGCGAGGTTGTGCCTACTTTTGCGCCTTGTGGAAGAGAATCTAAGCTTTCATACTTATAGCTTAGCAAGCAGTCTCGCACATCTTCGCGCTTGGTTATGCTAGCTAGAGTTAGCCCACTTGGTAGCTCCACAGGCACATCTTTTAGCGAATGCACTGCTAAGTCAATCTCCCCACTTAGCAACAGCTCTTCTAGCTCTTTGGTAAAAAGCCCTTTGCCACCGATTTTGGCAAGGGGAACATCTAGGATTTTATCGCCTTTGGTTTTTACTATTTTTAAGGTAGATTCTACTCCTAGCTCGGCTTTTAGTCGCGATTTGATATGCTCGGCTTGCCATAGTGCGAGTGCGCTACCACGAGTGCCGATTATGAATTTTTTGCTAGTCATTTTTATCCTTTTGTATCGCCTTATTTTGCTTGCTAGATTCCTCAATGATTTCCACCTCGATAATGTCCTCATCGCTAGGTTTTTCATTGAAGTGAAAATCCTCTCGCGCACGATAGTCGCGCACAAAATCACTAGGTTTTGGCTGGGATACAAAGCTAGCCACAACGCAGATAATCCCCACACTATCGCTTAGTAACCCCGGTGCTATAAGCAAAATCGCTCCCAAAAAAAACAACATATTACTTTTTAGCAAATCCAAAATCCGCCCCTCATACACAAAATGTATAATCTCATTTAGCGAGGAGCTAAGGGAGCGAGTGCGGGAATTCCAAAGCCAAAGCCCAGCAATCCCGCTAAAAACAATTTCACAAAAAAGGCTAAAAAACCCAAAATAACTAACCCAAATACTAAAGCTAAGTAGCTCAAAAGCAATGTAGCCTATGAGAAAAAATAGTGCTAGTGTCGGCATTTACACTTCCTTTTAGTTGTTTTTTTAAGACACTTTTTAGCAAAGCTAGCAGAGATTTTATAGTTTTTGAATTCTGCTTTATTAGATTTTCTAGCAAAAATATTTATTTTATCATTTTTAGAATCTGCTCTAATGCTTTGGCAGAATCTATCTCACTTTTTTGCAAACCATCTCGTTTAATGATTTCTACGCGGTTTGATTCTAATCCTTTGCCAATAAGTGCAGCAAAATTTGCCACACCCATAAGCTCAAAATCTGCCATTTTCGCACCAAATCGCAAATCCCTATCATCTAGCGCGACTTCTACACCCACTTGCTTTAAGCTCTCATATAGCGCGTATCCAAAGTCATATTGGGCTTTGTCTTTGGCATTTGCAATGATGATTACAACCTTAAAAGGAGCGGTGCTAGCACTCCATACACAGCCCTTATCATCGGCTTTTTGCTCCAATATCGCACTTAGAATTCTGCTAATTCCTATGCCATAGCAGCCCATTATGAAAGGCTTTTCTTTGCCATTTTCATCTAAAAATTTCGCCTGCAATGGAGCAGAATACTTTGTCCCAAGTTTGAAAATATGCCCGATTTCAATGCCTTTTTTGTGCGCTAGCTCCGCCCCACAGCAAGCGCAAATATCCCCCTGCCTTACCACTGCCAAATCCGCAAAGCAAAGATTTTCAAACAAATCCAAATCCACGCCCACGAAGTGCTTTTCACGCTCATTTGCGCCACATATCATCTCGCTTGCCCCGCGCAAATCCTCATCAAAAATAATCGCTTTTTCCCCGACAATCGTCCTCAAGCTATAAGCACCAATGCTACCTGCGATAAGCCCTAAATTTTCTAGCTCACTTTGACTTGCTTCAAGTAGCTCTAGTGCTTCAAAGCCATTTGCATTTAGCGCGTTTAGTGCCTTTGTCTCTTCTAGCTCGTCATCGCCACGCAAGAAAAATACAGCAAAATCCTCTCTAGAATTTTTGCTAGATTCTGCACTATCATTATTTGCAGATTCTAGTTTGGAATTTTTTGATTTTGTCTCTTTTGTATTCTCTTTTTTTGCTACATTTTCTTTATTTTCTTTATTTTCTTTATTTGCTTGGCTTTCTTGGCTTGATTTTTTGGTGTATTTTTTTACAACTGCTTTGATACTCCAAAAAGGCTCAATATGAAAAAACGCACACAAATCACTAATGCTTTTCACATTTGGAGTAGAGAATTTAGCAAAATCTGCTTTTGGTGGCAAGATTTCCTCGCCCTTTTCATTACGCGGTGGCAGTCTTTTTGCCCTTTTTGCTACTTCTAGGTTTGCTGCGTATTGGCAAGATTTGCACACCACAAGTGTATCCTCCCCACTATCTGCCAATACCATAAATTCCTTGCTACCACTCCCACCTATCGCGCCACTATCTGCCTCCACACAGCGAAAATCTAGCCCCAAATCGCTAAAAATCTCGCTATATGTCTTGTGCATAAGGATAAATTCCCTATCCAAATCCACATCGTTTGAGTGAAAGCTATATCCATCTTTCATTATGAATTCTCGTGTGCGGAGTAGCCCAAAGCGCGGTCGTAGCTCATCGCGAAATTTCAGCTGGATTTGATAGAGATTTAGCGGTAAGGATTTGTAAGACTTTATGTATGTCCTAGCTAGCTCTGTGATACTCTCCTCGTGCGTGGGAGCGAGCAAAAATGGTGCGTTTTTTCTATCGCTAAATCGCAATAGCTCTTTGCCATATTGCTCGCTTCGTCCGCTTCTATCCCATAGTTCTTTTGGCGTTACAAAACTTAGCAAAACTTCTTGCGCTCCTGCTTGTTGTAGCCTTTTTCGCACGATAGATTCTATCTTTTTTAGCACGATATTGCCTAGCGGGAGAAAATTATAGATTCCGCTCCCTAGCTGGTGGATATAGCCTGCTCGCACGAGGTATTGATGACTTTTTAGGATTGCATCTTTTGGGGATTCTTTTGAAGTGGGTAGTAGCGTTTTTGAAAAAAGCATTTCTGTCCTTTTTGTTTTTGTCCTCTTAAAAATCTTAGTTAAGTTTTTTTGTGCTTTTATGAAATATATGGCACAACGAATTAGGGCATAGAAGTTGTGTCATATTCGCATTTGTAGCGATTGACAAAATCCGCTCTTTTGCTTTGGTTTGTATTTTGTGATTCTTTTGATTCTTGTGTAGAATCTACTTTAAAAAACCTTTTTGCCCTTGATTCTATCTCTTTTCTAGTTTGATTTTTTGCTTTTTCACTTTCCCTTGCTTGCTTTTTGTCCTGTGGCAATTCCTCAAACACTCTCTTTGTTGCTTCAATGATGCTATCGCCCTCTTCATTATTTGCTAGCTCTTTTAGCATTAGCGTAGGATTGTGCAAAAACACATTAAATGCGTTGTGTAGTATGATTTTTACTTCTTCTTGTAGCTCTTTTGGGAGATAGCCTTTTTTGATAGCTCTTTGCAATTCTTGCAGACTTGCTTCTTTGGCATTTTCTCGCATAGTCTTTATAAGTGGCAACACATCAAAGCTCTGCACCCACGAAAAATACTCACCCACCGCGTTGCCAATGATAGCATAGGCTTGATGGGCTTGGATTTTTTTGCCGACTAGATTTTCATCTATGGTGCGTTTTAAATCATCTACACAAAAGATATGCAAGCCTTTTGGAATGCTCGCCACTTCGATATTTCTAGGCACAGATAAATCAAACCACGCTCGTTTGAAATCCCTAGATTTTGCTTCTTTTATGATAGCTTTGCTAGCCCCCGTAGCACAAAACACAAGTGTAAAATCATCTAGCGTGGATTCTATGCTTGTATAGTCCAAAACCGTGATATTGCTAATGTCTTTGCCCTCTTCTTGCAATTCGCACACAAAATTGCTTGCATTCTCTTGTGTGCGATTGGTAAAGGCAATAGATATAGGACAATCAAGCAAATGCCTAACCACAAGCCTGCCCATTTCCCCTGCGCCGATGATAAGTGCACTTATTTGTGGATTTTTTAATTTTTTTGGTGTTGTATCTTTGTCATTTTCTCTTATAAATCCCAATGCTCTCTTTACTGCCACAGAAGCCACAGATAGAGAGGTTTTGCCGATTTGAGTTTGGCTTCTCACCCTCCCACCACAGCGAAAAGCAAAGTGTGCTAAGCGAGTGATTTCTTGTCCGCACACACCCAAGTCATAGCATAGCTTATACGCGCTTTTTATTTGTCCTACGATTTGTGTCTCTCCTATGACTACACTATCTAGCCCGCTAACCACGCTAAAAAGGTGGTGCAGGGCTTCTGCATTTTGAGCGATTTTGCAGTGTTTTTCTAGCTCTTTTAGTGGGATTTTTCTAGAAGTGGCAAAGCTATCAAGCACGGCAGTGATGCACTCTTGCGGGCTGTGTGTGATTATGTAGAATTCTACACGATTGCAAGTGCTAAGGAGAAGGATTTCTTTTAAGCTTTGGACTTTTGCTTTTAGGGACAAAAGAAAATCTTGTATTGAACCTTTTTTGTAGGAGTTTTTTTGAAATGGTTCGTTTGCATTGTTTTGCGCAAAATCGCTTGCAAAGTCATTGGCAGGGAAAGCTAGTTTTTCGCGTAACTCTATTGGCGTGTTTTTGTGCGAAAAACTTAGGGCTAGGTATTGCACTTGCATTAAAAACTCCTCTCTATCATTGAAGTTGCGATTTGCTCTAGCGTGGCATTGCGCTCATCTTGTATCGCATTTAGGGCTTTTGTGATAAAATCTTTTGCGATATTTTGGCACTTTTGTATGGTGTTTTGCTCACAAAAAGCATTTCTAAACCACTCTATCGCCACGCTATCTCGGGCATAAAAATGAGCCAAAAACTCCTCTTTTTTGTGAGAATCTAGCTCGCAGTATAGCAAAATGTATGGCAAAGTGCTTTTTCCCTCGCGCAAATCATTCATATTTGGCTTGCCCAAAGTCGCTTCATCTTGGGTAATGTCTAGCACATCATCAACAATTTGAAAAGCTAGCCCTAGATTTTTGCCATATTCATAGTATTTAGCAGAATCAAGCCCTGCCAAAATCGCGCTAGATTCTGCGCTAGAGGCGATAAGGGAGGCGGTTTTATCCTCCAAAATCTTGTAATACACTTCTAGGCTTGGCTGAAAATCACGCGAGTAAAGCACATCATCAATTTCCCCTCTAGAGAGAGCGCACACGGCGTTTGAGACACTTTTGGCAATGGCTTGTGGAAAATCAGCTAGATAAAAATAAGCTCGTGAATACAGCACATCACCTAGCATAATGGCATTTTTATCGCCAAATGAAGCATTTACACTTGGCACACCCCTGCGTGTGTGCGCTTCATCTATGACATCATCGTGCAGCAAAGAGGCGCATTGTATTAGCTCAATGATAGCACAAAGACTAATAGCACAATCTAAAATGCTAGAATCTTTAGATAAGCCTTGAGTAGAATCCGCCTTAGAATTTACTTTTTTGGAATTTGTTTTTTTAGAATCCTCTTTGGAATCATCTTTAAAACTTACTTTGGAATCCCCTCTAAAGTCTTTAGCAAAATCCACTTTTGATGATTCCAAAATAGCCAAAATCAGTTTGCTTCGTAGCATTTTGCCAGATTTTATGCTAGAGTAGATTTTATCAATGTTTGGACTTTTTAGGCTAGCTATCCACTCATCACACCGCCTACGCACACACTCCAAAATCTCTGCGCTATCTTGTTTCATATCTTGCCCCATATTTTGTCCGCCCCTAACTGCCACTTTTTATTTTTTGGGGATATAGCACGCCTAGCCACAGGCTCGCTTCTTTGCTTTCATAATCGTATTTTACAAAACTCAAAAACACTTCTATATCGCGTATATCCCCTGCCCTAGATATAGGGAGTTTGAAACTTTTGCGTGCATAGTCTGTGTAGAGGATAAACTGATAGGGGAATTTGTCATAGTTTAGATTTATCACAAGTCCGTAGTTTTTATACAATGTCCAATAAAATTTTAGCTCTTTTTGAAGTCCTGCGATTTGGAAACTTTTTTTGTAGATTTCATCTTTTTTTAGCACGAGATTTTCCTCATAGTCCCACACAGGCTGTGCGCTATGAAGCATCTCAAAAAACACCAAAGCAAAGCATATCGTGCAAAAAAGTTTTTTCATAGACTTGATTCCCTTTATTTTGCTTTTTAGATTATTCGTTTTCGCTTAGGATTTTGGCACTTGAGTGCAGTGCTATATCACGCTTTTTTGCTTCTATGGATTCTTTGTTGCTATGGACAAATTTACGCAAATCCCCACCGCTCTCCTCATAAGCTAGCTCATAAGTGGCAAGCATTTCAAGCAGTTTTTCTAGCTCTTTTGTTGCAAGCGTGGGAGAGGCATTTAGCATTATCTCACACCACTTTTTCACAGGGTCGCCCTCTAGCACTTCTAACCCATTATTTAGTTCTTCCCACATTTGTGTCCCTTTTGCATTTTTATCCTTTTTGCATTTTTGGTAGTTTTTTAGGAAATCATTATATCCAAATTTCCCTAAAGATTTTATCCTATCAAATCATTTGTAAAATCACTTTGATATGCTTTATACTAAAACTTTGAAAACCTGCGCCAAAATCGCTCAAAAATCCTTATAAATCTCTTTTGTGATAATTTCTTTGCATTGTGCAATATATGCTTTTGGATTCTCACACTCCATAAGGGCGGAGCGCATACATACGCCCGCTATTTTTGCCCTCGCTATTTTTTTTGCTTCCATTGTTTTTACTTCTTGCACACTTGTCTTTGCGTTATTGCTAGCTTGTGTGCGGCTATTTGGCAGGGCATTTTTTATGTCTTTGCATAGCATTGCAAGATTTTCTTTGCAAATCCCGCCCACTGCATAGATTGGCAGATTTTTAGCAAAATCTTTTGTCAAATCATTTTTATGCTGCCCTAGCCTAGCTAATATTTCGCGCAAAAACTCCACTCCCCTGCCCTGCACCCCCTCTTTGCAAGCACTTTCAAATACATTTCCCGCTATGACATAATCCACCCCAAAATCTAATGCCACTGCTAGCTCCTCCAAGCTATGTATAGATACACCAAGCACGCCATTTTCGCTTATTTTTTGGGTGGAAATCTTATTACTTACCAAATCCTCTAGCACGCAAAAAGGTGCGTGGAAAAACGGATATTCTAGCTTGTAAGCTACCTCTATAAAATTATGCAATATAAGTTTGCACTCATTGCTAGAGTTATTTGCGTTTGCCTTATTTGTGTCTGCGCTGTTTGTTTTATTTGCTTTGTTTGCGCTTTCAAAAATCCTTATCGCTTCTTTTGCTAAGGCTAGATACTCACTTTCGCGTAAGTCTTTTTCGCGCAAGATTACGCTATCTACCCCACTTTTTGCGAGCAATTCTAGCCTAGCTAAAAATTTATCAATGTCTTTTGCAGTGTTTTTTGTGTTTGTGCTTTGGCTTTTGCAGAGTTTTCTATCAGTGATGGCAATGATTTGAAAGCACAATTTTTATCCTTTTGCTTTTTTGCTTATTTTACCTAACAATTTAAAAAACCTAAGCAAAAAGAAAATCTTAAGTGGATTTTATATGAGAGAAGTTTTTTGTGTGGAGAGGGAGTGGAAGTGAAAAGTTTGCGGGGTAGAAAATTTTGTAAAAATCTTTGTTGGTAAAATTTCGTAGAGGAAAATTCTATGTAGAAAAAGCGCGAAAAGCAATGCAGAAAAATAAAAAACCCCGCATAGCAACGGATTTTGCTATGCGGGGTAGCGTTGTGTGGCTAGTTTTCGGATTTTATCGCTATACAAAAACTAGAACACAAGTTTTGCAAATGCGATTGCGTTGTGTCTTTGGCGTGTGGAATCAAAGCCATTGCTTACATATCCTGCACCCACATCAATTCCAAATCCCTCACGCATAATGCCTAGCTTCAAGTCAAGCACGCGCACACTTACCACAGCAGAGAATTCTTTGTAGTCTCCACCTGCATAAAGCACATCAAATTTTACTCTTTCGTGCTCTACGCCAGCGAAACCATACCAAGAGCTAGCACCAGCAGCGAAGTAGCTTGCTGTGCTTGGTGTGGTGTAGCGTCCATAAAATCTTGTATGGTCAGAGTTTGAATATATGCTAGCATCTTTGCCTACCATATAGTATCCGCCGCCTAGCTTGAAGTATTTAGCAAAAAATAGCTCTTCTTCAGCCCACACTAGATAGGAGTTTTGCTTATTGTATTGATACATTCCGCGCACAGAAGTTGTAGACTCTATGGTGGATTTATCGCCTGCGATTATGGCTAGTCTCGCACCTGCTTGGATAGTGTCTTGGTTGTTGTAGTAGTTGTTTATGTAGTAGTGTGCAAATGGGTCTATATGGAAAATCCCTAGCCCGATATTTGCGCCCGCACCTACAAAGTCTTTTTTGCCAATGTTGAAGTTATCAAAGCTTGATGGGAAGCGAGAATAAGCCATAAGCTCAGAACCGATTCTATTTGGCAATACACCAAAATTGGCAGAATCATTTGCCCAAGATGCCCAAAAATTGGAATCTTTGCCAAAGTCTATGCTTAGCCCTACACCTTGAGTGTATAAGTCAATCCAATCACTTTTTAGGAAACTAGAGCTAAATCGCCCGACATATAAGTCAAACGCCCCTGTATAGCGGAAATACAAATCAGAAACATCATAATACTCGCTTCCGTATTTGCTTTTCCCAGCATCTTTAGATAGGCTAAATACTTGCGAGCCAGCCCAGACACCAAGTCCTGCGCCAAACTCTTCAGAGCCAAAGTCTGCCCCAAAATGTCCTGTCGCACCCATAAAGCCGACATCTTTGCCATCAGTTCCTTTTCTATTGTCGCCAAGTGCGTGGTTATACGCCACACCCAAATGCCCAAATAATTCTACGCCAGAACTTCTAGCACTTGCTACACCCACCATAGAGGTAGCGACACAAGAAGCAAGAAGTGTGCTTGCTGTCATTGTTTTTAGAGTTTTCATTTTGTATCCTTTTTGTTTGGATTAAGACAAAAACTTCTTAAAAAATCTAAGCAAAGATTTTGTCTTGCAACCCATAGAATCGACTTTAAAACACAATCTTAAACAAATATAAGCAAAATCTAAAGCATTATTTCAATGATTTTGCCTAGATTTTGCTTATGGATTTTCGCTTTGGGCTAGCCCGAAGCTAGAATCTTGCGCACTTTTCTTTTGGGAGTTTATAAAGCTAATGGCTTCTTTGCAGAGGCTTTGCCATTGGGTAGCGAGATTTACACTTGCGCATTTGTTGAAGTATTCTAGTGCTTTAGAATCCTTGCCTTGCGTGTTGTAAATGCTTGCGATTTGGTAGAAAAGCCTTTGTTTGTCGGGATTATCTAGCCTTTTAGATTCTAGCTTTTGAAGCAGATTTAGGGCTTGGGTGGCTTTGCTTGTTTCTTTTAGCGAAGTAGCAAGTGCAAACTCCGCATAAGGCGTGTATTCCTCGATTTTTAGCGCGTTTTGTAGCTCAATGATATTATTTGCATAGACTTGGATTTGAGTTTGGTCTTTGCTCTCAAGCGCGTATTCTAGGAGCTTGGCATACACGGGCAGGATTTTTTCTTGCTTGCCAAAATGCTCTCGCAAAAATGGCGCGACTTTTTTTGCTTCATCACGCGAGTCTAGTGCCACAAGCGCGTCAAAAAGGCTAAATGCAATATCATAATGTGTCTTTAGGCTTTGAGCTAGGCTAAAGCCATCTCTTGCAGCCATTACAGCGGGCTTAAACTCGCCTAGCGTGTAGAGATTTTTGGTGATTCTGCGTAGCCACTCTAGTCGCTCTTTTGGCAGGGAGCTAGATTCTACCATTCCGCCAGAGATAGACTTTGCCACACTCATAAGCCCACTAGAAACTAGACAATCAAAGCTCTGCATTTTTTGCGCTGGGGACAAATCAAACACACTAGCACGAATCAAATAAGTATTTGCTTCTTTGCAGTCTTTTTTCTCTAAGGCAAGTTTTATGATTTCCATTAGGGCTTTTTGCTTGTGCGGGCTAGATGCGTTTCCATACAGCTCAAGCACTTTGTGAAATTCGCTCCTTTTTAGCAAAATCTCCGCACTCAAATCGCGTGCTTTACTCGCTTCCTCTCCGTTTGGGTATTTTTCCATTAGGTAAGCATAGTGCTTTAGCTTGTCATCATCATCGCCTTTGACGCTAAATAATATCGCATCATCTCTTTCTTGGACTTCTTTGGCAAATTGAGATTTTGGATAATCTTGCAAAAATGCTTGATTTGCTTTGTGGGCCCCCTGCCAGCTCGTAGTATTCGCCCAAATCAAAGCCGTATTGCTCTTTTTGAGCGTCTTCAGAATTATC
This sequence comes from Helicobacter macacae MIT 99-5501, assembly GCF_000507845.1. NCBI lineage: Bacteria > Pseudomonadati > Campylobacterota > Epsilonproteobacteria > Campylobacterales > Helicobacteraceae > Helicobacter > Helicobacter macacae. The sequence goes on along the minus strand of NZ_KI669454.1, from coordinate 1,084,327 downwards.
GTGCAAATATAGCGTAAGCCTTGCAGCCAAATCATATAGTTTATTATCTAGCAAATCCTCTATAATGTCTAGCGTGGGGGATTTCTCATCGAGGAAAAACGCTGGATAGACTTGCAAAACTTTGCTTATCAAGTCTCTTCCTCTATCAAGTGAGGTGGGATTTTGTGGGCTTTGCTCTAGCTCAAAAAGAGCCCACTGCAGTGCCACCTCGCTAGCACTTGGCAAATCTTTTGCCTCTGTGTAAGCACCTTGAAAATTCATACGAACATATATTGGCGAAGAGCTTGTGCGCTGCATAATGGCTAGCTGCATTTTGGCAAGCGGAGAAAAGCGCGACTGCGGATACTCATCGCTAATGCGTTTATAATAATGCTCTGCTTCAGAGGGGATATTTTCTTTGTTGTATGAGTTTGCAAGTATGTAGAGAATCTCTGGGACATCAGGGTCAGCAGAAAATGCTCTTAGCCAATCCTGCGCGGCATTGATGATAGGCTCTTGCTCCTCTAAATCCAAATTTATCATCGCAATGATTCGCAAATAAGTCAAATCTCTGCGAAACACAGAATCTGGATTTTCTTTTAGTGCGTAGTTTATGTCATTGATAGCGGTTATGTATGCTTTGCGCTCCATAAGTTTAATCACATCAGAATACGCCTCAAAATCGCGGTTTTTTGTGGCAACTAGCGGACGATTATCAGAATTTAGCTCGGGCATCATAGGCATCGCTTCTCCCTCGATGCGCACGGGGAAATCTAGCCCATTTCTTTGCTCGGCTTGTGGGCTTAAAAACGGTATTTGCTCTTTGAAGCCCACGATTTGCCACACATCTGCAACCATAGCAGGATATTTATCAATCACAAAGCCTTGCTTGGGGTTTTTGGGGATAGAAAAAAGTTTTTGACGATATTTGGGGTATATATAGAGATAAAACTGCTTCTCTATCATTTTGTAAGTAACTTTGAAAAAATCGTTTTCAAGCCCTGAAAATCCTCTATCAGGCACGCTATCAATCTTGCATTCTATGGAAATATCAGTCCCTGCCGCATCAAAGATTTCTTGGCACGCAAAGGGGGTTTGATTTCTTAGCGTGAGGACAGAAAACCCCTCATTGTCCTGCTTGCCAAAGGTCGTAGAAATCTCTAACGAACCCGCACTTTGGAATAACAACAAACATAAGCATAGCCATTTTACGCGCAATTTAGTAAGCCCCGATAACATATTTTCCTATGAAATCAAGCAAAAATTGAGCCATAAAAATTGAGCCAACACATAAAACGCCCATTATCCCAACAATGATTTTGCCAAGTGTGGAACAATGCGCGAAGTTGCCCGCTTCATCATTTGATACTTGGTTATTTGATATTTGAGATTTTGTAGCGATTGCACTAGCATCTTTAGAATCTAGCAAAAACATCGCCACAACTAAGCGCAAATAATAAAATCCAGCAATCGCACTATTTATCATCATTATAAGCGCAAGCCCTACAAATCCTCCACTATACGCACTCATAATCGCCAAAAGTTTGCCCCAAAAAACACCAAAAGGTGGAATCCCTGCCAAAGAAAGCATAAAAATCGCACCCAAAAATGCTTTTAGCGGGGAAGTGCGCACAAGTCCATTAAACGCACTAAAAGGAATGTCATAAGGTGTTTTTGCTGAAGTTTTTACTAGGGATTGTATTTTACTAGCGATTTTTGCACATTTGCAGTTTAGTTTCTCGCTAGTCTCACTACAAACGCCTTTGGCTTTACTAGAATCAAAATACGCGCTAGAATCTTGCGAATTTAGCGAGGATTTTAGTGGAGATTTTAGCTCTTTTAGCCAAAGTAGTCCAAATGTCCCTACATTTGTGATAATAAACATAAACCAATACAAATACAAAGCACTTAGGCTTATTTGTGTGCCTATCATCACGCAAGCTAGCACAAATCCACTATGAGAAATCGAGCTAAAGGCAAGCATTCGCTTGACATCGTTTTGGATAAGTGCGGCGATATTTGGTAGCGTGATAGTCAAAACCACCAAAACATACATAGCAGATTCTAGCCAAATAATCCCCACTTTCAAAAACGCACCAAGTAGTGTGATAGCCACGCTAAAGGCTGCGATTTTGGGGATAATAGAAACCACGCCTGCCATAATAGAATTTGAGCCCTCATAAATATCGGGCATCCAGCTATGAAACGGCACGGCAGAGGCTTTGAAAGCTATGGCAGAGAGTATAAACACAAGTCCACCAAAAAGCGCAAACACAGAGGTGTATTTGTCATCTAGTAGCATATCGTGGATATGGGCAATATCCATACTCGCACACGCAAAATACAAGCACACCACCCCAAAGATGAAAAACACACTAGCAAGCACGCCCATCACAAAATACTTAATCCCCGCTTCGATTCCCTTGCTCCTACCATTTAGCGCGATAAGCACACACAATGATAGCGAGCCTATCTCTAGCCCAAGCAAAATCACCACTAAATGCGTGCTTGAAACCATAATATCAAAGCCAGCAATCATCAACAAAAATAGCGGATAAAATTCTTTGGAAAAAAACGACTTGTCAAAAAACTCTTTGCATTCTAGTTTTTGCAATGCGTTTGCCCCTGCATTTGCACCAAAAAGCACGATAAAAATAAGTGCGCAAATCTCCATACTAAATTGCCCTAAAATGCTAATCCCATTGATATTGATAAGCCCAAAAAAGCTACTTCCTACTTTTAAGTTTAGACTAAAAATCGAGCTAACACCCAAAAATAGCACACTTAAAGCGACATTTAGCCCGCGTGAAAACACGCTAGAAAAGACATTGATAAGAAGCAAACAAAGCGCACCGCATAGCAAAATCAGCACAGGCAAAATCGCATACACTTTTAGTTCAAAAATATCTAAACTCATTTGTTTTCTCCATTTACAGATTTTGTCGCACTTGGGTTTGCTACACTCGGTGTGTTTGTGAGATTTGTTGGGTTTGTGGGACTTGGTGCAAAATCTAGGCTAGATTCTATATTTTCGCTTGATTGTATGGATTGATTTAGCGCGTCTATATCGCTAGACTCTCGTAAAATAACCTCCTCTTGTAGCTGCAAAATATCACTTGGTATAGTTGGGATTATCTCTGCTTTGCGCGAATATGGATAGAGGCTGTATTCTATGCGCTCCTTGCTTTTATCGTTATGAGTGCGCTCATAGGCGATTTGGAGGATGGATTGGGAGCTTGTTTCTATGGGCTTTAGGATTGGCTTAGGATAGACACCAAAAAATATCACTAGCACCACAAACACCGCCATAATGCCCTTTTGAGAAGAATCTATATCTTTGAAGTTAGTAAGATTTTGGTTTTTTATCTCGCCAAAAAAGATTTTTTTATACAACACTAGCATATAAGCTCCAGAAATGATGATAGTGAGCCCACCAAGAAAAGCAATGATAGGATAATGCTCAAACACCCCAAGCAAGCTAAAAAACTCCCCTACAAATCCTATGCTAAGAGGCAATCCCACATTTGCCATCATCGCCACGCCAAAGATTCCACAAAGCACAGGAGCGATAGAAGCTAGCCCACCAAGATTTGCGATTTTTCTCCCCTCTAGTCTTGCTTTGTTTAGCTTTGCTTCATCAATAGACGCAAAATCTATCAGGGCACAATTTTTTGCGTATCTATCCTCGATAATCCCCACAAGCATAAATAGCATAGCACTTACCACGCCGTGAGCAAACATCATAAACACCGCTCCCCCTACCCCAATCACACTAAAAGAAAACACGCCAAGCACCACCACGCCCATATGTGAGATAGAGCTATATGCTATCACTTGTTTTATGTCTTTTTGGGCATAAGCTACTAGCCCACCATAGATTATCATCACTAGCCCAAGTGCCAGCACAAGTAGCTGTAAATCCACGCTAGCATCAGGAAATAACGGCACGCTAAATCTCACAAGCGCGTAAGTTCCCATTTTTAGCAATAGTGCTGAAAGCAAAATCGTGCCGATAGTCGGGGCATTGCCATAAGCCTTTGGTAGCCAAGAATGAAATGGAATCATAGGGATTTTTACTGCGATAGCAAAGAAAAACGCCAAAAATAGCAAGCACTGATACTCACTAGGCAAACTAAAGGCATACCAATCACTAAGCTCAAAACTCCAAAATCGATTGTGTAAGAAAAACAAATACGCGTAATAAATAATGCCTAGTAGCATAATAAGAGAGGCAAAAAATGTATATAGGAAAAATGTAAGTGCGGCTTTGATATTTTCTTTTTTCTCTGCGCTTCCCCACACACCTATCATATATAGCAGTGGCAAAAGTGAAATCTCCCAAAAAACATAAAACAGCAACACATTTTGTGCGCTAAATACGCCCATAAGTATGCCCTCTAGCGCAAGTAGCGAAGCGATGAAATGATTTGGCAAGATGCGTTCTGCCATATATATCGCACACAAAAACACCACAATCCCACTTAGCACCACCAAAAATAGCGAAATCCCATCAACCCCTATATGATAATGAATCCCAAGCGATTCTACTAGCACGAAATAGTGCTCAAACTGCAACTGCGGACTTGAGGAGTCAAACCCTACCCAAAGCCCAAGAACCAGCACTAGCTCAATAGCACTTGCCACCACGCCAAAGATTTTTGCCACTCTCTCTTCGAGATTAAATCCTATCACACTTGCAATCAGCGGAAAAGCAATAATCACGGATAGTAAATATTCCATTATCTACCTCCAATAAATAAAAATACCACACTGCATAGCAGTAGTAGCACACCAAAGCTCATAAGTCTAAGCGAACTACTAAGCGAGCCGTTTTGTAGCAGTGAGAGAATCTTGCTAAGAAATACCAAAAATCTCTCAAGTAGGCTAATGATTTTTAGCATAATTCCTTTTTCGATTTTGCACGCTACAAAATCACATAGCTTAGAAAATCCTTTGACAAAAATCCACTCATAGATTTTGGGGATATAGTATTGATTTGATAGCAAATCATAAAGCAAGTTGTTAGGGTTTTTGTGAGTGGATTCTTGTGTGGTGTTTTGTGAAATCTTTGATGATTTTTTCGCATATCGCAAAATCGCAAAGATAATCCCAAACGCGCTCACACCAAGTGCGATAAGTGCCAAAATCTCTTCGCTTAAATCCCCGTGTGGCATTTCAAAGGGAATCGCTTGAGAAAGCAGGGCAAAAAAGCTAGTATTAAAAAACCCAGCAATGATAGCCAAAATCGCAAGTGGAAGCATTGAAAGAAGCATAAGGGAGCTTGCTTCGTGCGGGGTAGAGTGGCTAGGCAAATTATTCAATGAATCACAAGAAAGATTATGCGATGAGTCGTGTGCCAAATCGCAAGATGAACCCTTGCAAAAGAAAACCAACATAAACAATCTAAAGCTATAAAACGCTGTGAGAAATGCCCCAAACACGAGCAAAATCCACAAGATTTTATACTCTGCGCTAAAGCTAAATTCCAAAATCAAATCTTTAGAAAAATATCCTGCAAAGGGTGGAATCCCACACAGCGCAAGATTGCCAATAAGCATAAAAATCATCGTGTATTTTAGCGGGCGGGCTAGATTCCCCATTTTTTTGATATTTAGTTCATCGTGCATTGCGTGCATTACATTGCCAGCACCCAAGAAAAGTAGCGATTTGAAAAACGCGTGAGTAAAGAGATGAAAAAGAGCGATTGAGTAAGCCCCAAGCCCAGCAGCCACAAACATATAGCCAAGTTGGGATAGTGTAGAATAAGCGATAATGCGCTTTAAATCGTTATTTACCACCGCCATAGAAGCTGCAAAAATCGCTACAAATGTCCCAAGATATGCGATAATCTCGCCAAAATGTGGAATCTCGCTATACAAAGGATTTGCTCGAATCACAAGATACACACCCGCAGTTACCATAGTCGCAGCGTGGATAAGCGCGGATACAGGTGTGGGACCCTCCATAGCATTTGCAAGCCAAGTATGGAATGGAAACTGCGCAGATTTCCCCATAGCTCCTATAAAAAGCAAAATCCCCACAAAAAGCAAAATCTTTTGACTTATCTCACTCTCATCAATGCTTCCAAACACCACTTCATATTCAAGCGAACCAAAGGCATAAAAAATCAAAAATATGCCAAGTAGCATTCCCAAATCCGCAATACGATTGCTAATAAATGCTTCTATACTTGCAAAATTTGCACTTGCTTTTTGATACCAAAATCCAATGAGTAAATACGAGCAAACGCCCACCCCCTCCCAGCCGACAAAAAGTCCCAAAAAATTATCACTTAGCACCAAAAACATCATTGAAAACACAAAGCCACTTAGGAAGCTAAAATAGCGATTAAAACCTTTGTCATCTTTCATATAGCCGATAGAGTAGATATGCACAAGCATAGAAACTAGCGAAATGGCAAAAATCATAACCGCACTAATCCTATCTAAGCTAAAGCTAAAATCCACTCCAAAATTTCCCAAAACTAGCCATTCAAAAAGTGAGATATTTACTAGCGTATAAGAATCTACCAAGCTAGATTCTGCCAAATGAGAATCTCCAAATCGTGCTAAGCCACACACTTGATATAGCAGTATCGCGCTTGCCACAAAAGATAACCCCACAAAAAGTGAATTTATCACGCCAAGTGCTAGCTTTGGTTTGCTTGCAGAAAATAGCGCGGCAAACACACACCCACATAGTGGCGCAAATAGCGCGACTAAAAGCAGTGCTAGATTTTCAAAATTTTGCATTTTACCCCCTCATTTTATTTAGCGTATCAATATCAAGGGATTTTGAGCCGCTTATACCACTGCGATACCACAGTAGCACTAGCCCAAGCCCGATAGCCACTTCGCTAGCAGCGATAGCGATGACAAAAAGTGCGAAAATCTCGCCATTTGCATCGCCAAACATTCTACCAAGCGCGACTAGAGCGATATTTAGTCCATTTAGCATTATTTCGCTTGAGAGAAATAGCATAAGGATATTTTTGCGTCTAAGCATACCAAAAAGCCCTAGCGCAAAAATAAGCGTAGCAAGGAATAAAAAATGATGAATGTTTAGATAAGTGCCAAAATGTGTAGATATTGATTCCATTAGTTTTCTCCTTTTTAAGATTTTGGGATTTTGGTAGATTTTGGGGTGGATTTTGCCTTTTTGGCAGAATCTTGCGAGTTAGATTTGCTCTTTAGATTTGCTTCTATGTTTTCTTTTATTTGTGCTAGGGCATTGGAGTGGATAAGCGCGTTTAGATTGTCTTTTAGACCGAGTGCTACACCACCGATAAGGGCGACTAGAAGTAGCACACCTGTGATTTCAAATGCGATTAAGTATTTGCTAAAAAGCACTCTGCCGATACCAAATGTATTTGGTTCATTTATGATAATAGTGGATTTTTCTAATAATACATTTTGGTGGTAGATAGGAAAAGCAAAAAGTGCTAGTAGCAAAAACGCTATCATAAGCACCATTATGCAAATCCTCATTTGCCCATTGTAATGCTCTTTTATGCCCTGTGAAATGTCTAAAAACATAAGCCCAAAAGCATACATAACTATAACTGCACCTGTATATACAGCGATTTGCACCACACCCAAAAACTCCGCACCCAAGATAAAAAAGAAGCTTGAGATAAAAATCATTCCGCTTGCAAGGGCGGTTAGGGCATAAAGGAGGTTGTTTGTAGAGATGACTGCAAAAAACGCACTAAGTGTCAAAAACGCAAAAAGATAAAAAGCAACGGCTTCAAACATTAGTCATCTCCTTTTGGGGCTTGTGGATTTTGGGCTAAATCTGTGCTAGATAATAGCGAATTTTTATTATCCAAAGTGGAATCCACTCCGTTTGGTTCTCCATTTGGATTGCTACTTGATTCATTACTTGGCAAATCAAACGCTACGGGCGTGCCTTTTAGCCGTTTATCTGCACCTTGTGAGATACTGCCAAATCCACTAAATTCTACCAAAGAATGCGCTCTAGCTTCCTCCTTGCTTACAAGCAATTCGTTTTTGGTAGCAAACTGCGCTCTAGCCTCGCTTGTGTTTTCAAATCTCTGTCCCATAACGATAGCTAGCTCTGGGCACACCTCCGCGCAAAGTCCGCAAAATATGCAACGACCTAAGTTGATACTATAAGAATCAATTTTTTTGCGATTGTCCTCCCCTCTGTGTGTGATGATTCGTATGCAGTTGCTTGTGCAGATTTTTTCGCATAGCCCACAGCCGATACACCGCTCATTACCTGATTCTAGCAATCGCTGCAAGCTATGAACTGCGCGGTAGCGTGGAGAAAATGGAATCACTTGGGCTGGATAGTGGATAGTCGCAGGAGTGGATACAAACTCTTTTAGCGTAAGTCCAAGCCCCTTTAGCAAGTCAAGTCCGCATATTCTTTTTACACTTTTTGCAAACGCACCAAACGCGCTTTTGGGTGGTTTGTTGTGAGGTATTAGCGCGTAGTTTTTATTCATTTAGATTCTCCTAACTTTGTAATTATAGCAACATTATAACGCCTGTAATGGCTAAGTTTAATAACGCAAGTGGAAGCAATACTTTCCAACACATACTCATCAGCTGGTCGGGGCGAATGTGTGGGAATGTCGCCCTAGCCCACATAGCCAAAAATACAAAAAAGCAAACCTTTAGCACGATAGCTAGCCCACCGGGGATAAACCACAGCGGGGCATATCCACCGCAAAATATAAGCGAAATCACAAACGCAAAGGCAAATAAATGTGCGTATTCTGCTACAAAAAACATTCCCCATTTAAGCCCACTATACTCCGTGCAAAATCCTGCGACAATCTCGGCTTCGTGCTCTAGCAAATCAAATGGCGTGCGGTTTAGCTCGGCATAGCTTGCTACCAAAAATATGATAAAAGCTAGTGGTTGCTTAAAAATCAGCCAATCAAAAAATCCACCCGCTTGGTAGTCATTCATAGCTACCAAAGATAGTGAGCCTACAAGCATAAGCGGAGGTAGCACGCTAAGCACGGATACAACCTCAAAGCTAAGCAACTGCACGCACGCCCTAGCCGCTCCTAGAAGTGAATACTTTGAGCCGCTTGATAGCCCTGCTAGAAGTGGAGCGTATATCCCCACTGCGCCCACAGAGAGGAAAAACAATAACCCGACATTTATATCTGAAATGATAGGCGAAATCGTTAGCCCAAAAATCTCTATATCTCCAAAAAACGGAATAGGAGCCATAGCGATAAACGCGCTCATCATTGCTATGACAGGTGCTAGCATAAATATCAAGCGATTTGCGCCTTGAGGGCAAATATCTTCTTTGGTAAAGAGTTTTACCCCATCAGCTAGGAATTGTAGCAACCCAAAAGGTCCCACATAGCTAGGTCCAAGTCTGCGCTGAAATCTCGCTAGCACTTTGCGCTCAATATATGTGCCAAACCCACCCAAAAACGAAAATACTAGCACCACTACTAGAATCTTTACAATCGTTTCAATGACAAAGCCACTCATTTTTGCTCCTTAATTTTCCTTAAGATATTTCGCTTTTATTCGCCTTTTGATTTTTGCTTTAGATTACGCTTTGGAATTAGCTTATGTTTTTGTGCCAATAAGGTAATTTTTGCGTCTTTAGCATATCTCATATTTTGCCTACTTTATAAGTGTCGCACTCAAATAATTGCTAGAGATTGTTTCTGCAAAAGTATCTCTAGCCAAAACTTCCCTAGAAAAAAGATAGGGGCTAATAAGCCAAATCTTTTGAGAAAGCCCATAATCAATATATGCCCGCGCTTTGATTTTGCCAAAATCTTGTGCTTCATCTATACTTTTTATTCTTAGGCAAATCTCTTCTCCCTCTTTTAAGCCCAGCTCCTCAAAATACTCCCTAGAAGTGTAGAATCCATCTTGTTGCTGCATATTTTTATCTAGCACAGTTTGGGTATCAAATAGATTTTGAGGAAATGAAAGATAAGCGTTAAACTCGCTTATCTTTTTAGTTTTTGCTTTTTGTGGATTTTTGGCTTTTGCATTTGTCTCTTGTGTGCTAGATAAATCACTAGAAAAAACGCGTTTTAAATCACTAAAATCGCTTATAGATTCTAGTGCGTAGCCCCTTTTGTCCTCGCCACTTTGAGTGTAGTGATTTTTTAGTGAGCTATGCAAGATTGCCTGATAGCCTTTATCTTTTGGTAGCTCCAAAATATATCCTGCTAGATTCTCACACACCGCGTAGCTTAGGGCAAAATTCCTATCTTTGCTTGCTACAAATTTGGCAATATCACTCAAATCAAATCCCGCAAAATCTAGCACGCGATTTATCGGCAAAACTCGGCTTTCATAGTTGGTAATGCTAGCATTCATCTGCGAAAAAGAGGGTAAAATCAAATGTGGCTTTGTGGTTTTGTCATCTGTGTCTTTGCCACGATATTGTGCAATATGTCCCTCATCATCACAAAAATAGCTATCCCACACCCACTCCCCATTAGCGCGGATTCCTATGGAGTCTTTTAGCGCGTTTGTTGTTTGTGGTGCTTCTAGCGTGCAAATTCTTGCGATTCCTGCGACATTTGCACCATTTGGGATTACAAAGACTTTTAAGCCAAATTTTTCTAGCAAACTTAAGATTTCTACTATTAGGCTAGATTGCTCGCTAGATTCTCTCAATATCGCATTTAGCACTTCAGAGCCCACCACCAAGCTAGCACCACAAAAGCTAGATTTTTCACTTGATAGTGTTCCTAGCAGGGCGGTGGCGATTTTGGCAAAATCATCTAGCTCTATGCCCGCTTCTTGTAATGCTTGATAGATGATTTTTGGTGGGCTAGATTGTGCGCTTGACTCTGCGCTAGGTGGAGTGCTAGAATCTGTGCTTTGCTGTGCTTGAGTAGAATCTGTGCTAGATTCTTGCCTATCTTGCTCTTTGTTTATTTGGATTTCTTGCTGTGTGCTTTTTATGTGCTTTAGTGCATTTGCCACCTCGCCTGCGACACTATCATTTTCATTTGCAATCTCGTTTGCAAACTTCGCACCAAAATCTTTGCACACATCTTTTTCGTCTACTTTGCACGCTTCTTGCAGAGCAAAAAGTAAGCCTAGCAGTGCTTCCCCCTCACAATCCGCGCCATAGCTTATGCTCTCTACCGAGCGAGAAAAGCTAGCAAGCAAAGTATCAAAAATAGGATTTACATAAAAAAACTTCACTCCCTTTTGGATACGAATAGTGTTGTTTATGGCGTATTGGAGCTGTGGGATATGTAATCTTACGCTCGCACCAAGCGCGATAATCACGCTAGAACTTTTTAGCTCTTGCAAGCTATGATTTAGCGGAAGTTTGCCTATAAGTCTTTGATATGCGTAAGCCTCAGCATTGTAGATTTTTAGCCCAAAATGTGTGGCTAGATTTTGAGTGATTAGGGCTTCTTCGTTGGTGGCTTGTGAGCCTATGTGTATGGATTTGGCTTTTTGTAATGCTTCTAGAGCGTTTTCTAGCACTTCATTTAAGTGAGTGCCAATCGCTTCTTTGCTCTCATCAAAATGTGAGCGCAAGCCAAACCCAAACCTAGCTGCCCCACAAATCGGTGCGAAGTGAAAGTCATTTTTTACGCGATAGATTTTGCTTTTGCCCTCTATGTCGCAATGCCGCTTTTCATAGATGACTTGACAGCCTGCTGCGCAATGCGTGCAAGTGCTTGGGATAGACTTTAGCTCCCACGCATTTGCTGTGTAGCTAAAATCTTTGTAAGTGAGCGCACCCACAGGACACACTGCTATGCACTCGCCACAATCTAGGCAGGGTGTCTCTCCTACAAATTCGATTAGGGATTTTTGCTTTTTGCTCCACACGCTATATGGGTCTTTTTCCATTTTATCTTTATACTCATCGGGGGAGTGCAGCTCGGCTTTGTTTGCTTTTAGCTTTGATTCGCCTATGTTGTCTTTACAAGTGGTTACACATCTCTCACATACGATACAAAGATTTGGGTCATACTCGGCTTGTGCCCAAAATTTGGAGTGCTTTTCATCATCAGGCAGGGCAAAATCTTGATGAGATACTTTTGTGTAGAGGGTTAGATTTTGCAGTTCGCACTCCCCGCTTTTGTCGCACACGCCACATTCTAGCGGGTGATTGACATCATAGGTTTGCATTATCATTTCTCTCTCACGCCGAATTGATGGCGTATCGGTGAAAATCTCTAAGCCGTCTTTTGCTTTTGTGTTGCAAGTATATACGCGTTTGCCCTCCGCATTTTCGCCCATACACATTTTGCAAGCAAGGGTTGGAGAGCAGCCAGATAGATAGCAAATCGTAGGGATAAATATGCCATTTGCGCGAGCCACTTCGATGATGCTATCGCCCTCCTCGCATTGCAAGGTTTGATTGTTGATTTTTATAGTGATTAGATTTTGGGAAGTTTCTTGCGAGTTTTGCCCTAGATTTGCTTGGCTCATATTTTCTCCTTTTTGTTGTGTTTTAGCTATTGTTTTGTGGTTTTTGTGGTTGTTTAGATTCTCACACTTTGCAATGTGTTAAATGGATAGAAGTCCATACTAGCACTTTGACTAACACCTTGTGCCACACCCACTACACCGCGCAAATATGGCACTTCTACCACTTCATAAGATATATTTTCATAAGGCATATTTTGATTTTTTAGCGTGATTTTATCGCCATTTTTGCTTTTGGCTAGGGCTAAAAACTGCTTTGTGGCATAAATCCTATAATCCCCAATATCTAGGGCATTTGGCGTGAAATACACAAACGCACCATTACTCTCTGGCAAATCTTCCAAGCTAGATTCTAACCTATCCAAAAAAGCTAAATCTGGCATATCAAGTGCATTATTATTTGCAATGATTGGTATGTCTGCTACCTTGCTAAGCAATCTCACAACCTCATAAATCAGCTCTTTGTCTTTGTGGTAAGCAAACGCATTTCCTAGAAAGATGCAGCATTTTTGCGCTTCCTCACAATCTTGCACAATGTTTTCTAGCTCCTCCTCGCTTAGTGAGGACTCGCTAGAGATATACCCAAAATCAAAGCTAGAAAATCTTTTTAAAACATTTGTAGCAAAATCTAGCTCTGCCCCCGAAATGTGCAAAACAACTTTTGCCAAAATCGCTTTTGCTAGCAGTGTGGCTACTCCTAGCTCCGTGCCGATTTCGTATTGGATTTGCAAAGTGGAATCATCATAGCGCGTGTCAGCTATGGGGTGCAAAATGATTTTTTGCACCAAACTAGATTTTGGCACTAAGGTGTTTGAAGCAACCATAGCTTCGACTTCGTGTGGCATAGCACCCAAAATAATGATGACTTGTCTGCGGGATTTCACTACCTTACTACCTCGTATCGTCCGTTATTTATGCTTGACTTGCTAAGTCCGCGCTATCTGATTGGCTTACAAGATTTGAGCCTTTTCTCACTACAAGCGTCCAATCGCAGTGATTAAATCGCACCGAGTTTAGAATCTCACAGCCATTTTTTTGGGCAAACTCCGCGCTTTTTGCGACATTGCTAAACTCGCCTAGCTCAAAAAGCAAAATCCCAACTTCGCCATTTTGCAAGCGAGATTCTAGGATTTCGCCCATCTTGGTATAAAAATCCGCTCCTAAATGTCGCAAATCAAACCGCTTCATTTTACTTCCTTTTTGTTTTTATCTGTCTACTTCGCCAAATATCGCATTGCACGAGCCAACTATGGTAACAATATCTGCGATATATTCCCCCACGAGCATTTCTTGCAGTAAGGCAGTGTGAGCAAAGCTAGGAGTTTTGATTTTTACGCGCTGTGGGTATGGGTTGCCCAAAGAGTGGATAAAAAATCCTAGCTCGCCACGAGGGGATTCTGTGGGGACATACACTTCGCCTTTTGGTGGTCGCATACCCTGCGTAACAAGCACAAAATGCTGCATTAGCGAATAGTTTTGTGTCATTATCTCTTCTTTGGGAGCAGAGATAAAGCTAGGTGCATCTGCCAAAAGTCCACCACCGCGTAAATTCTCACACTGCTTAGAAGCAGAGGGATATAGCGCAATGAGCTGCTCTAAAATCTTGCAAGATTCTCTAATCTCAAGCATATATAGCCTATATCTATCATAGCTATCGCCATTATGCCCCACAGGCACGCAGAAATCCAACTCATCATATAGTTCATAAGGCTCTTCCTTGCGAATGTCGTATTTTATCCCTGTGGCGCGAAGCATTATCCCGCTTGCCCCCCAAGATTTTGCCCTATCTGCATCTATCACGCCCACGCCCTCAAGCCTAGCCCTCCAAATGCGATTGTTATCTAGCAATCCCTCAAAAAGCTCTACGCTTTTTTGCACTTCTTTTAGAAACGCTGCTAGATTTTCTAGCCAGCCTTGTGGAAAATCTAGTGGCACTCCACCTATGCGGATAGCATTGTGCGTAAGTCTAGCACCGCAATAATCCTCCATTAAGTCAAGTCCGTATTCACGCGTTTTAAACGCATAGAGAAATAGTGAGAGTGCACCCACATCCATAGCGTGCACGGCGATAAAAAAGATATGCGAAATGATACGATTTAGCTCCAAAATCGTGGTTCGTATCACTTGAGCTTTGCGCGGGACTTCTAGCCCGATAAGTCGCTCCACACCGAGTGCGAACGCATAATTGTTGCTACTTGCAGCGATATAATCAAGCCTATCAGTTGTTGGCATAAATTCGTTGTATATCATATTTTCAGCGAGCTTTTCTATGCCTCTGTGGAGATAGCCGATTTCTGGGTGGGCTTTTTTGACTTGCTCGCCATCTAGCTCTAGGACAAGTCGTAGCTGTCCGTGTGTGCTAGGGTGCTGTGGTCCAAAATTTAGCACCATAGAGTTATCATCGCGCTTTTCAAACGCTATGTTTTCAAATTGTGGTTTTAGTCGTGTATAGATTTGTGCCATTTTGTTTCCTTAAAATATTTTTCTTTCACTATTCTCTCTTAGGATTGTTTTTGCTAGATTTTATTTTCTTTTGCTTAAAATCTCTTTTTTCTCTTTGGAGATATTTCGCACAAATAGCGACTTGGACGCTTCTATATATAGCGGGTCGCTCTGCTCTCCTAGCTCATCGATTCTAGCGAAGTTTCTCACCTCACTTTCATCGATTCTAGCACTATCACGCTGCTCTGCGCCGATGACTTCTCTATACTCTTTGCCAAAGATTTTATCCACCTCATACCAGCTAGCATATTCATCTCCCTGCAAAGGATATGAGCGCAAAAGCGGGTGTCCCACCCAATCGCGCGGCATAAGTAGTCGTGATAGATTGGGGTGGTTTCTAAACCTTATCCCAAACATATCATACGCTTCACGCTCACTCCAAAGTGCTAGAGAAAAAAGCGAGTGGATAGAATCTACTTGTTCTCCCTCATTGATAGCGCATTTTATGCGGATTCTGCGCTTGTCTTTGAAGCTAGAATTTAACGCGTGAAGCTGATAAAATAGCTCAAATTGCCCGCTACTTTTATCTGCGCCACTCTCATCTTTTTCCAAAGCTAGTTTATCTATCGCACTCATTTCACTCAAAGTCTCATAGCCTAGAGATTTTAGTCTAGTCAAAACAGGTAAAATATCGCTTGATTCTATCCACAGCACCGCACAGCCTAGCTCGACATAAGCTAAATCCACTTTGTGAAAATAGCTGATATGATTGTATATCACTTCCCACGCGCTACCCTCTATCGCGGCTTTTGGTGTGAGGGCTGGCTGATAAAATCTAGGAGTATGATAAGAGTGTCTTTGGACATCTTTGTGAGGTTTGTGGCAAGTGGCTGTGTGAGTGCTTTGGCAAGTGGTGTCGGTGGACTGATAAGTATTTTGTGGCATTGTCTTTCCTAGAATAAAAATCTAAAAATAAAATCTCTATAAAGGCTTTAAGCTAAATCACGCGTCTAGGGTTTTTTAGGCTTTGTGGGGCTGCCTTGTTTGAGCGGATTTTGCGCTGAAGCACCAAGAGGGCGTATTGCAAAGTCTCTGGACGCGGGGCACACCCGGGCAAGTAAATATCCACAGGTATGATTCTATCTACTCCTTGCACGGTAGCATAGGTGTTAAACATTCCGCCTGTGTTCGCGCAACTACCCATAGAAATAACCCACTTTGGCTCTGGCATTTGGTCATATAGTCTGCGAGTGTATTCGGCGTGCTTTTTGGTAAGTGTGCCTGCGATAATCATCACATCACTTTGTCTAGGACTAGCCCGAAATATCGTGCCAAATCTATCAAAATCAAAGCGACTTCCCCCTGTCGCCATCATCTCTATCGCACAGCAAGCAAGCCCATAGGTAAGTGGCCAAAGAGAATTACTCCTCCCCCAATTTAGTAGCTTATCAATCGTGGTTAGTGCGATTGGCAAGCTAGCATCACGCAGCGGCGTCATAGGGTTGAAATGCGCTGGAGCTTTGATGGCTTGCGCAAAATGCGCAGAATGTGTGGAGCGTGTGGAATGTGTGAAAGCAGAATGCGTAGAAATAGTAGGATTCATAGATTCCCCCCTTGAGTAGCTTCTTTTATGCTAGAGCTAATGCTAGTTTGCTGATTTTGTGGATTCCACTTAAATGGTTGGCTTGATTGACTTGAAGTGTGCCACTGCAAAGCACCCTTTTTCCACGCATACACTAGCCCGATGACAAGCAAAATTATAAAACTTATCATCTCTATAAAAAGTAGCACACCAAAGCCATTTCCCAAAGCCTCTTTATACACCACCGCCCAAGGAATCATAAACACAACTTCAATGTCAAAAAGCACAAAAAGCAATGCGATGATAAAAAACTGATGAGGGATTTTGGTTGGTTGCTTTAGTGGAGTGGGTCCGCACTCATAAGGGGCTAGTTTTAGTTTGTCGCGGGATTTTGTAGCGAGCTTGCGTGAGATAAATCGCTGGATTTTTAGCGTGTAGTTAAACGCAATAAAGCTAAACACAAACAGCACAAACACACCAAAATACGCGTGTGATGAAGCTATATCATTTGTTAGCAAATCACTAAATTCTGGCTTAAGTCCTATATAAGTCAAGTTATTGGTAAAATTATCTAGGGTAGAATCTAGATTTTGCAAATTTTCATCTAATGGCATTTATATTCCTTTTGTTTGGTGCTTTTTAGTTGTTGTTTTAGTGTCGCTCCTAGCAATGTCTAAGCCAATCTAAGCCATTGCTAAACGAGCTAGATTATAACCAAAAGTGATAAAAAAAAACTTAACCTTATGGAATTTGCGTGTAGAAATTCTCATTAAAGTGTCAATTTTACACATTTATTTTTGCTTGTTAGATGATTTTGTTTTGCGGCTATCGTGTTTGCTTCAAAGACAAAGCGCAAAATCCACGATTTTGGCGTGTTTTGGTGGTTTTTGATAAATTTTATTATATAATGCTAGTTTTTAAGTAATTTTTAAGGAGAATATGATGAAACATTCATTAGTTTGTAATTTTGAAAAACCTTATAAATATATGTCTTCTAGCGTATCAGTAGCTACAAAAATTGCAAATATGATGATACATAAATGGGGGGGGGGATTTGCTTACGCTTTTGTAGCAATGCTTTTTGTAGCAATGCTTGGGCTAGGTGTCATAGCACACGCAGCAGATGAGCATATCACTAGCTATGTCCCATCCAAGCAATGGAATGCGGATTCTCTATATGTCGATAGAGGTGGCAATATCGGCACACTTACCACAAATAGCGGCACTGTGCGTCTAGTAGAAGTAAATAGCGGTGGAAATATCACAAACTACACCGTAAATGGTGGCACTGTATCTACTATCACTATAAATAGCGGTGGGCAACTATCACTAAACCACGCAGGTGGAATGATAAACACGCTAAATCTAAATGGCGGGATAATCCCCTACTTTGAAAACACCTCTGGCGGTGGGACAGCAAAACAAACCATAAACACTATGAATATAAATGACGGACAAATCGGGCTAAACTTCGGCTATCATCTAAATGGCAATATCAATAACCTAAACATAAACAAATGGACGATTGCTATCTCTAGCGATGGGACAACTTGGGGAACAAAAACGCAACATACTTTTAGAAATCAAGGCTACACAGGAATCCCAAGAACTCCCGTAGAGCATATCTATCTAAATGGCGATGGGATAAATGTCTCTAGTATCACAAAAGGTGGAATCATCGTAGGAGTGGGTATAGGCGAGAGTGGCAGTGGGGCAAAAGTAGGCGATATATATGAGTATAGCAAAATTATTGCAGGTGGCAAGGGCGTAACGCCAAACTTTGATAGCCTAACCCCAACTCCCGGAATCAGGCTAATCCCTGCAAGCACAGCGGGATTTAGTCTAGAAGCTGATGTGGCTAGCTCTTATGGGATTACTATCCTAAAAACCATAACCCTAAGCTATATGCGCAAAAATACAATGGTGTCAAATGTGCTAGATTCTCTTATGAAAAAAAACTTCCGCTCCACACCTAGCAAGGCAAATCAGCCCAAAATCTATGAGCAACCCTCTGCTAGAACTCCACCGGGTGCACCACCAAGATATGCTCCACAGATGCGCAAACTTGCCACAACCTCAAGACAAACAAGAGGCAAAGCAAGACTAGAGAAAAAATTTTTATCTTATGAGAAAAACAAAAATCATATAGGATTTTTTGCGCCTTATGGTGGGCATAGCTACTTTAGCGATGCAAGCGTATCTAGGGCGCACGAATTTGTAGGAGGAGGCATAGGAGGAGTGCAAAAAAATCTAGGACAAAAAGGAATCTTGGGTGGCTATCTAGGCTATGAATACTCCTACACTCTAGCAGATGTATACACCCAAAACATAAATCTACAAACCCATAGTGTCCAAGTCGGTGCGACTTATTTCAACTCAAAAGCACTAAGAAGCAAAAGTTTGAGAGAATTTTATTTCAAAGGAATCTTAAGGGGCGATATGAGTGTGCCATTTTTTGAGACAAGCACTTATGCAGGTGCGCTAAAAACACAATCTTTTAACTACGGATTTGGCGCAGATGCAAGGATAGGCACAGCTTTTTATCAAGAAAAAGCCGCTAGCTATATCGCCCCAGAGCTAGGGATAAGCTATGATTTGCTAATATTGCCAAGTTTTCATCTAAATAAAGAATTTATAAACCAAGCAAATGAGGATTATCCCATTCATCTTTGGCATTTCCCACAGATAAATTTATCTTTGCGAGGAATCAAAAGTTTTGGTAAAAGCGGGAGCTTTAGAATGTTTTGGCTACTTGGTGGCAAGTATAATATCCTAAACACTCAAAAAGCGAGCTTCACCATAGCGAACTTGCAAAGCAAGGGCGATATAAATCTACCGATTGCTTATGCAAATTTGGATTTGAACTTTGTGTGGAGCATACACAAAAACCACGAGCTAACCTTAGGCTATGGCGGAATCTACTTTGTAGGCGGATTTTCTAGGCAATCCTTGCAAGGATTTTCTAACGCCCTCTCACTCAAATACGGCGCGTGGTTTTAGATAAAATTGCGCTTGCTAGAGATGACACTAAGAAGCTAGAGCTAAAAATACTAGAATCTAAATATGATTTGTTAAATGGCTCATCACTGCACGGCTCACTATCGCAGGATTGCTACTAGCTTTGATTAAATTTGTATAGGTGTGTTAAATTGCCACATTTGCAAAATGGATTGTTTTTAGTGATTGCGTTACCTTATGATTTTTGCACCAAAGCTAATCGCTAGATTTCGCGCTTGATTGTATTTCTAGTATTTTCACACCTGCTTTTTTTAGTATAGCATTATCCTCCTCACTCCACTGCCCTAGCCCACGCTTTATGGATTCTATCACGCAGTCTATCCCACCTGCAAGCGAAAAAAGCCAATACTTATGATAATACAACCACTCTAGTTGCTTTGCTTTTAGCGCGTCATCATCTTGGGTGTATGTCGCCACGACTTTGGCTATGTCTAGCTCTTGATGAAAAATGTAAGACTGAATCGCGTCCAAAAAATAGTTGGTAAATTTTAGCTCACTAAAGAGGGATTTTATCCCCTCTAGCTGTTCGCTCAAATCACTTAATTTATCAAAATCTATCCTATCTAGCTGTCCTTTTTTGTTTAGCTTTTCTACCTTTTCTAGCTCTTTTACAAGTCGCAAAAACAACCTCTCTATGCGCTTTTTTTGCTTTGTGCCGTAGTTGATTATATCTAGGCATTTTTTGTAAGCTAGGATTATATTTTTTTGGCTTATCTTTTGGCTTGGAGGGGTTAGATTTAGGCTAGATTTTGGGCTAGATTTTATCATTTCGCATACTTTGGCAAAGGGGATTTCTTTTGTGCCGTGTATGCGTGCGCCGCCCTCTGTGGAGTTTATCACTTCCATACCTTGCGTGTGGGCTATGTCTTTTTCAAAAAAATGCAAAAACAGCTTCCAAACCTTGCTAGTTTCTACCTCGCCTCCACCGCCGTATTTGGGTATCATTATGCCCTCTTGCTTGTATTGCCTCTCTTTTGTGCCATATATCGCATCTTGTGAGTGTGTGTTTCCATCATCGCCAAAAGCCAAATCCTGCCCGATAAACACACACCGCTTAAATTTCGCTCCCCTAGCGATTTCATACGCCATATTTGCCGCGCTCATTCCCACACCTAGATAACCATACTCGTGAAATTCAAAAAGGCTCGTGTAGCCAAATGGACGGAAGCTAAATTGCTTTACGCCTTTTGTTATGGCGTTTTTGGTATCGCTATGCACGATAGAAGTAAGTGCAAATATCACGCCCTCTTGGGCAATCTTTGGTGTATCAGTGTAAAATTTAGCACTTTCTTTTACGCGCTCTAGGCTTATTACAATGTCTGGCTTTATGCCGTGCTTATATAGGATAGGGAAGCTCGCATCAATGCAAAGCAAAGTCGCATAAGGTGTAATAGATTTTAGCAATGGAAGCTGCTTGTGTAGGCTAGGACCTGTGGATATGATGATAGCCGTATCTCTACCGCGCAGTGCGCTATATAGCGCATCGACATTTGGCGAGCGCAGGGCATCTGGTAGGTTTATTATGTGATGCAAAATTCCTACTAGAGAATCTTTTGCATCATTTCCTACACTCACTACGGCTTGCTCAATGGCTTTGATAAAATAACCATTTATGCGCAAAATATCATCTTGGTATTTTTCATAATAGTTGCACGAAAGTAGCAAATCATAGGTTTTTACAAAGATTCTAGCGTATTTGTTGCTATCAAATAGAGAATCTATACGAATATAATTTGCCTGCTTAGAGTGGATAATCACTAGCTTTTGACTTTGTAGTTCGCTTGAGAAATCAAGCAGATTTAGCACGATAAAAATAACCTCCAATTCTGGCTCAAATACGACAATGCGCTGTCGTTGTTCATTAAAAAGTAGCTTTAGTAGCACGCCATTTCCAAGCCCATAAATATACAAAAACGGGTAATATGAGTAGCCTACTAACTCGGTGTTTTTTTGCATTATCTCATCTATGGGTTTGGAGAGATACATAGGAGTGGGATTATTGGGGGTGGGGTTATTGGGGATTGGATTATCAGAGGTTTGGTTATTTAGCGCAGAATCATTTTGAGTTATATTGCTTTGTGTGTGTTTATCCAAAATCTCATTTGGGTTTTTGCTTGGATTTTTATCTGTGTCGCCTTTATCGATAATATTATAATTAGCAGGGTCGCTATCCATAAACACTTCATATTTTTCATTTGGCTTGCAGTTTGTTAGCGCGCAAAAAAGTGCTGGGTCTATGCTTTGCAGGACAGAGAGATTTTTTGTGAAATTATCTAGTTGCATATTATGCCTTTAAGTGATTTTGCGAGTTTGCTAGGCGGGCTATAAGCAATTTAGCAGAGTTTCCACCCTACTTGCTCGCCTGCGCGAAATGGAATAACACACTCTGTGGCAAACTTATCATAATCGCTAGATTTTGTAAAATCACATTCTTTAGCGTGGCTTGCTTTTGTGTCGTGCGAGCTAGATTTGATATGCACGACATTTGGAATCGCGTTTGTAGATTTTTCTAGCGTGATGATTTTTGGTGGAAGCGAGGAAAAGTGGGATTGTAGCTCATAGATTTTCATCGCATTATCACTTACAAAGGCTTGCAAATTCTGCAAGCAATCGTGTGCTTCAAAAAACTCCGCTAACTGCTCCAAAAGACACGGTGCGCTAAAAATCCCTGCCGCACCTTGTGTGAGTTTGGCATACAAGCTATGCGGAGCAGAGTCAGAGCCAAAGCTAACTTTTGGATTTGCACTCAAAGCATATCGTGCCAAAGCCTCCCTATCTATCACGCGCTTTAGCACGGGCTTGCAAAAATAATGAGGCTGCAAACTCCCGCCTATAAGTGCGCTAATATCAAGTGTGATATGGTGTAGCGTAAGAGTGGCATAAATGTTGTCAAACTCTTCTAAAAGTGGCAAAGAGCGGTGGTCGCTAAGGTGCTCAATGATGATTTTTAGTCTGGGATAATGCGAGGCAATATAGGCAAAAATCTCGCCAAACTCATATTCTCTTTGCAAAGCCTCCCCCGCGCTCTCCCCGTGTATGCAAAGTATCATACCCAAGTCCTGCGCACAAGCAAAAATATCACGCATTTTTTGACTAAGGATAGATTTTACGCCGCTTTCACTCCCTGTGGTAGCACCTTTTGGATAAAGTTTTAGAATCCTATATCCGTTCTTAGCACATTTTTCTAGCTCATCTAGGCTAAGATTATCGGTAATATACAAAGCCAAAAATGGATAAAAATTTTTGATTGTGGGTTGTGTGTCTTGCTGTGTTTTTTTTGATTGCTTTTGTTGGTGTTTTGAGAGAAAATCTAGCGCGTCCAAAATCCTACTTTTATACGCATTAGCCAAATCTAGCGAATCGATTGGGGGATTTAGATTTGGCATTATCAGTGCACCCGCAAACCTACTCGCACTAAAGTGTAGCACGGATTTTAGCATAGCTTCATCGCGTAAGTGCAAGTGCATATCAAGCGGGTTTGTAAGTTTTAAGCGCATATTTCTCCTTGTAAAATTTATGGCTAGATTTTTAGGTTTTTGATTTGCTTGCAAGTCCTTGAAGTAAAATCTAGTGCAGTTTATAAGTGATATGAAATCTAATAAGCGTGCGTTTTTTGGGACGAGGATAATCTTTGAAAGCAATTCGTATGGTTTTTGTAGAATTATCATCAAGTAGCTTATACTTGGAGCTGCGAATAAGCCTAAGCCCCTCTATGTCGCCATTTGGTAGGAGGTAAAATTCTACGGCATTTTCTCCCTGCTGTCCTAGATAGCCCGCAGCTTGTGGGTATTCTAAGTAGCTTTGGGTTATGCGAGCGATTTGTCGTAGATTGCTCGTTACGAAGTCTTTTTCCTCACTGCCCAAATCCCCCCATTCTCGTCCATACAGCTCGCTAATAGCACGCGAAGTAGTGCGGTCTCTCGCTTTGGAAGGTTGCTGTGCGGGTTGGCTCATTTGGTTTAAAGATTGATATGTTTTTTTGGATTCTTGCTTTGGGAGTGGCACTCTTTTGCTTTGTCTTTGCTCTCTATACTCCGCTTCTTGAGTATTTGGCGTGGGCTTAGATGGAGGGGTTGTCGGTGCGCTATCTGGACTTGCAAGAGAGGGTGGTGTCATTCCCTCTTTGTTGTCGTTTTTATCTAGGCTATCCCCACGCTTTAGAAACAAAATATTTTCTAGTTCGACTTTGTGGAGTTTTGGCTTTTTTAGCTGCTCGTTTATAAACCAAACTATCGCTATGATACAGCAATGCAAAACAACAGACAAAAGCAAAGAAACCCAAAATCTATCCTCGCTATTGCTATACCCCACACTAAGAGCTTCTGCTTGTCTCATAGTCTATTCTCATCTTTTGCCACTTTTTAGTGCGTCCCAAAAATCTTGATTGAAAGAATTTTCATTTCCAATGGTAAGCGATTCTAGTGGAGAGGGCTTTGGCACGGCTGCTTGAGGAGTAGCACTTCTAGGCTTAGCACTTGGCTTTGGTGTGGCTAGGGAGGGGGAGGATAGCGCAGAGGGGGTAGCTGCTACCCTTGAAGCACTTTGGGAAGTGCTTGGGGTGGATTTTAGGCGAGATTGAGTGGATTTTGGCTCGCCTAGTGATTCTAGCACAGAGCCTACGGTAAGTGGTTTTGCAGAGAGAGAAGCTCCACTACGAGGGATTTTGTCAATCAAAATATTATTTTTCTCGCCCAAAAGCACCATATAAAAATAGTCTTTTGTTTCAAAGATTACGACTTTGTTTTTGCTATCAATTTGACTTTGGGAAACGACCTTTAGCGAAGCATTTGCACTGCCACTTCTGCGAATGAGATAGCGCAGTAGCAGCAAAAGCGCAATCACAAAAGCAAATACGGCTAGATATAGTGCATAATCGCTTGCGTTAAACTCCGCACCTTGTGCGATAGCAGCCCAATTAAACAAGTTATCATCTTGGGCATTTTTGGCATTTTGAGAATTTGCTTGACTTGGCTTCGCGCTAGGCTGCAAGGCAGAATCAAGCCCTATATCTGTCCTTGTTTGCGTGTTTTGCGCTGTGTAAGCAAATGGATTTGCACCATTTGGAGAATCACTAGATATTTGAGAAATCTTATTAGAAATCTTTGAAGCCTGCAAATCACTAA
The DNA here is from genome assembly GCF_000507845.1 of Helicobacter macacae MIT 99-5501. Taxonomy (NCBI): domain Bacteria; kingdom Pseudomonadati; phylum Campylobacterota; class Epsilonproteobacteria; order Campylobacterales; family Helicobacteraceae; genus Helicobacter; species Helicobacter macacae. The sequence goes on along the minus strand of NZ_KI669454.1, from coordinate 1,059,767 downwards.
AAACTTCCTCTATGGGAGTGGCTTTTAGCGTAGGAGTAGTGGATAACAAAGAATCTAGCACTTGAGAATCCGCCGCATAAAAGCTAAGTCTAAGCGTGCTTTTATCCTTAGAAATACTTGGTTTTAGATAGTAGCGTTTGCGACCTTTTGCGTTTATGTAGAGATTGTTATTGTGCGGGATAATCTCTAGCTTAGAAATAGGCGAGTTAGCAAAAGATTTGCTCCACTTCTCTTGCAAGCCCACGCTAGAAATCACACTAAGTCGCTCATCTGCGATAGTGGCACTCCCCACTTCGCCTCTAAAGCTAGAATCTAATAACAACAAAACATCAAGTCTATCTTGTGCCGAATCGGGATATGCTTGGATTTGTTTTACGATTGAGAGATTTTGCGAGGTTTTGGAATCAGCAAAGGCAAAGGATAAAAAAAGTGCGTTTAGTATAAATAGTGCAAAAAACAAGAAAGCGCAAAGAGTGCTACCAAAAGCACTGCCAAAAAAGCCAAAAAAAGCTAGTCGCGCTCTTTTAAAGCACCAAAAATCATCAAAAAAGTTATGAAAAATTTTGCTGAAGTTATTTTGCTCAAATAGCATCTTTCCCCTTTGTTTGCTTTTTGTAGGGCTTATTCGTAAGGACTTGTCCTAGCGATATAGTAGATTATCGCATTGGAATCTAGGATTTCATTTAGGCGAATCGCTAGGCTTCTTTCATACACCATTACTTCGCCTTTGCCTACTATTCTGCCATTTACAAACACATCTATACTCTCCCCTGCTGGCTTTTGCAAATCAATGATTGAGCCTTTTTCAAACTTTAGTATTTCTGCAAGCGGAATCTTAGTAGAGCCCAAATCGGCGGTAAAAACCACACCCATATCAAGCAATCCCTCATAATCCTCCATCATCTCTTCTAGATATGTAGCAAGCTCGATTTCCTCTGGAGTGTGGGTGCGCTTTCTATCAAGGATAGATTTTTGCTCTTTTGCCATTTTTGTCCTTAGCTGTTTTGTTTAGCTCGTTTTAAGCTATTGTATTTGCGCTATTTTGCGGAATTGCAGATTTGCTAGTCTTTGTTTCGCATAAAGATACTGCAATGCCCGCCACCTTTTAAGCGAAAATGCAAGCCGTGATTGTAGTTTTTTATCACGCGCACGCCGAGATATTGTGGTGTGGAGATAGTGAAATTTTGGTTTTTATTTTGTGCTAAAACTTTTGCGTGCCCTACTACGAGATTTGCAAGCTCTTTTGCCATATCTTCTAGTGCTTCTAAGCTAGGATTTTCCTCGCCCAAAAAATTCTCACACATAAAGTGCAAAAACTTCTTATTAAACACAAGATAGACTTCTAGCTCGCGTTGCCTGCTAAAAGTATCTATCGAGGCTAGATACCCTCTTTTCACGGGGATTATGGATTCTTGTGGGGAAACTCCGATAGAGTTGTTGATGACTTCAAAAAAGCTTTCTTTGATGATTTCCATTGTGTCCTGTCCTTTTGTGTCATAAGTAGCTTAATTTAGCACTAGATTGCTTCTCTTAAGCGCAAAATATGCTTGTCATTATATCATTATTAGGCTACTTGCAACGCCTTTTTGCAAAATTTCGCACAAAATTTGGACAAAATCTATGCAAAATCCAGCGCAAAAACAACATAACAAAAATCCACACGAAAATCAAACACAAAACCCAAAGAAAATCTCCACACAAACACACTAAACTACACACCAAATCCATAAACAAAACCTAGCAATATTTGTGCCTTTTTGGGATTTAGCCACATATAGTGTGCAAAATTCTACGCATAACATTCATCAAAAGACTCATCAAAATTCATCGCCTTTTACGCAGGCTTAAAATTGCTTTTGCTTAGGCAAAATTCTTGCAAAAAGCACTGCTGGCATAGTGGCTTTACTGCTTTGCAAATGTATCTCCCAAATAGCACAAATGCTTGGTGTAGCGTGGCTAGATTGTCCCTAAAGGCGTTTGTCAAGTCCGCTTCTGTATCTAGCGGGCTTTTTGCATTGCTTAGTCCTAGTCTATGGGCTACGCGAAAGCAGTGCGTATCTACCGCCATTACATTTGCTTCTTGGCTTTCTATCAGCACGACATTTGCGGTTTTTTGCCCCACACCTGCGAGAGATTTTAGCTCCTCTTGAGTGGTTGGGATTTCCCCGCCAAATCTATCCATTACTTGCGTTGCCATTTTGATTAGATTTGTAGCTTTGTTGTTAAAAAACGAAACAGATTTTATAATTTCTTTTAGCTCATCAATGTTTGCTTGAGAGAGTGCGGCAGGTGTGGGATAGCTAGCAAAAAGTGCAGGTGTAACGATATTTACACGCTTATCAGTGCATTGGGCAGAGAGCATCACACATACCAAAAGCTGATATGTGTTTGCATAGACTAGCTCTGTTTTTGCATTTGGGTAGTGGGATAAGAAGCGAGACTTGATAGTGGCAATGTCGCTAGGCTTTATGGTAGTTTTTGATTTGTTGGATTGTGTCTTTTTGGATTGCAGTGCTTTGGATTGTGTGGAGGATTTTTGGTTTGCTAGTTTTTTGTTTGATAAAGCACACATTCTTGCCCTTTTTTAGATTTTGCAAATCTTTTAGATTACTGCTAATTGCTTTTACAAAGATTTTGCAAAATCATATCACAAAAATCTATCTAGCTAAAAATTTCTAGCGATGAATGGGCTCGACAAAAATCAGCTTTGCTTCCTCCCCGCGCAGTGCGACAAGCGTTTGGTTTACTTGTATAGATAGTGTAGCTTTGTTTGGTGCGGCACATAGTATCGTGCAAAGCGCACCACGCACGACACCAAAAGAAGCAAGCCTCTCTTTGATAGCTTGGTTTGTGAAATGGATAGAAGTGATTTTGTAGCAGTGATTTGGCTTGCACTCATCAAGTGTGATTGCATTTAGCGTGGTTGTCTCTAGTGTGTCTAGTGCATTTGCTGTGTTTGAAGTCATTTTGCCCTCTTTGCTTTTTAGATTTTTTATAAATTTCATAACTTGGGAGTGTAGCATTTATTTTCAAATAAAATCAAAAAAAACCCAAACTTTTATCATAATTTTTATCATTATGCGTTTATACAAAAATGCTAATATTACTCATAAATATTTTCAAATTATGAAAATACACACAAAAAATAGACAAAAGTCTAAAAAAAAGGAAATGAAAATGTCTGCTTATGGTTTTAAAAGTTTTAAAAACTCCTTGCCAAAAGTGCTTACTCTATCTGTCCTTGTGGCTTTTAGCCATTTTTGCTTAGGTGCTAAGGTGCTAGATTCTATCTCGCAAAATCCCACTCTGCAAAATGACGCCACACAAGATTCCACCGCCACAGATTCTACTCCCATAGATTCTACCTTGATAGAGTCTGCAAACTCGCAAGATTTTGTAGACTCTCCCATTTCGCGCGTGCAGCCCACACAATCATCACAAGATTCACAAGCCTTGCAATCCTCACAACCCACAATAATCGCCCAAATCCTAAATCGCACACAATTCTATGGACACATTGGCACATTTGGCAAATCCTCTTTTGGCAAACACAGAGATTCCTACCTCACACTACACTTCGCTGCAAATCTCTCTTATGATTTCTATGCCAAAAATGACCATTTGCTAAACGCCACCATAGGCATTTGGGGGGCTACTTCACTTCTAGGTGGAGCACTGCGACACAACGCACACGAATATCTTGGCAACCATATCGGAGATGAAGTCGGCAATGATTGGAATAACAACAACGCATTCTTGCGCTACTCATATAGGGGCTTTAGCGTGCAAGCAGGGAGGTTTGATGCGCTGGTGGATTGGGTAGGGGAGCATATGCAAGGGGCGCATATCGCTTATGATTTCAAATACGGCGAAATCTATGGCGCGTGGGTAAATGAATACGCTCACTCAAGTCGCGAAGAAACAAGCAATTTTGTGGAATTCAAAGAGCTGTATTATGGCGGAAATGAATTTGTGCTAGGAGTGAAACTTGGGCGTGGGGAATACCGCTTGGGCGATATATATGCCTACTATCTTACGGATTTTTTCTATATGCTGGGGGCTAAGATTTCCCAAGATATTGCGCTTGGTAGCTCGCCCTTTAGCCTAAATATTTTAGCGCACGGCAACTATCTATCCTCACAGCGCAAAGGCTGGGCAATCGGCTCTATCAACGAATCTAGAAAACTAGGCGATACTTATCTCATTACCCTGCAGCCAAGCATAAGCTATGAGAAATCTAGAGTGGCATACAAGCTAGGCATAGGCTATGCTCGCACGGGAGCAAATGACTTTCTCCAAGCGCATATGGGAGGAAATCTATACATATTTGAAGCAGAAGATGAAACGCCATTTATGTATAATGTCATCGCACCCGGTGGCTACCATAACGGCACTCAACAAACAAATATGTTTCAAGGAAATACTGATTCTTGGTGGGGGTTTGGTGCACTAAAGATAAATCCTGTGGTTTTTAGCCTCACGGCACGACATTCCAAAGGCACAGAAAAAAGAAGTCTAGGAGGCGAGCAACTCCAAATCGCACTTGGCTTTGGGTGGAATATCTACAAAGGCTTGCACTTAGGCTTAGTAGGTGTGTATATGGAGCAAAAAATGCGCGATGAACCAAGCGCACCCACAAACACAAGCTATGGAAAGGCGTTTTTGGAATATCGATTTTTCACACCCTAAAGATTTTGTATAAATTTTGCGCAAAAAATTTTACAATGTTTTTTTGCGAGATTTTTTAGTGGATTTTGTGTTGATTTTTTGTGCTTTTAGATTTTGACTAGATTTTGCCTAAAATCCAAAATCCACTTTCTCACTTATTTCTTCATACAGCACCTCTGCACTATGCACAAAATCATCTACCCTATCTTCAAAAAAGGGCAGATGCACGATAGGCACAAGCGCGTAATCGCTGATAAATCTATCAATCAAATCACTCTCATTTGCCAAATCATCTTGCGCAGAATCTCTGCCACTCATCACAAGGCATAGCACTTTTATGTTAGCTTGCTTTAATGCTTGCAAGCTAAGCAAAATGTGATTTATACACCCTAGATAATATCGCCCCACAAGCACGGTCGCAACAGGATTTTCTCGCATAAAGTCAATCATACAGCAGTGCTCATCAAATGGTGTGTATAGCCCACCTGCTAGCTCAATAAGGCAGTTTTCATCTTGTGGCAAAGGGATTTTGTCATAGTAAATATTTTCGCGGATTTTGGCTATGTGTGGGGAAGTGGGAGTGGCTAGACTTATGCCCTCTTTATGAATTTTTGCTTTATGAATCTTTGTTTGATTGATTTTTGTTTGGCAAATCTTTGTTTGAGAATTGTTTGCCATTTTTGTGTCGCTATTGTTTTTTTGATTTTTATGCCTTATGGTGCTTACACTATGGTGTTTGCACTCTTTGTCTTGCGATAGCTTTAGTAGCTCGCTTACGCGCTGTGTATCTGTGGGTGTGCCTGCTTGGATAAGTTTGAAATAGCTATAACCAAACGCCTTACAAAATGCCGCACTAAAGTGGGTTTTGCCCGCGTCTGTGTGGATTCCTGCGACATAGATTTGTGCCATTTATACCCCTTACATTACAAGATTTTATAGCTTTTCACAACTCATTTTTGCCAAATCTCAAAAACGCAAGAATCCAAAGCTGCTCAAAAAAAACTATTTACGGATAAATATGTGCGATTTCTTGGGCAAACTCCACACAGCTCTCAATACTTTGCTTTGGAGCGACATATCGCGTGATTTCCTTTGCTAGCACACCAAAAGTCGTCATTCCAATAGCGATAGCCACATAGCTTCCATCCCAGCCAAAATTTTGCACAAACGAGTAGTAATTGCTCGGTGCGGTAAATATCACAATAGAGCGAGGAGCGGGCTTTAGCTCTTGGGGGAGGATTTTGGTTTTGTTTTCATAGGCGATGACTTGCTTTAGGGAGACTTTTGCTTCGCTTAGTCTCTCATCAAGCCTTGATACGATTTTTTTGGCGCGGATATAAAGCGCGTTTTTGCCTTTTAGCTTTTCTACTAACTCATTTGCAAATCCCTCTCCGTGCGAATCAGGCGAGATATACTCAAGGGTGAAGTTGTATTTTTGCAAGCTTTGTGCGCTACCTGCCCCGATGACAAAGCTAGGGATTTGATAAAACTCACTCATTTGCGGGCGAGAATCTATCTCTTTGGCAAGGGCTTTTATGGCGTGCTTGGAAGTGAAAATGAGAGCTTGAATATCTCGTTTTGGATTTGCAGGAGATATATGTGCTTCGATAAGTGCGCTATGTAGTGGAAAATGCACTATTTCATTTACCACCAAAGTCTTTATATCTCTAAATGGTTTAGAATTTACTAGCACGATTTCACGCATTTATAGCCTTTTGTGCTTTTGGGGTCAAATCCAAATATAGCGAGAATGCAAAAGTGTGCCAAAAAGCGCACTATTGCCAATCCTTAATAAAGCATATAAATCTCTACGACTCTACGCGACTATCTATAAAAATCCCTACAAATATGAAGTGATGATTTTCTCTAGCGTGCCGTCATTTTTGATTTCATCTAGGGCTTTTTGTATGGATTCTTTTAGTTTGGTTTTTGATTTGTTGATAGCTATGCCGTATTGCTCTTGTGTGAGCCTAAAAGGCAAAAGAGTGGCGTTAGGATTCCACCAAGCCCTAGAAAGCACGGTAGCTACCATTTCATCAATTATCATAATATCTACTTGAGAGTGTTGCAGTGCTTTCATAGCGACAGAAGCATTAGAATATGCTTTCACTTCTGCGTTTTGAAACCCGCCAAAGTCCAGCTCCTTATCGCCTGCGGCAAAAAAATGCCCTGTCGTGCCTACGGCTACGGCGATTTTTATGTCTTTTATGGAAGCGATTTTTTCTAGTAGCTCATCTTTGCTAGCGATATTTATGAAGCGAGAATCTCCTTTTTTGACTATGGCTACTTGACTTGCTTCATAATAGGGTGTGGTAAAATCCACCATTTTTTCGCGTGTAGGGTTTATAGTTATTGCGCTTATAGCAATGTCTGCTGTGCCACTGCTTGTAGCCACGATGATAGAATCAAACTTCATCTTTTTTATCTCTAGTTGTTTATTTAGTCGCTTGGCTATCTCTCTTGCTATATCAATGTCAATCCCTCTAACCTCTTCGCCCTCCATAAACTCAAATGGACGAAACTCCGCAGCAGTCGCCATAGTAATCGTGCTACTATCTTTGCAGCCTTGCAAGCAAAGCAAAGAAATCATCGCAGCACCAAATAAAAATGGTAAAGACATTTTTGGTATTTTTATAGAGTAAAATCTCAAAGTAAAATTGTTTAAGCAAAATCTTGTGAAGTAAAATAAACGAAATCTTGTGAAGTGTTGAAATCTCATTAAATCTCCCTTGCGCAGTGATTTTTTAGTAGCGATTTTGATGAAGCGATTTTTGGTGTGAAATCTTTGCTTTGTTTGCAACGATTTCATAAAAGCATAAAATTTTGCTCGCATAAAATTGAGAAATTTTAGGCAATGCAAAAAGCACGATTATACCCAAAAAGCACGATTATGTCAAAGCAAAAAAACAAACAAATCCCTAATGGCTTGTGATATATAGAGCTATCTCATCGGCTAAAAAAAAATCTTTAGAATGTAGTGTATTTCCTCTCAAAGTGCATTTTTTCTCTCTCAAAAGGATTGCCACTCTAGCAGGATTTATGAGATGATTTAGGGCATTTGTGATATTTCGCTCCAAATCACTCAAAGACTTGGTGCAATTTTTTGTGATAAAGTCTTTATAAAAATTTTTGCTAGATTTTGCGGCAGATTTTAGCACTTTTGCGCTACAAGTGCTAAAATGAGAGCTCAAATCACGCAAAATCTGCTCCCCTAGTGCAACCCCAACTTCACTTCTAAATCCCAAAAACACTCTCTCAAACGCCAAATCCTCTACACTCAAATCCTCGCACTCTTTTTGCAAAGGATAAGCTATATATCTATCTAGCTCTTTTGCCCCACTATATCGGCACTGCCCTACCCTGCCTACTGCTGAAACCCCGCAAGCTAGGTATTCTTCTCCACGCCAATAGCTAAGATTGTGCAGGCTTTTTGAGTGAGAATCTTTGCAAAAGCTAGATACTTCATATTGGCTAAATCCGCTTTTTTCTAGCTCTTCGCACACGATTTTACTCATATCGCTAGAAGCTATTTCCGTGCTAGAGAAATCCAAATCCCTAGAATCATCAAAACTACGCACTTCGCCACTCATTTTAGATTCTAGTTTGGCATATTTATTAGCATTTTTTGCCCCTTGCTCATACATTAGACAATACGCCGAAATATGCGAGATGGGCAAACTCACAGCTTTTGCCACTTCACGCTTTAGCACCGTGCTAGAATCTAGTGGCGTGCCATAGATTAAGTCAATGCTTGAATACTTAAATCCACTTGCTAGCTCTAAAGCTTTGGCTATGTCTTTTTGCGTGTGGCTTCTACTTAAGAAGCGAAGTTTATCGCTCTCAAAACTTTGCACCCCCATACTTATACGATTTACTCCAAAAGAGCGCAGTGCTTCACACCAATTTTTACTTAAGCAATTTGGATTTGCTTCAATAGTAATTTGTGCGTCTTTTGTGATTGTGGCATTATCAAAAATCGCGCCAAAGATTCTCTCATAATCGCACTCATCTAGCGTATTTGGCGTGCCTCCACCGATATAGATAGAATCAAGCGTGAGTTTTTGGGTGTTTTGGGTGTTTGTTAGATTTTTAAGTTTTTTGGCATTTTTATCATTGCTAGAATTTTTGGCAAAACCCCCACGCGCACGATATTTCTGCAAAGAGTGAGAAATATCACAAATAAGCGCGTCTATATATCGCTTTTTTTGGCTAGCAAAATCTTGCCCTGCCACCACCGAACTAAACGCACAATACCCGCATTTGCTCTCACAAAAAGGAATATGAATGTATAAAACCATAATTCGCTCTCTTTATAATTGTTATTTTATCGCTCTTAAGTCCATTCTATTAAGCCCTCTACCGCAATTTTGTAAGCATTTCCTAAAGCACTTACAAAATAAAATCCAAGCGTAGCACAAAAAGCCAAAAGCCACACCCAAAACTTCGCAAAATATTTGCAAAATCCACTTAAAAACCAAAAAATTGCTAAAATCTTGCCAAATATCTTGCCAAATATGGTCAAAATAATACTTTGGGCTTGTATAATATCGACTTTTATTTTACTTATAGATTCTATGACAAAGGCATAAGCATTGCTTTGGTATTCTAATATTCTTACGACTTTTCTAGCTTATAGATTGGCTCACAAAAATGCTTGCAAAAAAGCAACTCACAAAGATTGCAAAACGCACGCGCTCGCCACTGCTAGCGAGACTATGCGCTTAGCATTATCTAGACTTACTTTGTGCGCCGCGCTTGCAAGCGCACTTTTTCTACCCTTATGCGCAAAAGACACTATCACTTCTATCAAATATGAGGGATTGCAGTCTCTATCCACTCACCTAGCCAACGAAATCGCAGACATAAAAGTAGGCGAAGAGCTAGATGAGGAAAAAATCGATTCTGCGGTAACGGATTTTTATGACCAAGGATATTTTAGCGACATTGTAGCGGAGTTTGATTCTGGTGTGCTGACATTTCACTTCGTAGAAAAGCCACGCGTAGCAGGTATAGAAATCAAAGGCTACGGAAGCGATAACGAAAAGCAAACTCTCCAAAACCAAATGGGAATCAAAAAAGGCGAAACTTTCGATGAGCAAAAGATAGAGCGCGCAAAGACTATCCTAAAAACCGTGCTTGAGTATCAGGGCTACTATGGCTCTCTAGTCAAAGAGGAGCTTACCAAAGTCAATGAGGGTGCTTACAATATCGTATTTAATGTAAATCGTGGGGAAAATATCCTAATCAAAAAAGCACACTATGAGGGTAGCCAAAAGCTAAAAAGAAACAAAATAGAATCCCTTAGTGCCAACAAGCAGCGCGACTTTATGGGCTGGATGTGGGGACTAAATGACGGCAAGCTACACCTCCAAGAGCTAGAATACGACTCGATGAGAATCCAAGATGTCTATATGCGCAATGGATTTTTGGACGCCAAAGTATCCTCGCCGTTTTTAAGTGCGAATTTTAACAACCTAAGAGCCGAGCTACACTACAACATAAGCGAGGGCAAGCAATACACCGTAAGCGACATCGTCATAAATATCGACAAAGAGGACATAGTCCCAAAAGAAAAGCTGCACAAAGCCTTGCAAGTCAAAAAAGGACAAGTTTTTAATATCGAGGATTTGCGCTCCGATGCACAGGTGCTAAAGCGACTTGTAGCGGACAAAGGCTATGCCTACGCCCAAGTGCGCCCCGACCTAGACAAAGAGGAGGGTAGCCAAAAAGCAGATGAGGCAAAAATCTCAAGCAAAGGCACAAAAAAACACCACAAGCTAGCTTCTAAAGAGGAGAAAGAGGAGAAAGAGGAGAAAGAGGAGAAAGAGGAGGCGGAAGGCTTGCGCAAAATCCAAGAAGAAGCACTACAAAAAGGCACGGTCAAGGTGCTATATCATATCGAAGTGGGCGAAAAAGTCCACATAAGTGATGTGCTTATCTCTGGCAATAACCGCACAAATGACAGAATCATACGGCGTGAGATTTTGCTAGCCCCCGGTGATGAATACAGCCTATCCAAAATCGCAGAATCCCAAAACGCTCTGCAAAGACTTGGGTTTTTTGAAAATGTCAAAATCGATGAAAGACGCGTAAGCGCGGATTCTATGGATTTGCTAATCACTGTAACAGAGGGCAGGACAGGACAGCTACAATTTGGACTAGGATATGGTAGCTATGGGGGGCTAATGATAAATGGCTCGATAAGTGAGCGAAATCTATTTGGCACGGGGCAGACAGGCTCTATATATGCAAATATCGCCACAGGTGGCAATGCCTATAATATAAATTATCTAGGACAACAACGCACTTTTACAGGGAGGCAATTCTCTGGAAATCTATCCCTAAGTAATCCGCGTATTTTTGACTCTCGCTACTCTACTTCTGCAAGCGTATATGGCAACTACTATGTAAACTATGTCTATATCGAGCAGAGCTTCGGGCTTAGCTTTAGCGTGGGGCGTATGCTATCCCCAACAGTGCGTGCTTCACTTGGCTATGATATAAATTGGGTAAATACATATGGATTTATAAGTGGCTTGTATGAGGATTTTTATAGTGATAGAATGTGGGGGAAAAGCTATATAGATGAGTGGCCTATGACTTCATCGCTTAGCCCAAGTATCAGCTTTGACAACACCGATGACTACTACTTCCCCAAAAATGGAATAATAGCTTCAGCCTATGCGCAGTTCAACGGACTTGGTGGCGATGTGCGCAATGTCAAGCTATATGGAAAAGCTGCCTTTTACTATCATCTAAAAAAGCACCTAAAAATCGACTTAATCGCTCGCTATAAGGTGCAAGGTGGCTATATTTTCCGCTTCAGTAGAAAAGACTTTTTGCCACTAAATAATACCTTTTATATGGGTGGGGTTACCACTATTCGTGGATTTCGCTCAGGCACGGTTTCGCCTATTGGACCTAATGGGCTATCTTGGATAGGTGGCGATGGTATGTTTACAAACTCCGTAGAGCTAAGCTATGGACTACTAGAAGCAGCAAAAATGCGCGTAGCACTATATGGAGACTATGGATTTTTGACTTATAGAAGTTTGGGTGGCGGAGTGGCAGATTTTCAAGGCTATGGTATAGTAGGCTCTGGGCAGTATGGTATGGAGTGGAGGGCAAGCATCGGTGCGGCTATCGAGTGGATAAGCCCTATGGGACCTATCGTGCTGATTTTCCCATTTAAGCTGTTTAATCAAAAACGGAGCGATTATACCTCGCAGTTTGAATTCTCAATGGGCACGAGATTTTGATGAGCAAGACTTTTATAATTGTTTGCTATCCCACTTGTGTATTTTGGGGGATTTTTTGCATTTTGCAATGTTTTGTTTGTGCTTTGTGTTATTTTGTCATAAGCTCACTTAATCTCTCCATTGCGAAGCAAAATCTTAAGCCCCCTCCCTTGCGAAGCAGAATCCAAAATAAGCCCCCTCCCTTGCGGAGGGGGTTTGGGGGTGGGTATCCCTTGCCCTACCCTTTGTCATATTGAGCGTTAGCGAAGTATCTCAAAAAAGATCTTTGCAAACATTGCAAGAGATTTTCGCTAACGCTCAATATGACAAATTAAACTCAATATAAAAAGTGAAAAACAAGCAAAAGACAAAGACAAGTAAAAAAACCAAACATAGCAAAATCTATGCAATACAATACCCAAAAGGCGAATCTAAAAAACAAGAAAAAATTCAAGGACAAAAGCAATGAAACGCTACACCGACAAAGAAATCAAACAACTAATGAAAGAAGCCACACTACGCGAGCTAGGGCAAGAAGCAAGCAAAGTCAAAGCAGAGCTTCACCCAAGCAAAACCACGACTTTTATCGTGGATAGAAATATTAACTATACAAATATCTGCTGGGTGGATTGCAAATTTTGCGCATTTAAGCGCAAGCTAGGGCAAGAGGGCGAATATATCCTTAGCTTTGAAGAGATTGACAAAAAAATCGAGGAGCTAATCGCTATCGGTGGCACACAGATTTTGTTTCAAGGTGGGGTGCACCCAAAGCTAAAGATTGACTACTATGAAAATCTAGTATCACATATCGCACAAAAATTCCCCACTATCACCATACACGGATTTTCTGCCATAGAGATAAACTATATCTCAAAAGTCTCTCATCTAAGTATCCCTGAAGTCTTAGAGAGGCTAAAAAAAGCGGGGCTTAGCTCTATCCCGGGAGCTGGAGCTGAAATCCTAAGCGATAGAGTGCGCGACATCATCGCCCCTCGCAAGCTGGACTCTGATGAGTGGATAGAAGTGCATCGCCAAGCCCACAAGCTAGATATAAAATCCACTGCGACTATGATGTTTGGCAGTGTGGATAATGATGATGACATTATCGAGCATTGGCGTAGGGTGCGGGATTTGCAAGATGAAAGCGGTGGATTTCGCGCGTTTATTTTGTGGAGCTTCCAGCCTGATAATACACCACTGCAAAAGGAACTCCCCCACCTCCAAAAAGCAAGCTCAAATCGCTACTTGCGCTTGCTAGCTTGCTCGCGCCTATACCTTGATAATGTCAAAAATATCCAAAGTAGCTGGGTTACGCAGGGTAGTCATATCGGGCAGCTTGCACTGCTATTTGGCGCAAATGACTTGGGAAGCACGATGATGGAGGAAAATGTCGTGGCTGCAGCTGGAGCTAGAAACTCAATGAATCAAGAAGAGATGATAGCACTTATCAAAGATGTGGGGGAAAATCCTGCTAAGAGGGATACGGCGTATAATATATTAGAGAGGTTTTAGATGAGAAGTTGTAGTTTTGAGGGTAATTTGGTTTTGGGGATTTTTGGCAATGTGTTTGCGCGTAGTTTTGGCAATTCGTCTTTGGGTATGCAATTTTCTCAATCCTTTTTCCGCGCTCGTCTTGATGAATTTTCACATTCTATCTGCGGCAGCACGAAAAAACGATTAAGCAAAGCCACACCGCAAAATACTTCGATTGTGGGCAGAAATAGTGAGCAAGATTTGCAAAAAAACTCAACCGCTTGTCATACTGAGCAAAGCGAAGTATCTCAAAAAAGTAAGCGTAGCAAAGTCTTGCTAAAATCCAAAAATAAGAGATATTTCGCTTTCCCTCAATATGACAAAAAAGACTCTTTGATAAAATCTAGTCTTTTTGCAAAAATAAAACATAGATTTTGCTTGCAAAGCCTATCAATCCTAACAAACACGCTAAAACCCCTCATCATAGGAGCTATCATAATGACAACCCAAGCAAACGCGCAAAATACAAAATCCACCACCACACTTACGCACACACAGATAAAAGGCGTCCAAATCCCCGTGATTTATGAGTATTCCGCGCTTATCCCTGCGGGAAATATCCAGCTAGTGTTTCAAGGCGGTGGCTCTATAAACTCTGATAAAATCGCACTAACCGCGCTAAAAGATGAAATCCTCTCGCTTGGCAGTAGCAAAAAGGGCAATGTAGGCTTTGCAAACGCACTTGAAGAGAAAGCTATCTCACTTAGTGCTAGCAGTGGCTCTCAAACGCTAAATTTCTACCTATCATTCCTAAAAGAATACCAAAAAGACGCCATAGACTTGCTAGGCGAGCTAATCCACCACCCAAATCTAAAAGAAATCAGCAAAGCAAAAACCGCGCTAAACGCAAGAATCCTAAGCAACAAAAGTGATTTTGACTACCTTGCTAGCGAGCTACTAAACAAGCAACTTTTTGCAGGCACGCCACTAGCCAATCCATCTCTAGGCACGCAAAAAGATGTAGAAGCTATAAGCAAAAAAGACATAAAAGCAAGCCTAGATTCTACCCTAAATCTTAGCAATGCTATCATCGTAGTAGGAGGGGACATAGAGCTAGAATCTACACTAAAAATGCTAGAATCTATCTTACAGGATTTACCAAATGGAGAGCCCTACACCAAAAAGCACTTTGAGGTAAGCACAAAGCCTAGCTTTGTGAGTGAAAACGCACCTACACAGCAGGCATATATCTACTTTGGCTCGCCACTAAAAATGCAAAATCTAAAAGAGGAGCGATACCTTGCAAGAGTAGCGGGGTTTATTTTGGGTGCGAGTGGGTTTGGCTCTAGGCTTATGGAGGAAGTGCGCGTAAAGCGCGGGCTAGCTTATGGTGCGTATTTCCGCTATGCCACAAGCTCGCTCATATCTTATGGCATAGGGCAGCTCCAAACCAAGCTAGAATCCCAAGATGAAGCTATAAAAGTCGTGCGCGAAGTGATAAGTGATTTTGTCAAAAACGGCGCAACACAAAAAGAGCTAGATGATGCAAAGAAGTTTTTGCTAGGGAGTGAGCCACTAGGCAACGAGACACTATCCCAGCGACTAGGGCGAAGTTTTAATGAATATTTTTTGGGACTTGAAATAGGATTTTATAAGCAAGAGCTAGAGTGGATAAAAAACCTTGAGCTAAAAACGCTAAATGCCTACATAAAATCCCATCCTGAAATAGCCGAGCTGACTTTTGGGGTAATCACACAAGAATCTAGCAAAGAGTCTAGCTCGCAAGGGGAATCCAAGCAAAAATCTCATAGCAATGCGAAAAAGGCAAAAGATACCGCCACAAAATCTAGTAAAAAGCAAAAGGGCTGAAGATTTTTGCTTAAGTAAAATCTTTTTGGCCTCAAAATCCACAATTTCAAAATTACCACAACTTGCAAAATCACAAGGAGAGAAAATGAGTGCAAACAATGACTTTGAAACGATTATCGGGCTGGAAGTCCATGTCCAGCTAAATACCAAAACTAAGATTTTTTGCTCTTGTGCTACGAGCTTTGGGGAGGAGCCAAATAAAAATGTCTGCCCCACTTGTCTAGCACTGCCCGGGGCGTTGCCCACTCTTAATAGAGAGGCGGTAAAAAAGGCGATTCAATTTGGCACAGCAATCGATGCGCAAATCAACCAAAACTCCATTTTCGCGCGAAAAAACTACTTTTACCCCGACTTGCCAAAGGCGTATCAAATCTCGCAATATGAGATTCCAATCGTGGGGCGCGGGAAAATCGAAATCGAGGTGGATTCTGAGTCCCAAAACCCGCGCCAAAAAGTTATCGGCGTTACTCGCGCCCACTTAGAGGAAGACGCGGGAAAAAATATCCACGAAAGCAATTTCTCCAAAGTCGATTTAAACCGCGCCTGCACGCCATTGCTAGAAATCGTAAGCGAACCAGATATGCGCTCTAGCGATGAAGCGGTAGCGTATCTTAAAAAACTCCACTCTATCGTGCGCTTTTTAGGCATTAGTGATGCCAATATGCAGGAGGGGAGTTTCCGTTGCGATGCCAATGTCAGCATACGCCCAAAGGACGATACCAAGCTATACACGCGCGTGGAAATCAAAAATCTCAATTCTTTCAAATTTATCCAAAAAGCAATCGAATATGAAGTGCAGCGACAGCGCGAAGCGTGGGAGGACGGCAAATATGAAAGCGAAGTCGTGCAAGAAACACGCCTTTTTGACACACAAAAGGGCGTTACGCGCTCTATGCGTGGCAAAGAGGAGGCTGCGGACTATCGGTATTTCCCTGACCCTGATTTACTGCCCGTGTTTATTGATGATGATTTAATGCGTGAAGGGCGCAATATCGCTGAAATGCCCGATGAGAAACGCGCTAGGTTCGTGCGTGATTTTGGGCTAAAGCCAAAAGACGCGGCAATGCTGACAAACGAGCTAGAACTCGCGCTTTACTTTGAATCAATGGTAACGAGTGGTGCAAGTGGCAAAGGCGCGTTTGTATGGCTTGGCAACGAGCTTTTGGGGCGATTAAAAGAGGGCAATACTTTGCAAACCTGCGGTGTGGATAGCGCGACTTTGGCTACGCTTGTCAAGCGTGTCGAATCAAGTGCGATAAGTGGCAAAAGCGGAAAACAGATTTTAGATGTTTTGGTAGAAAAGCGCGGTGTCAATGAGAGTGGCGCAAAATTAGAAGTTGATTCGCTAATTGATTCGCTAGGATTGGCGCAAGTCAATGATGATAGCGCGATTATAAGCGCAATCGAATCTGTGCTAAGCGCAAATGCCGACAAAGTCGCAGAGTATAAAAGTGGCAAGGACAAGCTCTTTGGCTTTTTTGTAGGGCAGGTGATGAAAAACGCAAAAGGCGCAAATCCCGCAAGAGTGAATGAACTGCTAAAAGAAAAACTAGGGTAAATTTAAGGTATGACGAATCTTAAATGGGATTAAACGCTAGGATTTTTTAGGCAAAATTTAGATTATGAAATTTTGCTAACTGTGCTTTAAAAACGCAACTAGCGTTACATAAAATTTTTATATAACGCTTTGTGCTCTTATAATTTGAATTGTCAAGAGTATTTGTGATTTGCACTCTTTCCCACTAAAGTTTGCTCATATCCACCACATAGCGAAATTTCGCCTTGCCATTAGTAAGATTTTCATAAGCGGTGTTGATTTCATTTGGCGCGATGATTTCAGTCTCGGGGTAGATTTCGTGTGCGAGTGAAAAATCTAGCATTTCTTGGGTTTCCTCTATCCCGCCAATCATCGAGCCATACACCTTTTTGTTGGCATTAAAGATGAGGCGAGTCATATCGTTTTTGATTGACTCATCGGTTGGTGGAAGCCCTACTATTGCCATTTCCCCGCCACTTTTGAGGAGATTTACATACTCAAACGGGTCATAGCGCGTAGGAATCGTAGAGATGATAAAGTCAAATCGCTCCTTTACCTCGCTTAGTTTATCGGTGGTGTAGAGGGCTTTTGCGCCGATTTTGAGTGCGTCTGCTTCTTTGTTTTTGTTTCGCGCAAACACACTCACTTCCGCGCCCATTTGCAGTGCGTATTTGAGTGCCATTACCCCTAGCCCGCCAAATCCTGCCACGCCGACTTTATCGCCCTTTTTCACGCCGCTAAATTTAAGTGGTGAATAAGTAGTGATTCCAGCGCAAAGCAGTGGCGCGACTTTTTCTAGTGGGGCGTTTTGTGGGACTTTTATGGCAAATTTTTCGCTTAGCACGATATTGTTACTATATCCGCCGTAAGTTGGCTCATTGTTATGGAAGCAATCAAGGCAGTCATAAGTAAGCACCATTTTGCCATTTTCGCAAAACTGCTCCCTGCTTGCCTTGCACGAATCGCACTCGCCACAGCTATTTACCATACAGCCTACCCCCGCGTAATCGCCGACTTTGAATTTACGCACCTCGCTACCCACTGCGACTACGCGCCCTGCGATTTCGTGCCCGGGCACCATAGGGTAGATGCCATCGTGCCACTCGCTTCGTGCGCTGTGTATGTCGCTGTGGCAGATTCCCGCATAGAGTATCTCTATGAGTATGTCGCCCTCCCCTAGCGCGTGGCGTGAAAACTCAAAAGGCTTAAATGTATCGCTTTTGTGCGCGACTGCAAAGCCTTTTGCGCTGATTCGCTTGCCCTCTTTGGCTTCGGTTAGATTTGATTGAAGTAACATTGTGTCTCCTTTTAGTGAGTTTTTAGATTTTTTAGATTCTATGCGTGGCTTTATTGTGCGTGGTTTTTGTTATTTGACGCATTCCATATTCATAAAATCTAAAAACGCAATTATAAAACCTGATAGCAACTATCAGTCAAGGGATTTTGTGAAATTTTTTGATAAATTTTTTAAAATTTTAAGCCAAAATCTATCAGCATAATGCGAAAAACTTGCCAAATAAAGTCTAAATTAAATATTTTTGAGGTAAAATAGCCATTTTTTATTTCCAAATTTTAAGGATACGCGATGAGTGAAAATTACGCGATATTTAAAAATGGTGGTAAGCAGTATAAAGTCGCGCAAGGCGATATTTTGCTACTTGACAAACTAGGCAAAGAGCCAAAAGAAAAGCTAGAATTTGACGAAGTGCTAGCCTTGCATAATGGCAAGGAGCTAAGCATTGGCACGCCTTTCCTTAAAGGCGCGAAAGTGCAAGCAGAAGTCATAAACGAGGGCAGAGGCAAGAAAGTCATCGCGTTTAAAAAGCGCAGACGCAAAGACAGCAAGACAAAGCGCGGATTTAGGCGAGATTTCACACGCGTGCGAATCCTAAGCATTGCGGGGTAGATTCTTGCGATTGGATTTTGTCGCATAAAAGTTTGTAAAAGTTAGTTCATAGAAAACTTATGCAGGGCAAAATCTCTAGAATCTAGAGAACATAAAGGCAAACAAAGCAAAATCTTAGGGTTTTTGCAAAGCCTTATGGGAGGCTTTTAAGAGACCTTAAAAAGCGCAATCAAGGCAAATACACTAAAAGGAGCAAAAATGGCACACAAAAAGGGACAGGGTAGCACCCAAAATAACCGAGACTCAGCAGGACGCCGACTAGGAATCAAAAAATTTGGCTCACAATTTGTGCGAGCGGGCAATATCATCGTTCGTCAGCGCGGGACAAAAATCCACGCAGGCGATAATGTAGGCATTGGCAAAGACCATACGATTTTCGCGCTCATCGATGGCGTGGTGAAATTTACCCAAAAATCAAAACTCCGCAAAAAAGTCTCTGTCATCGCACAAGGCGAGCTTGTAGCACAAGCTAGCCCAAAGCAAGCAAAGAGCGCAAAGACTGCGACAGCGCAAAAAAGCACAACAAAGTCAAGCGCAAAAGCGACAAAAGCGCAAAAGGCTTAAGCAAAGCATAAAGAATCTCTAAAGAAGCAACCAAAAGCTAGGCAAGGGCAAGGGGCGATGAAAAGGCTAAAACACTTCAGCGTAAAAAGTGCCTTGCGTGCGCTTAGTTTTGGTGCATTGCTTGGTGTGTTTTGCTTTGGCGTGGCTTTGGCTGATGAGTATCAAAAAGCCTTAGAGAAGTTTTTGGAAACCTCACAAACTAATGCCGCGCTTAATCAACTTCTAAATGACAAACAAGCCCTTGACGCGCTGTATAAAGAATATGGCAACAAACTAAGCAACAAACAAAAACAGCAAATCGCCAAAGCCTACCAAGAATACATAAACGGCGCATACAACGATATGATGGCGATAATGCCAAGTGTGTATAAAAAATATCTCTCTCTTAGCGACTTACAAGAACTTACGAAATTTTACCAAACGCCACTAGGTAAAAAACTCGCCAAAATGCAATTCTCAATGGTAAATGAGGATTTAACGCCCATAATGATACAAATCCTCCAAAAGCACCTCCCCGTATTCCAAGAAAAATTCCAAGCGATTTTGCAACAATAGATTTACTCATCTAAAATGCAAAGCCACAAAGCCTTACACAAATGTTTGTTGATAGCGTAGATATTTTTATCACTTCGGGCAGTGGCGGTGCTGGGTGCGTGAGCTTTCGGCGCGAAAAGTTTGTCATTCAGGGCGGACCTGATGGCGGAGATGGCGGCAGGGGCGGCGATGTCATCTTTGAAGTGGATAACAACGCCCACACGCTCGCAAACTTTCGTGGCAAAAAGCACCACAAAGCGGGCAATGGCGAGGCTGGCAAGCCAAAGCGGTGCGCGGGCAAAAGTGGCGCAAACTGCGTTATCAAAGTCCCGCTTGGCACGCAGATTTTAGACATTGAGAGCGGGGGGGTTTTGCACGATTTTGGCATAGATTGCAAGGATTCTAAAATGGCAGATACGCGCTTTGTCGCGCTAAAGGGTGGCAAAGGCGGACTAGGCAATGCACATTTTAAAACCGCGACAAACCAAGCCCCAACTTACGCGCAAAAAGGCATAGCAGGCGAGTCGCTCCACATAAGGCTGGAGCTAAAACTCATCGCAGATGTGGGGCTTGTGGGCTATCCAAATGTGGGGAAATCTACGCTTATTTCTACGCTCTCAAACGCCAAGCCCGAAGTGGCAAATTATGAATTTACCACGCTTACGCCACATTTGGGCGTGGTAGAAAGCACGCAAAATGGGGCAAACGGGCTTAAAGGCTTTGGAGAATCGTTTGTAATGGCGGATATTCCGGGGATTATAGAGGGGGCGAGTGAGGGCAAAGGGCTTGGCTTGCAGTTTTTGCGACACATTGAGCGCACGAAGTTTTTGCTTTTTGTGCTTGATTGCACGCGTTTGGAGTTTGGGCATTTAGAGCTTGCACACTTAGAATTTGAGGTGGGGCTAAGCCTTAAAGAGCAGTTTTGCACCCTAAGGAATGAGCTGCAATCCTACTCAAGCACGCTAGCTACGCGCCCTTTTGGAATAGTGCTTAGCAAGATTGACGCCTTGCAAGATGAAGCCCAAATCGCGCCACAAATCGCGCAATTAAGCGATTTTGCCAACTCTTTGCAATCTCCCCCAGCCTTTATCCTGCCCATCTCTGCAATCACACGCAAAAACCTCAATGAGCTAAAACTCTACTTATTTCAATCGCTACAAAAACTCTAAAATACTAAAATCAATCCGCAAACGATTTTAATAAATTTTAACCTCCCCACAAAATAAATCCAAACAAAAAACCTATTTATACTTGGCATTTTGCATAGCTACAAAATCTAGCGATTAAAACAAATCATATCAAAGCAAAATCTAAATTCTAGCGATTAGATTTTTGCAAATCTTTTAGTCGTAGCTCCTCTTGCTTAGCAGCTATATATTCTATGTGGGCGATTTTGCATTCTAGCTTTGCTTGAGTGATTTGATGAGGATTTTTGCTAGAATCCAAAATCGCTAGATTTTGCTTTGCTACCTCATATCGCTTTTTTGTTTTGGCTATGTATTCCTCCATTTCCTTTAGCACTGCCTCATCATCACAGGATTTTAGGAGAGAGTCAAGCTTAGATTTTGCTTCTTTTAGCTTATTTTCATCAAATTTTTTGCTATTTTTGTAGGCTTGATAGGAGCGCACCCCCTCCATTGCTTTGTCAATTTTATAATCGCATACCGCTCCCGCATAAGCCATAGAGCAGCACATAGCGCAAACAAAAATAGATTTTATGCCACTATGTTTTGTCATCGTGCTACTCCATTTTAGATTTTTTGCTTTTTGTGCTTTGTGGAGAATTTTACCTACTCTATTTTATTCTTTCATATCGTAGGCTTTTTCGCCGTGTAAGCGCAAGTCTAGCCCCTCTTGCTCTACTTCCTCTTTGACGCGCAAATCCGTAATCAAGCCAATGCCCTTAAAAATCACAAAACTTGCAATGCCAGAGAGTGCTACACACACCACGATAGCAAAAATCTGTTCAAAAAAGAGCTCATAAGAACCGCCAATAAGCAGTCCCTCGCCTAGCGCACCCTGCTCTACTACTGCGGGATTTACCTCGCCAGAGGCAAAAAGCCCCACAGCTACGCCACCCCAGATTCCGCCGATTCCGTGTAGTGAGAACGCATCAAGGCTATCGTCCCATTTGAGTTTGTATTTGATATAAAACAGCCCAAAGTAGCACACCAGCGCACTTATCATACCGATAAGCACGCTCGCCCAAATGCTTACAAATCCTGCACCCGGGGTAATTCCAACAAGCCCAGCCACAAGTCCGCTCAAACCACCTAGCACGGTTGGTTTTTTGTGCTTTACCCACTCTAGGAGCACCCAGATTAAAAATCCGCTTGCCGCTGAAATAATCGTTACGATAAAAGCATTTACCGCGATTTCATTGACTGCGCCAGCACTCCCAGCGTTGAATCCTAGCCAACCGATGAAAAGCAAAATCGCGCCCAAAAACGCATAAGGCACAGAGTGCGCTCCACTCGTAGAAGCAGGGGTTTTGCGCGCACCTACGAGCAGCGCACCAACTAGCCCAGCCACGCCAGAGCTGATATGCACCACGCCACCGCCTGCGAAATCTAGGCTACCTCTAGATTCTAGAAATCCGCCGCCCCAAACCATATGCGCTAGCGTGTCATACACTATCGTGCTCCAAAAAAGTAAAAACACCACAAGCACGCCGAGCTTCACGCGCCCTACAAGCGAGCCTGTGATAATCGCTGAAGCAATGAGCGCAAACATCATTTGAAAGAGCATAAACAAAATGTTTGGCACGCCATCATCGTTATAGCCAGCGATACCAGCGAGCGCGAAATTGGCAAAATCCCCGATAATGCCCGCATTATCACCGCTAAAACTCAAACTAAAGCCCACGATAATCCACTGCAAAGTAATCACGCCAAAGACGATGAAGCCGTTCATAATGGTATTGAGCGTATTTTTTGTGCCAACCATACCAGAATAAAACATCGCCAGCGCAGGCGTCATCAGCAAGACTAAAAGTGAGCACAGCATTATGAAACTTGTATTTACAAAATCCATTGTCGTTCCTTTGTTTTCTCATTCGCCGTTTTTGGCAAAAGTAAAGAATCCTAACAATGCTTTGATAAGAAGTCGTGTAAAAAGTCGCATATCCACATAAGTTCTTAAGTGGGTGGCTTTGCCTAAGGCTTTTGGCAGAAGTTACAAATGCTGATATTATGGCATTTGACACGCCTCATACAAAGCAATCGTAATGGAGTTCTAAGAGTTGGTAGCCCTTTGGCTACGGAAAAATTTTATCAAAAAAATATGTAAATATCTAAGCTAGATTTTGCAAAAAAAGATAAAAAAATCAAAAAAAATAAAAACACAAGCAAATTAAGGTAAAAAAAGATTTTACAAAGATAGATATTGCAGAAAAATTGGCAGATAAAAAAGCGGATAAAAATTGCAAGGAGTTTTATATTTTGTTTGGGTTTTTTGTAGTGTGAAGTTTTGTGTGAGTTTGTGGAAGTTATGGAAAATTTTTGCGGAAAGAGTTTTTGCAAAAAATTGCAAAAAAAAATGCGGAAAAAATGTGGGGAAAATGTGAAAAAAAACTTATGAGATTCTATCAAGCAAAATCTTAAAACGATTTGATAAACATAGTGGCTTATCATCAGTGGTCGGAGTAGCGGGATTCAAACCCACGACCTCACCCACCCCAAGGGTGCGCGCTAATCAGGCTGCGCCATACTCCGTGCAAAAAAACATTTGCAAAATGACTAAATCCCACAAAATCTAAAATGCTTGCTTGGTATCTAATTGCTTGGAATCCAAAATAGTCAAATGCAAAAACGCGTATTATACAATAGTATTTGCGTATTTTTGATTTTTTGGAGTAAAATTTGATTTTGTTTAAAAAAGCGTAAAAAATAAAAATGCTCTAAGGAGACAAAATGGCGTGGTGTAATTTTTGCAAAAAGCTAAAAGTGCGTAGCACGGATTTTATTTTTATGATAATAATGTGTGTCATATTATACTTTGTGTATAAATGGCAATTTGCCTCCATACAAGAGGAGCAAGCCCAAAAAAAAGCACAAAAAGAAGCCACTCAACAAAAGCAAAAAGAGCAAGAGCAGTATCTAGAGCAAATACGACAAATGCTAGACTCTATGTGTCAAAACGGCGATAAACAAGCCTGCGAACAACTCCAAAAACACCAAGAAACAAAATCCAAGTAAAATATATGCAAAATCAATGCAAAAATAAAATCCTTAAAGTTTTTGTGTATAATGTGGTGGCGTGCAAAATCTCTAAAAAAGATTTTGCATAAAAATGGCAAAATATAAAACCACAAAAACACTTCAAAATCTCCAAAAAGGCAAAAAATGGCGATGAAAAATCTGCAAACAAAACTAGCAAAACAATCCTATCAAACTTCGCAAAAAACTTCATACACAAACCAAACAAAACTAATGCTTACCATAGTATTTGTAAGCGTTTTTGGACTTAGTGGGTGCTTTGGATACAAAGCACTACCAAGTGTAAAAAATCCCCCTGAAAATCCCACTCCACAGAAGTGTCCAAAAGTCCAGCAAATAGTAATCGGGCTTTTAGATGACACTCCTTGTGAAGACTGCGCCCAAAAAGACGGCATAAAAGAGCTAGAAAAGCCACTATCCACAAAAGATTCTAAAAAGTCCAAAAAACCAGCGCAAGAATCAAACACAGATGAGTCTAGCCAGAGTGAGCCAAACCCCACTAACAATGAGCTAGAAATCACACAAGATGAAGCAGAGCAAGCACTTCTAGCAGGGCTAAATGACTTATGCCAAGAGTTAGAGGAAATGTATGTAGTAAGCCTGCGATATGGAAGCGATTTGGCAGAGAGCACTTCTAAGGGGACATTTGTCGCTACAAGCATAAAACAAGCTAGTGTAAAGCTAGAGCTAGAATTTATCCCTGATTTTTTCAATGGCGAACGAAAGCGGTTTAGTGCGAGAGCAAATGCACAAATGGAAATCAAAAGCAAAAAAGTGCTAGAAATCGGCAAGCGCGTAAGTATAGAGCCAAAGGACAAAGCATATCTAGTGCGCAAGGCTATGGACTCTGCGATAAAAGAAATATCTAAAGGCATAAAAAGAGCAAATGCTTCTAGCCAAAATCCTAGCTCAAGTCCTACCAAAGCAACCACTAAGCGAGCTAACAAGAAAAAAGCAAAGTAAATTCTACAAATAAGATTTTGGCAAACATTTTAGCGAGATTTTTTGCAAGCAAAGGTTAAATAAATAAAAGGCTTAGATTCTATGAAAAACATTTTTTTTGCTATTTTTTTGGCTTCTTTTTGTGCTGTGGATTTCGCCACTGCCAAGCAAACCACAAAGCAAACACAACTACGCAAAAAACCACAACCAAATACCACTGCAACACCACAAAATATGCAGGCGTTTATCGTGCATTGCGAGCGGTGCATTATCCACATTTCTTTTGATGAAGTCGAAATCGCAAGGCTAAAGCGAGAATTTGGCGAAATAGGATTTTATGAAGTGGTTGATGATATAAACTACCACAATGCTAAGCTATGGGACTATGCTCGTGCAAATGGCATAGAAATCGAGCATATCGAGCCTAGTGAATATGGCTTTGTCGCGTTTGCAGATATGACGCTAAATACTAGCGAAAACAAGCGCACGCATTGGATGTATCTAAAAGATAGATTCCCTCAAAAAATAGAATACTTATCCAATCCTAGAGAGGAAATAAACGAATACTTTAGCCTCTCTATGCAAAAATCATCGCAAAAGTGATTTTTACACGAACATTACATAAAATCCATTTTTTGTAATGTTTTCTATTTTTGTAAAAAAATGATTTTTCAAAAAAGCAAGTAATACGATTTTTACCCAACAAATCCTAAAATCTAAAAAACACACAATTTATAAAACGCCTAAAACACAATTTGCAAGTTGCTTATTTCTTTGTGATGTCTAGCTATATCAGTAAATCTATGCCGAAAGGTTTTAAACTTTTTGGCAAGATTGGCACACAGCTCTTGGAATCTCTCGCGTGAGAGTGCGCTAGCAGCATCTATACAGACTTCCAAAAACATTTCTTCTTTTGTGCTATGAAGCGCGTCTTTGAACTCATCAAAATACATTTTGACTTCTTCTTCCTCTTTTTTCTTTTTTTGTAGCTCTTCTTGAATTTGGATAAGTAGCTCTCCCAAATCGTGCATAGAAAGCCCCAAAAGATAGCCTTTTTCAAAGCCATTTGAAATATTCAAAATCTGCTTAATAAGCTCAATTTTTTCTTGACTATTATCATAATACACACGATAAGTTTCTTCTAATTCTTTAGGCATATAGTCCCGCACGATATGTAGCTTCATACACGCAATTTCATAAATTTGGCTTAAGTATTTTTTGTCGTTTGAGCGGGTGTATATGTCTTTTAGCTCGATTAGATTATCTTTTTTGTCGTAGTAAAATTTCAGTAGCGTTTGCGCTTCCTCCGTAGGAAGTGTGCTTAGATTTCGCTCTAGGGCTTCTAGCCATAGCTCTTGGAGCTGACTTCGCTTAATTCTCATCATTTTTTCTAGCTTAGCGATTTTGGTGTGCTTTGTTTTCATAAAAATCACTTCTGCGACTTCTCGCACGCTATAATTTTCTATGTATTCATCAAGCATTTCATAGATTTTGACATTATCTTGCTCGATAATTTGGGCAAGCTCTAATGGGATTTGGAGGTGTTGCAAATCCTTTCTTTGCACTTCTTTGGGAGTTTGAGGAATAATGTCGATTTGCTTTTTTGCTTGGTAGAGAAACTCTTTGGTTTTTTCCTCATAGTCGCGCAAGATTTGCTTATCATTCATTGAAGCGATTTGCTCTTTCGTGTAGCCTTTGGATTTGAGATAAGAAGTCATTAGATTTAAGTCGTGGCTTGATAGCATTTTTTTCCTTATAGATTTTGCTTTTAAGCGCGTAAAGGATTTTATTTGTGCAAAAAGGCTAGCACATTGCATTTGGTATAAAAATAACCAAAATTTTATCAAATAAATGCTATATTTCTACGATATTTTTGGCTTTTGTAGATTTTTGCAAGGCTTTTGCAGACTTGAAGTAGCTGCAAAATCTCGTGCAATCTAAGTAGCTTTAAGGAGAGAAAATGACGCAAAACACACAAAAACAAATGGCGGAGTTAGATTTTAAGCGGTTTCGCAGGCTAAGAAGTAGAGAGATATTGCGTGATTTGGTGCGTGAGACGCATTTGAGAGTGGGGGATTTTATCTATCCGCTTTTTGTGGTAGAAGGAGAGGGGATAAAAAATGAAATAGCCTCTATGCAGGGGGTGTATCAAATGAGTTTAGATACACTGCTAAAAGAATGCAAAGAGCTAGATTTGCTAGGGCTTCATAAGGTGCTACTTTTTGGGATTGTAAAGCAAAAAGATGAAGTAGGTAACCAAGCCCTAAACCCGCAAAATATTGTGTGTGAAAGTGTGAGGGCTATCAAAAAAGCATATCCACATTTTTTGGTAAGTGTGGATTTGTGCTTTTGTGAATACACTAGCCACGGACATTGCGGAATCCTAGAATCAAATCAAAGCCAAAACCCAAGTCAAAATATAAGCGTGGATAATGACAAAACTTTAGAGATTTTAGCCAAGCAAGCTATCAATCTAGCAAGTGCAGGAGCGGACATCATCGCCCCAAGTGCTTCAATGGACGGAATGGTGCGCTCTATTCGAGTAGGGTTAGATAGTGCTGACTTTGCAAATACACCTATTATGAGCTATTCTACGAAATTTGCAAGCGCGTATTATGGACCATTTCGTGATGTGGCGCAGTCTGCCCCTAGCTTTGGAGATAGGAAATCCTACCAACAAGACATAGCCAACCGCAAAGAAGCAATCAATGAAAGTCTAACCGATGAAGCGGAGGGAGCGGATATTTTGATGATAAAGCCAGCATTGGCGTTTTTAGACATTGTGCGAGATGTGAGGGAGCGCACACTGCTACCACTAGCTGTGTATAATGTCAGTGGCGAATATGCTTTAATGCAGGCGGGCAAAAACGCAGGCGTAATTGATTATGATAAAATCGTGTTAGAAACGCTTGTGGGATTTAAGCGAGCGGGGGCAGACATCATCATCTCTTATCACGCAAAAGAAGTCGCACAAATGCTAGCAAAATCCAAAATCTAGAATAAAACTAAAAAATGACAAAAAACAAAAAATCAAACGCGAAATCTAGCAACGCAAAATCTAGCAAAAAAACTGAAAAAAAATCTAGCAAAAAATTTGGCGCAAAATCGCACGCAAAATCTAGCGTAGAAACAAAATCGCAAAAAGAACAAAAGGCAATTCGACTAAATGCCTACATAGCGCGACATTGCCATTACTCTAGGCGACAAGCAGATGAAGTCATCACTAGCGGGCGCGTAAAAATAGGGCGCAAGATTGCCACACTAGGAGAAGTGCTAGCAGGTGGGGAAAGAGTGTTTGTCGATGGGAATTTGGTGCGCGAAAAAAGCGAAGCACACTTTAGCGCGATAGTCTATCACAAGCCAAAAGGCGAGCTAGTAAGCAGGGTGGATTCTCGCGGTAGACGCGTGGTTTATGATGGATTAGGAGAGAAATTTAGGCATTTTACACCTGTTGGCAGACTAGATTTTGCAAGTGAGGGGCTACTAATCCTAAGCGACTCAAAAGGCGTGGTAAACGCACTAATTGGTAGTGATTTGGAGCGAGAATATATCCTAAAAATCGATTCTAAAATCTCACCAAAAATGCTAGAAGCTATGCAAAATGGACTAAGCCTAAAAAACGCAAAAGCAGGTGGACATCGACTTAGTAAGATTATTTCTATGGATTTTGCACCATTTTCTAGCGTGCAGATTATCAAAAATACACACACTTTTTCGCGACTAAAAGTAGTGATAAATGAGGGACAAAATAGAGAACTTAGGCGATTTTTTGCGCATTTTGATGCTAAGGTGCTAGACTTGCGGCGCGTTCGATTTGGATTTGTCCATCTAAATGCCTTGCCC
Organism: Helicobacter macacae MIT 99-5501; assembly: GCF_000507845.1. Classification (NCBI taxonomy): domain Bacteria; kingdom Pseudomonadati; phylum Campylobacterota; class Epsilonproteobacteria; order Campylobacterales; family Helicobacteraceae; genus Helicobacter; species Helicobacter macacae. The sequence continues at coordinate 1,030,976 of NZ_KI669454.1, read as the reverse complement.
GTTGGCAAATCTCGCTTTTTTAGCAAAGATGAATACAAAAACTTGAAAGAGTTTATGAAGTCAAAAAAATATCTATAAAATTTTTATTGCTTTTTTTATTGCAAAAAGCGTATTTTTTAAATCTATGGCAGGTAAAGTGGACTATAAAACAACTGCAAAATTTATAAGCTCAAAAAAAAAAAAAAAAAACAAGATTACCCCGTATTCACTCAAATAACGGGGTAAAATCTAAAAAGGCAACAAAAAATAAAACCCCCTTTAAGAATTGCTAAATTACCGCAGCATTTAGCGATATGCAGGCTGGAATCTTAGATATTTCCTCCATTACGGATTTGGGAGCTTCTTCATCAATAAGGATTACAGCGAGTGCTTCGCCTTTTGCATTTCTAGCCATACGAAAATCTCCAATATTGATTCCGTGATTGCCTAGTATTTGCCCTACACTTCCCACTACACCGGGCACATCGGTGTTTTTGAAAAATATCATTCGCCCCTTTGGCTCAAAGAGAATCTCAAATCCATCTATCTCGCTAAGGCGGACGATTTTGTCCTCAAACACCGTTCCACTCACGCTTAGGCTACCTTTGCTAGTGCTAGCAGTGAGGGTTATTAGATTTTTATAAGAAGTAGATGATTCTTTGGTGGATTTTATCACTTCTATACCGCGCTCTTTGGCGATAAATGGCGCATTTACATAGTTGATTTTGTTATCAAGAGATGGTTTTAGCGCACCCACTATCGCATAAGTCTCTAGCGCGTCAATATGGCTACTAATCTCGCCTTGTGTAGTAATTTTTAGCGAGGTTATCGCTCCTTTGTCGATTTGGGCTATCAAAAATCCCATTTTTTGCATAAGCTCGGCATAGCACGCAGCAAAATCAGGGACATTTGCGCCTTTTGTGGGGAGGTTTAGCGCGTTTGGATATGCAGCTCCTCGCGCAGCTTGCATAGCAGCTTGTGCTGCTTGGATAGCGATTTGCTCTTGGGATTCTAGTGTGTTTGCACCGATATGTGGCGTTACATAGACATTTGGCAAATCTAGTAGCTTGCAAGTAGTGCCGGGCTCTTTGTCAAAGACATCGATTCCAGCCCAGCGGATTTTGCCACTCTCACACCCAGCATACAAATCATCTTCGTTGTATAGCCCGCCTCTAGCGCAGTTTATTAGCACTACGCCGTCTTTCATTTTGGCGATTTCTTTTGCCGTTATCATATTTTTTGTTTCGGCATTTTTGGGGGTGTGGATAGTGATAATGTCGCAAGAGAGAATCTCATTAAAATCTTTTGTGTATTTGATTCCCAAATCTGTAGCTTTTGATGGCAATATATATGGGTCGTAAGTGATGACTTCCGCTTCAAATGCTTTGGTGCGGATTCCCACGCGTGAGCCGATATTCCCAAAACCTATGATTCCCACTTTTTTGCCCTTTAGCTCTGTGCCATACCAATCCTCACGCTTCCATTTGCGCTCATCTTTTAGCTGATGATTTGCACTTGGGAAATTGCGAATCGCACTTAGGATATGAGTCATCGTTAGCTCAACTGCTGCGATTGTATTTGCAGTGGGGACATTCATCACTACGATACCTTTATAAGAGCAGGCTTCTATGTCTACATTATCCACACCCACGCCCGCTCGCACGATAGCTTTTAGGTTTGGCACACTGCTTAAAAACGCATCGCCCACACCCGTAGAACTCCTAGTGATAGCTACATCTGCTTCGCTTAGATGTTTTAGTAGCTCATCTTTTGGCAAGCTAGCTAGATTTAGCATTTCTATGTCGCTTTCATTTGATAGTAGCTGCAAGCCTTTTTCGTGGATATGGTCGCATACAGCGATTTTGTATTTGCTCATTTTAGATTCTCCTTTTGTGGTTTTGTGGTGGATTTGGTAGAACTATTGATAAGTGAATGGAATCTCATAATATCGCAACTCTTGTATGAGATTTGTCGCTTTTTTGTGTTCTTTTGGTAAATAGACGATTATGTCGGTGGAGTTATGGTTTTTGCTATATGCAAAGTGTATATTTTGCGCTTTGAAAACTTCATTTAGGCAAGCTAAATAGTAGGGGTTTATCGCAGTGATTAGGAGTTTTTGAGGCACGGGGGGTATGTCTGGATTTACAAAATCTACAAACACTTCAAATTCTTGTGCGGGGTAAGTGTAGGATTTTCTAAAGTTTTTGGCATTATCAAACCAATGCTCAGAAGTGTCTTCGGGGGATTTTGCGATAGGTGCTTCGTTGAAAAACTTAAGCACAATGCCATTTTTTGATAGATTTTCTTTGTAGTGGGATAGCCACGCTAGAGAGCCGCCCACGATAGTCCCTATGAGCGCAATCCCACCTAAGACATATCTACCTTTCATCACTCTCCCCTTTTTGCTATGTTGTCATAAAAGCTAGCAAATCTCATAACTTTTATGCACTTGTGCCCCTATCGCAAAATTTGGGGCTTTTATTTTCCTTGTATTTTGTTTTTTAGCTTATCGCCTAGTGTCATTTTGTCATCATTGGCACTATTAGCATTGAAAGCCTTTAGTTCATCTTTTTGTTTTTGTCTATCTAGCTTTTTGACAGACACTCGGATTCTATTTTTGTCGATAGGCAAAAGCACTCCCTCAATCTCATCGCCAACCTTTAACTCTTCTTTTTTGATAGGATACAAATCCTCGTTTTTGATAAGCGCGTCCATACCATCTACTTGGATAAACACACCAAAATCCTTAATATCAATCACTTTGCCTTTTAAAACCTCATCAATTTTGTGCTTTTTGGCAAAGTTTTGTGCAGGGGATTCTTCTAGGGCTTTTTTGCTAAGCGTTACACGCTCATTTGCGGTGTCTATTTTGATTATGCAGACTTCGACTTCATCGCCCACTTTTAAATGCTCCTTGCATTTTGAGCCCTTTTCCCAAGAGAAGTCTTCATTATGCAAAAGTCCATCAACCTCGCCAAGACTGATAAACGCACCAAAATCCGTAATAGTAGCAACTTTGCCCTTGATAATGTCATTTACCTTGTGTGATTTCGCAAAATTAGCAAATGGCTTTGGTAGTAGATTTTTAAGAGAAACGCGAAGTCTGCGTGATTTGGTATCTATCTCTATGATTTCGACATCAATTTCTTGCCCTACTTTTAGCTGCTCTTCAGGGTGCTTGATGCTCTTGTCCCAAGAGATTTCGGAGATATGCAAAAAGCCCTCTACATCATTGCCAATGTCTACAAACGCGCCATAAGGCTCAATATTTGTAACCACAACCTTGATAGCATAGCCTTTTTGCAATTCTTTTTGCACTTCTTGCCACGGGTCTTGGCTAACAGCTTTTATAGAAAAAGATAAACGCTTTTTTTCCTCGTCAAATTGGACAACTTTTACAGAAACTTTATCGCCCTCTTTGTAGAGTTTGGAGGGATTTACAGGTCCTCTATGGCTTATCTCACTATAATGCACTAGCCCCTTTACCCCCTCTACTTCGACAAACATACCAAAGCTAGTGATAGAACGGATAATCCCCTCATAGACTTTGTCGTGGTCTTTTAGTTTTTGTAAGCCCTCTGTCTGTCTTGCGTCATCAATTTCAAAAAATCTCTTGCGAGATACAAGTATGCTATTCTCGTTTGGTCGCACATCGGTTATACACACCCTCACTCTTTGCCCCACTGCTTTAGCAGGGTCTCTAAACGCAGAAGCGTATTTTGGCATAAAATAGTCTATACCATCGGATTCTACGATGAAACCACCCTTGTTTTTGCGTGTGATTTTGCCATCGACAACGCTATCTTTGAAATTCTCTCCTAGCTGTTTTATCTTGGCTTGGATTTTGCCAATCTTAACTGCTTTTTTGTGCGAGATATTGGGTCGCTCCCCTCTGCTAGAGGATACAAACACTTCTATTTCATCGCCTTTTTTTAGGCTGATAGTCCCCGAAGTGTCAGCCACTTCGCCCAAACCTAAAAAGCCCTCTACTTTCTCTCCCACATCGACAAGCACCCCATCTTCGCGCACGGCGATAACCTTGCCGATTTTTATTTGTCCTTTTTCTTCTTTTTTTTCACTCTCTTCAAGCAGTCTTGCAAATTCTCCGTTATCTTCGACATCATCTAGGATTTTTAACATCTTAACCTCTTAATCTTAAAAAATGTTTGGCATTATAACCTAGCTTGGCTTGAAAAAGCCTTAATTTATGCCAAAAGTTTGCTTATACTGTTGCAAAATTGATTCCAAAATGTGCAAAATGCCCTAAAAGTGCGCCAAAAATAACAATTTTATGTGTGATTTTCTAAATATTTTTAGTATTTTTGTGGAATTTTATAAAGTTTTGTAGAATTTTTGTCAAGCAAAACCATAAAAAGAGCAAAGAAAAGCGCAAGCCTAAAATCTAAAAAACCAAAAAATAGCTTTAGATTTGATTCTATCTTTTTACGCCAAGTTTTTTTGTCTGTGCGAGCAGACAGCTTGCATCATAGTATGATAGCGTGGTGGGATAGCTATACACTTCGCCACGCGAAATATCTATCCGCGCAATCGTCTGATAAATCAAATCCTTGTAAATCCCCTCAAACACGCACGGACTATCATCTATACTTCCGTCAATGTAAAAAATCCGCTTTTTTGTCGGTAAATCATACCAATCCATAATAAAATGATACCCCGAGCTTACTTCCAAGCTAGTTGTATAATCCGTGATAATAGGATAAGTCTCCTCCCTACAATAATACATTCCGTCATAATTCACGCACGATGATTGGTCTATCATTTTTGAGGGCAGATAAGACACGCTTGAAGTGGGTATGGTTTTGGTAAGTTTTGTAAGGCTTATAAATACAATATTTCTAGCCTTTTTGCGCGGAAGCTGTCCTTGTGCATATAGTGCAGTAAAGCCTTGTTTAGATAGCTCCTCCATTACAAAAGGCACATACGAAGCGGCAAGCAAATCTCCCTTTTGATAAGCGATAATCGTGGGTGCGTGCAGATTGAAAAGATAATTATGCTCTTTTGATGAGAGATATTGCATTTGCACAAAATTCCCCGAACAACCACTAAAACCAAGCATAAATAGCGTAGCAAAGCCCACAGCGTGAGCTAGGCTAGAGACTAAGCCAAGTTTTAGTCCAAATCGTAGTTTTTGTGGCTTTGAAAAAATCTGCCTAAAAAGATTTAGGAAAAATGTAGCGATATGTTGCAAGTTGTAAGCACGCACGAGATTCTCCGCTATTTTGTATTGTATTTTCGGTTTTGTCAAAAACTTTTATCCAAGATTTTTCTACAAAAATTCAAAAAGCAAAATACATTCCTAAATAAATGACATTTTCTTTAAGAAAAATACTTGTGCTATAATTTTGCAAAAACACAAAAGACAATACAAAAAGTCCCAAAGTATTCCAAAAGGTGAGGCGTGATAAGTCAAGCAAGCATACAAAATCTAAAAAACTACATAGACATTGTCGAAATCATCGGCAGCTATATTGAGCTAGTGCCTGATGGCAGTGGGTTTAAGGCATTATGCCCCTTTCATAGCGAAAAAACCCCTAGCTTCAAGGTATCGCCACAAAAGGGCATATATTTTTGCTATGGAGCGTGTTCAAAAGGCGGAGATGCTATAAGTTTTGTAATGGAGTATGAGCACTTAGGCTACAAAGAAGCGATTGAGAAAATCGCTGATATGTGTGGATTTACCCTAGAATACGACAACAAAAAAGAAGTCAAAAAAAACGACACGCTAGAGAAAATCGCGCAATTTTACGCTCAAAATCTATCCAAATCGCCTTTGCACCTAGACTACCTAAAACAACGCGGGATAGATGAAAATCTAATCAAAACTTTTTGCTTGGGCTACTGCCCTACAAGTGCACAAAATCTAGGTTTTGCAAACGCAAATGGATTGGATTTTAGGGAATTGCTAGAATATGGCGTGCTAGGCAAAAGGCAAGATTCTAGCAGTTCAAGCTACGCAAGCGTGCAAAATAGCGCAGGACTAAAGACAAATGCAGGGCTAAGAGCAAATGAGCGAATGTATGCGAGATTTAGTGATAGAGTGATTTTTCCTATACACTCGCCAAATGGCAAAATCGTAGGATTTGGCGGGCGCACGCTAAATGACAACGCAGTCAAAGAGGGAAAGATAGGTAAATATATCAATTCCCCTCAAAGCACGATTTTTAATAAATCAAAGCTACTATATGGCTACCATATCGCAAAAAGCGCGATTTTTAAGCGCAAGCAAATCATTATCACAGAGGGCTATCTAGATACGATAATGCTGCACAAAGCAGGTATCACAAACGCCGTAGCCACGCTTGGCACAGCACTCACAAAAGAGCATATACCACTGCTTGATAAAGGTTCGCCCGAAATCATACTAGGCTTTGATGGCGACAAAGCAGGGATAAATGCTGCCTTTAAAGCTTCTAAGCTGCTTGCCCCGCTTAGCAAAAAGGGCGGAGTAGTGATTTTCCCAGATGGTGCAGACCCTGCTGATATGGTAGCACAAGGCAGGATAAGCGAGCTAGAGCAGATTTTTGCTTCGCCTGCGCCTTTTATAGAGTTTTGCTTCAGGCATATCATAGAAGCGCACGACATAGAAAAAAACCCACTTCAAAAAGAGGACGCTCTCAAAGAATCTAGTGAGTTTTTGCACTCACTTAGCCCACTAATGCAAGAAGAATATGTAGGATTTTTAGCAAATCTTTTGCATATCCCACAGCGACTTATCACTACCAAGTATGACAAAAGCGCACTAATCAATCTCCAAAACACAAAATCCAAAATCTACAAAAACACCGCCGTGCTAGAATCTAGCGGAGATAGGCTAGAGCGGCTCATACTGCGCTATATGCTAGAAAATGAGAGTTTGCTAAATCGTGCGCTAGATTTTATTGATGTGCGGATTTTTGTGGATTATAGAGAGGCTTTTGAAGCATTGTGCGCGGATAACAAAAATCACCCACTGCTTCTAGGAATCGCGCTAGACCCTTTGCCTTTGCGAAATGATGATGAGGGGAAAGGTTTTGAAGAAGAGCTAAAATATTTTATTAGGCGATATTTGGAGCGAGAGCTAAAGCTAGCCACAGATATATCGCTTATCACACGGCTAAGGAGCAAAATCGCCAAGCTAAATAAAGGCGAGCTACAAACGATATGAAAATCTAATAAAGCAAATTCCCACAAAACTAGAATCTGCAAGAGTAGAATCTATCAATGTTTAGAGCAAAAATAAAGGAGGATTTTAGGCAATGAGAGCATTGGCACTATTTAGCGGTGGCTGTGATAGCCTCATTTCTATGAAACTACTTACTATGCAGGGCATAGAAGTCATCGCACTTCATTTCAACATAGGCTTTGGTGGCAACAAAGACAAACTAGAATACTTACGCAACGCAAGTGCACAAGTAGGGGCTAGACTAGAAGTAGTGGATATAAGAAAGCAGTTTTTTGATGAAGTGCTTTTCACTCCCAAATACGGCTATGGCAAATACTTCAACCCCTGCATAGACTGCCACGCAAATATGTTTGCCAATGCGTTTTATCTGCTAGAATCTTTTGGGGCGAGCTTTGTAGTAAGTGGAGAGGTGCTAGGACAGCGACCAAAATCACAGCGCAAACAAGCACTAGACCAAGTGAGAAGCCTCGTGCGCGAAGTGGGCAAAAAAGATAGCAAGAGCAGTGGTAGCACAGATGATAGAGAGGGAAAATCTAGCGGACGATTTGATAAGATTTTGGATACAAAAGGCGATGGGGTAAATAAACCAAAATCGCTAGATGAGCTACTTTTGCGCCCGATGAGCGCAAAGCTACTGCCACCTAGCTTTCCTGAAAAGGCAGGCTGGGTAGATAGAGAAAAGCTACTAGATATAAGCGGGAGAGGACGCACTAGACAGCTAGAAATGGTAAAAAAATGGGGGTGGAAATACTATGAGAATCCGGGTGGGGGCTGTTTGCTTACAGACATAAGTGTGGCAAAAAAGCTAAAAGACTTAAGCACACATAGAAAAATGCTACTCCAAGATAGCACCATAGTCAAAGTCGGGCGGTATATGGTTTTGCCAAATGGTGCTCGTGCTATCATCGGGCGCAATGAGAGCGAAAACACAAAGCTAGATGAGCCAAATCCCGCTATGGAAAAAATAATCCTGCTAGAATCCATAGGACCTCTAGGGCTAGTAGAAAAAGACGCGAGCAAAGAGGATAAAATCCTAGCCGCTCGCATAACTCTAGGCTATGCCAAAAATGATAAAAACGCGCAAAATAAAGAAAATAACGATGAAGTATCACTACCACAAAATCAAACCCAAAACAAAAACGCGCAAAAAGTCAAAATAGGCGAAGGGATTTATGAAATCCTGCCATATCCAAAAGAAAAAGCTAGAGAATTTTTGCTACTAAAATAAAATGCTTCGTTCTAGTTTGATTCTAGGATTTTGTGCCTAACGCAAAATCCTAAAGCATAAAAATCTTAAAATAAAATCCCAAAAATCCACACTTTATATAAAAAAAATGCCTTAGAAACGCAAAAAACGCAATTTTACACATAGCTTGGAGCGTCATTAGCAAAATACACCAAATCTCCCTCGCCTACCATTCCTTTTAGCACATTTTCTAGCTGTGTCTTTTCTCGTAGTTGGACTTTGCGCGTGTGGTGGAGATATGAGGCGATAAGCCTAGAGTTTTGCTCGCCTGTTATTATTGCTAAGTCAAATGTAGAATCTATCGCCTTTGCTAGAGTGATATTTGACTCCTCATCGCTTTCTATGAGCCCGGGCGTAACGATGACTTTGCGCCCTTTGTATTGTGAGCAAAGATAGATTCCCTCCAAAATTCCATTTAGATTTCCATTAAACCCATCATCAATGATTGTTTTGCCATTTGAGATAGATAGATTTAGCCTATGCTCGATAGGGGTTAGTGTTTTTACAAGTTTTTTTAGAGAATCAACATTGATAGAAAACTCCCTAGCTAGCAAAATCGCCGCAGCGATATTATCGACATTAAACCTCCCCAAAATATTGGTTTTGAAGTTTACCCACTCTCCATCGATTTCTAGCTCAAACTTTGTATTTTCCAAAGTAGCCTCGATATTTCGCACTTTGGGTGGATATGTCTGCACGATACGCTTTAGCCTCGCATCTAGCTTTGGTAGTTCGTTTTTTTGGTAGATAAATACTTTGCGCAATCGCTCGGATTCTAACAATTCATACTTGGTTTTTGCCACTTGCTCTATGGTTTTAAAATACTCAATATGTGCCTTGCCGATTTCGCCTATGATTCCGTATTGTGGATTTAGAAAGGTAGCGATTTGAGAAATGTCGCCCTTTTGTCTAGCACCTGCTTCAGCGATATAGACATCTGTGCCAAAGGCTAGATTTTGGTTTATATCCATAACGATACCCTTAAAGGTATTCACGCTTCGAGGTGTGCAGTAGGTGTTGTATTGGGATTGCAAAATCTGAAAAAGAAAGTTTTTGATACTCGTCTTGCCAAAGCTCGCTGTTATCATTACGATTTTAATCCCGCTCATCATTGAGAGTTTCTCTTTTGCTAGAGCGACAAAGTTGCGCATAAGCACTGCTTCATACACCTCACAAATCACAAATGAAAACACAAGTGGCATAAGCCACAAGAAATATAGCTCGTCATTATAGATATAAAAAAGAACTTCATTTAGCCCTGCAAAAGCCGCAGTAATGATAAACGAACGCCACACCCTGCGAGTAAAAACCACGCGCTTATCAAGCCTACTAGCCCAATAAATAAGCATAGGCAAATACACCACATACAAATAAATATAAAAAATCAGCTTCTGCCCGAAATGAAAACACACGATAAATGCCACAATGGGCAAGACAAAATACTTCAAATGCCAGCTAAATCTGTGGTGCTTAGTAAGCACTCGCCAAGGGTTGTAGTTATACCACTGAAGCAAAGAAATAGAATAATAAAAAATAGCAAGGATAAACAACACTCTAGAGATAAAATCCAAAATATCAAACAACATTTATACTCCTAATTTTTGTGTGATTTCATTATGTAATTTTATGTAATTTTGCCAATTTTTTGTTTAGTTTGTGTATAGGTTTTATCTTTGTGGCGTAAAATCAATCATTTTTATGTCCTTTTATTTTGTGTCTTTTTATACTCTTTTATGCCTCAAGCACTTCCAAGTCCGCACCTCATCGCAAAATCACAAAATCTTGCAGAGTAGATAGAGTGGATTTTGCTTGCTTCTGTGCCTGTGTGAATTCTAGCTCTTTTTGTGGTTGCGTGGATTGCGATTGTGCAATTTGCGATTGTGCAGAATGAGCAAGAGAATTTGCATTATTTGTAAAATCTTTTGTCAAATTATCTTTTGACAAATCCAAAAACTCCAAAATTTT
>NZ_KI669454.1:719254-720212 GCF_000507845.1 Helicobacter macacae MIT 99-5501 | reverse complement strand
ATGACCTGATTTTACAAGGGACTAAAACATCATCTGCGCTTACTTCCTTGCAATCCCTCTTTTAGTATGACCTGATTTTACAAGGGACTAAAACGCATTGTATAATGCTATAATGGACTTTATAGCTTTTAGTATGACCTGATTTTACAAGGGACTAAAACGCGTCCATCAAAACGCTTATTTCTTTTTCACTTTTAGTATGACCTGATTTTACAAGGGACTAAAACTAGTCGATAGTTCCGCAGTAATCAGCCGAGCCTTTTAGTATGACCTGATTTTACAAGGGACTAAAACTCTCTTATATTGCACTTTTTCTTGCGAGGCTCTTTTAGTATGACCTGATTTTACAAGGGACTAAAACTCGCAGTAGAGGATTTCTTTGTCGATAAAGTCTTTGAGTATGACCTGATTTTACAAGGGACTAAAACGGACGCGGGCTCTTTATTTAACGCCGCTTTCTTTGAGTATGACCTGATTTTACAAGGGACTAAAACCTTTCGCCTAGCCAATAGTCAAGTCTTTCTCTTTGAGTATGACCTGATTTTACAAGGGACTAAAACAAATACGATGAAAATGAGAGGTATGAGGAGCTTTGAGTATGACCTGATTTTACAAGGGACTAAAACGCTCCAGTGCCTTGTACTAGAGCTCTTAGCCTTTGAGTATGACCTGATTTTACAAGGGACTAAAACTTTTATAGGATTCTTTTGTATAATCCTTACCTTTGAGTATGACCTGATTTTACAAGGGACTAAAACCTATAGCCTTTAGACTTACCATTTGAAAATCTTTGAGTATGACCTGATTTTACAAGGGACTAAAACCCAAATACTACGATGAAGATTAGAGGTATGAGCTTTGAGTATGACCTGATTTTACAAGGGACTAAAACAAGTTTTGTTTTATGTCAGCTTTGAAAGTTCTTTGAGTATGACCTGATTTTACAAGGGACTAAAAC
>NZ_KI669454.1:717278-717844 GCF_000507845.1 Helicobacter macacae MIT 99-5501 | reverse complement strand
CTTTTAGTATGACCTGATTTTACAAGGGACTAAAACCATTGTGTGTCCTTTTTTTTCGCTCAGCGGCTTTTAGTATGACCTGATTTTACAAGGGACTAAAACATTAAAAATTCGGCTTTTTGTGCCGAAATACTTTGAGTATGACCTGATTTTACAAGGGACTAAAACCATAAACTCGCATTTTTGAGCTTCTTTTGACTTTTAGTATGACCTGATTTTACAAGGGACTAAAACATCGTTAGGTCGTAACGCCCTTCGGTGTCGCTTTGAGTATGACCTGATTTTACAAGGGACTAAAACATTCTTTTTCCTCCAACTCTATCCATTCATACTTTTAGTATGACCTGATTTTACAAGGGACTAAAACGCACGAATAAGCCCCCTCCCTTGCGGAGGGGGTTTGGGGGTGGGTTCTTTATCCCTTGAATCTCAAGCAAAGCTAGTAACTGCTGCTAGTAACGCAAATATCTCCGTCATTACGAGCGAGCTAAGCGAGTGTGGCAAAACAAGCGAAGCGCAGTTTCTTTAGCAATCCACACGCCAATCGTCATTACGAGCGAGCTAAG